>JADJWE010000006.1:0-300000 GCA_016716525.1 Candidatus Flexicrinis affinis
CCATCTCGATACGCTGGCGATCCACACGCCGGTCAGAGCGATCCGACGACCGGCGCGATTATGACGCGCCGATCTATCAGACATCGACCTACGTGCAGGCCGCACCGGCCGAGCGTTCGAGAGCTGAATACAGCCGCACCGACAACCCGACCCGCTCGGCTGCAAAGAGTGCGTCGCGGCCATCGGGGCAGTAAGTTCGGGCTGGCGTTCGCCAGCGGGCTGGCCGCCATCGACACGATCGGCGCGCCTGTTCAGCCCCGGCGATCACATAATCTCGTCGGGGATGACGTGTACGGCGGCGTTTCGCTTGTTCGAGAGAGTCCTCGCGCGTTACGGCCTGACGTTCAGCTGGGTCGACCTGACCGATCTGGATGCGGTGAAAGCGGCGTTTACCCCGGCGACCCGCCTGCTGTGGCTGGAGACGCCGACCAATCCGATGCTGCGCCTTGCCCGATATCGCCCGCGCTGGCCGCGCCGTGCCCCTTCGAGCGCGTGCTGGTGGCCGTCGACAACACGTTTTGCAGCCCCGTCATCCAACAGCCCTGCTGCTGGGTGCGGGACACATCGTGATACGCCAGCACGAAGTATCTTGGGGCCACTCCGACGTGGTTGGCGGCGTGGTCGCGTTCAACGACCCGGAGATTTACGCCCAACTGAAGTTTCTGCAGAACGCCATCGGCGCGGTGCGGGGGCCGCTGGTAACGGTTCCTCACCCTGCGCGGCATCAAGACCCTCGGCGTACGCATCGAACGGCACAGCAGCAACGCCACCGCCGTCGCGCGCATGCTCGAAGACCACCCTGCCGTCCGGCAGGTCATCTACCCCGGCCTCGACAGCCACCCCCAGTACGCACTGGCACAGCGCCAAATGCGCCTCCCCGGCGGCATGATCTCGGTGATCCTGCGACACCGCCGAACAGGCGCATCGCCTCGTCACGCGGACGAAGCTGTTGCCCGCACTCGCCGAGTCGCTGGGCGGCGTGAGCTTGATCGAGCACCGCGTACAGCAGGACTCACGCCAGCACCGCCGACAGCGACATCGCCGTGCCCCCCGCAGTTGGTGCGCCTGAGCGTCGGCATCAGAACGTCGACGACCTGATCGACGACTTGCGGACGGCGCTGGCCGACTGACAACCGTTGAAGCGGACTTGCCTTAACGCCTTGTTGAAGTGTTGACAACGTCACGCTAAAATTCCGCTGGTCCAGTCGGGGTAGGAACGAAAGCTCACGCCAGACAACTATCTTGGCCATCTCGGTTATCTCTAAAGCGAGGACCTCTTGTACGAATCCAAACGACAAGGGGCGCGTACGCTGCTCTTGACCGAGGAGAAGCTCAAGGACGAGTGGCCGCGGGACGCTGTCGACGATGTTCCAGATGCCCAATCTCAGCAACGGCTCCCGGACGTTCCACGCGGTATCGTATCTGGCGCGGACACCAGAAGATCGACGCAATCATCCCGCTGGACGAGTACGACGTCGAAATGGCGGCGATCCTGCGCGAACATCTACGTTTGCGCGGCATGGGGCCACAACCAGACCAAGAACTTTCGCGACAAGCTGGCGATGCGAGAAGTCACGTCGCGCGCCGGGCTGCGCGTGCCGGAGTCCGTCGGCGTCATCAACCACGAGGACATCCACGCGTATACCGACCATGTCCCGCCGCCGTGGGTGCTCAGCCGCGCTGGAAGCCGGCGCGATGGGCATCAAGCGCGTGGCGAACAAGGACGAACTGTGGTGGTTCATCAACGAATTGGGCGATCAAGCCTCGTTCCGCGTTATGGAGCAGTACGTCCCGGGCGACGTGTAACACGCCGACGCGCTCACGGTGAACGGCGAAACGATCTTCGTCAACGTGTCGTTACGGCAGGCCGCCGCTCGCCAGCCATGACGGCGGCGTATTCACGACCTACACGCTGCCGGCCAGCGACCCGGACGCCGAAGCCATCATCCGCTGAATCGTCCGGTGATCGAGGCGTTAGGGCAAAGCCATGGCCCGACCCATGCAAAGTTCATCAAGGGTCACGCCGACGGCGAGTTCTAGTTTGCCCGGAGATCGCCGCCCGTGTCGGCGGCGCGCACATTACCGACCTCGTCGCCGCGACGACCGGGCGTAAACCTGTGGGCAGAGTGGGCAAGGCTGGAAATCGCCACCGCGCGGCGAACCGTACAGCCTTCCCCGCTCAAGAACCTGCACGGCACGCTTTTGGTTTGCCTCGCCAAGCAGGAATGGCCGGACCTCAACACCTATAACGCGCCGGAAGTGGTCTGGCGCATCCACAAGTCGCACCACGCGGGGGTTGATCATCGCCGGTGAAGAACGCGACACGATCGACGCCCTGCGCGCCGAGTACGGCGAGCGTTTCGTTCGGGATTTCCTCGCCGTCGCACCGGCGCGCGAAAGCCATCTCGACGCCTAGCATGCCCGTGTATTGCCGACCTGATCCGAACGCCCGCCCGTGGATCACGCTGCCTGCCGGACAGCCCCGCTAATGCCCGTCCTGACGCCCTCGCTGCGACCGACGCCGGAGCGGGTCGGCGCACTGAGCGACTTTACCGGCACGGGCGTAACCATCGCGGTGATCGACAGCGGCTTTTATGCGCATCCCGACCTGCGCGGGCGCATCCGCGTCCACGTGGACGCCACGACCGACGACATCGTCGAGTCGCAGAGTGTGTCCAAGTCGCCGGCATATAGCTGGCACGGCATGATGACCAGCGTGATTTGCGCCGGGGACGGATGGCGCAGCGGCGGGAAGTACCGCGGCATCGCCAGCGGCGCCGAGCTTGTGCTGGTCAAGATCAGCAGTCCCAAGAACGAGGTCAAAGAGGTCGACATACAGCGCGGGCTGGAGTGGGTGCTGGCCAATCACCGCCGCTACCACATCCGGGTCGTGAACCTGTCGGTCGGCGGCGACTTCGTCAGCTACGACGGCCAACATCCACTGCATCTGGTAATCCGCACGCTGACGCAGGAAGGCGTGATCGTGGTCGCGGCCGCCGGCAACCGCCCGGTGAATCACCTGCTGCCGCCCGCCTCGTCGGCCGAAGCCATTACCGTAGGCGGGCTGGACGACAACAACACCGACGACCGCAGCGAATGGCGCTTGTACGGCCACAACAGCGGGCTGGCCTACGACGGCTCGGACAAGCCGGATCTGGTCGCGCCGGCGCGTTGGATCGCATCGCCGATCATGCCAAGCACGCCGGTCGCGTGGGAGGCGTTCTGGATTGGTCCGCTGCTGGAGAATTCAGCGAAACATCCGATCCGCCAGCTCATGGAGTCTGGAAGCGCCGACAGGGGCCTGACCAAGCTGTTCGGCCAACCATACAGCCCAACTTGCTGAGCACGCTGCAGGCGCGCGCTTACGAACATAAACTCATCGACGCGTACCACCAGCACGTCGACGGCACATCGGTCGCCACGCCGATTGTGACGTCGGTGATCGCGCAGATGCTCGAAGTCAATGCGGAACTGTCGCCGGCGCAGGTCAAAGCCGTGCTCAAGCGGACAGCTCAGGTGCTGGAGGATCGCGAATCAACCCGGCAGGGGGGCCGGGTGCTCGATGCCGCCGCTGCAGTGCGCATGGTGCGCGCTGGCGGCTTAGGGGAAACGATCACTATGACCGCGAATACCACCGCTGGTACAGTCCGTCGCTCCAGCGGGACATGGAACTGCTCATTTTCGGACATGCCGGCGCGCGGGTACTCGTATTTCCCACCAGCCGCGGCAAGTATTACGAGTGGAAGACCGCGGCATGTGGAGCAAGCTGTCGTGGTTCATCGACAATGGACACTTGCAGTTCTACTGCGTCGACAGCGTCGACGGCGAAAGTTGGTACAACCGTCATGCGCATCCGGGCCAGCGCGCGTGGCGGCAGACGCAGTATGACAACTACCTGTATAACGAGGTCGTGCCGCTGTCGCGCAGCAAGAACCCGAATCCGTTCATGATCACGCTGGGGCGAGCTTCGGCGCGTACCACGCGATGAACCGGCCTCAAGCACCCGGACGCGGTCGGGCGTATCCTCGGCCTGAGCGGGATTTACGACATCAGCTACTGGACGGACGGCTGGAATGGCGAGCACGTCTACCTCAACAACCTGACGTGGTACATCCCCGGCGAGAACGACCCGCGCCGGATCGCCATGCTGCAGCAGCTCGACATCATCATGGTAGCCGGCAGCGACGACCCGCTGCTCGATCGTTCCCGGACGATGAGCCGCGTGCCGTGGTCGAAGGGCATCGGCAACGCCCTGCGCGAGTGGAACGGCTGGAATCACGACTGGGGCTACTGGGAGCAGATGATCCGCGCGTACATCGGCGGACACGACTAGACGCAACCCGGGCTGCCGCACGCTGTGTGAGCGGCCTTGCTAAACGAAGAGAAGGCTCGCATCGAGCCGGGAGCGTGAACTATGGCAGAACCGTTGAAGATTGGATTGTTTGTCGGGCGCGAGTGGTCGTTTCCGCCCGCGTTCATCGAAGAGGTCAACAAGCGGAACGAGGGCGTGGTCGCCGAGTTCATGAACATCGGCGGGACGCGCATGAACGAAGCGGTGCCGTACCGCGTCATCATCGACCGCATCAGCCACGAAGTGCCGTATTACCGGTCGTTCCTCAAGAACGCGGCGCTGCAAGGTGAAGGTCGTCAACGACCCATTCATGTGGTCGTCCGACGACAAGTTCTTCGACGCCAGCCTCGCCGACCAGTTGGGCGTGGCGCATCCGAAGACGGTCGTGCTGCCCAACCACAGCTACGTCCCCGGCATCGTGCCGAACGAGAGCCTGCGCAACCTGACCTACCCGCTCGACTGGTATACGCTGGTCGAGTACGTCGGCGGCTTCCCGGTGATCCTCAAGGATGCCCACGGCGGCGGCTGGCAGGACGTGTACGTGGCGCACAGCATGGAAGAGCTGTGGCACTACTACAACCAGTCCGGCCTGCTGACGATGGTCTTGCAGGAGTACATCACGTGGGACAACTACGCGCGCGTGATGTGCCTCGGCCAAAATGACATCTACGTGATGAAGTACAAGCCCGGCCGCCACGGCGCGGGCCGCTACTTCGAAGAGCACGACTTCTCGCGCGAGCTGTACGACCGCATCGTGCGCGACAGCATCGCGCTGGTCGAGGCGCTCGGCTACGACATGAACACGGTCGAGTTCGCCATCCGCGACGGCATCCCGTACGCCATCGACTTTATGAACCCGGCGCCGGACATGGACATCAATTCGCTCGGCAAGAAGCACTTCGAGTGGATGGTGACGCACATGGCCGATATGTGCATTCGGCTGGCCAAGTCGGACGCGTCGACCGGATCGCGCTACGTGTGGTACGAAAAGGCGAATAACGCCCGGAGCAAATAGCCATGATTCAGCAGGCCATCCAGCACTACCACGATCTGCTCGTCGGCGGCCTTGCTGAAGAGACGCACCAACAGCTCATGGAGTGGCAGCGCGAGCGCCGCCTGTACTTTGGCGCCGTGCCGGTCTGCCGCGTGCTGCGCCCGCACTTCTATAACGTCGAGGCGTGGGAGTACCTGCGCGAGCGCACGGCGCTGGTGCTGAGCGCCTTCCGCAAGGCGCACGACGCCGCGATGAACGACGTGAAGCTGCGCGAGCAGCTCGACCTCGAGCCGTACGAGGAGGAGATGCTGCACGTCGACAAAGACGCGCGCATCGACACGCCGTGGACGTCCTCGCGGCTCGACTCGTTCTTCCGGCCCGAGACCGGCTACCTCAAGTTCGTCGAGTACAACGCGGAGACTCCGGCCGGCATCGGCTATGGCGACACGCTGACCGGCGTGTTCGAAGACCTGCCGGTGTTCCACCGCTTCCAGCAGCGCTACCGCGTTCAGCCGACGCGCGGCATGAGCCACCTGCTAGAGTGCATCCTGCGCGGGTACCGCGAGTGGGGCGGCCATGACCGTCCGCAGATCGCCGTGCTGGATTGGGCCAACGTGCCGACCCGCAACGAGCACTACATGAGCGCCGAGTACTTCGAGTCGCACGGCTATACGTCGATCGTGACCGAGCCGGAGGCGCTCGAATACCGCGACGGCGGGCTGTATCAGGGTGACTTCAAGGTCGACATCATCTACAAGCGCGTGCTGTGCACCGAGTTGATCCACCAGCTCGGCATGCAGCACGACGTGGTGCGCGCGGTGCGCGACGGCGCGGTGTTCATCACCAACTCGTTCAGCGCCAAGCTGCTGGCGAAGAAGGCGTCGCTGGCGGTGTTGAGCGACGAGACCAACGCGCACCTGTTCTCCCCGCGCGAGCTGGACGCCGTCCATGCGCACATCCCGTGGACGCGCCGCGTGCAGGATCGCAAGACGACCTACGAGGGGCAGGAGGTCGACCTGCTGGAGTGGGTGGCCGACAACCGGCACAAGCTGGTGATCAAGCCCAACGACGAGTACGGCGGCAGCGGAGTCATCATTGGCTGGGAGGTCGACAGCGACCGCTGGAACGCGGCGATCGGGCACGCCATGACGACCCCGCACGTGGTGCAGGAGCGCGTGCAGACCATCGAGCGCGACTACGCGGCGATGATCGACGGCCGGCTCGACATCAGCAAGCGGTACGTGGACGCCGACCCGTACGCCTACTACGGCGAGCGCATCGAGGGCTGCCTGACGCGCCTGTCCGGCACGGCCCTGCTCAACGTCACCGCCGGCACCGGCTCGGTCGTGCCGGTGTTCGTGATTGAGGAAGCCGGGGCGTAGAGACGCCGAACGTCTCCGCCCGAAACACCAACCTGCCGACGATGAGGGTGGCCGAACGCTGCGCGCCGTGGGCTCGCGGAAGAAGTTTGCCGCGGGGGGCCGGGGGCTCGGCGGGGTGGTTACCATGGAGATAACTACGAAAGCATGCCAGGAAACACAAGATGCGCAATGTGTCCCACATCGTCAATTGGAGTTGATGCGAAACAAGGCGAGTTTACGTGTCGTATCTCGGTTTCATTCCGGTATTTCCCCTCAGGTGTCAGTCGCTTGTTTCGGTATACGTCTGGATTGTTGATCGCCACTACCAGCTCTATGAACTGCCACGGTGAGGGAAGTCTGGATACAACCAACCTAGAATATGGAAAACTACTTAGGTGAAGATGACAGTCGTGATGAAGCACACCTCGACCTTGGTCAGGTGCGTAATCGATCCTCATGTAACCAACGAGTCGACTGTAACCACCTGCTGTGACTGCAATATCATACTCGTTAATCAACGCCAGAAGTGCAGTTCGATCTTCATTGCTCATCTTTGAACTAGAAGCGGTTTCAAAAATTGAGCGGTAACGGTACACTGGTGGGATGAGCCGACATGACGTGACTGACCAACAGTGGGAAATTCTGGAGCCGTTGATCCCTAAGCAGAAGCCGGGGCGCGGGCGACCGCGTGCGGATGATCGCCGTACGCTGAACGGCATTCTGTTCGTCCTGAAGACGGGCTGCCAATGGAAAGATATGCCCGAAGAGTTCGGCGACCATGTGACGTGCTGGCGGCGGCTGGATCGCTGGCAGCGGGACGGGACGTGGGAGCGGATCTGGCGGGCGCTGCTGGGGCAACTGGATGCGCAAGGCAAGTTGGAATGGACCGAAGCGTTTCTGGATGGGAGTTTCACCCCCGCTAAAAAGGGGGCTCCGGCGTCGGAACGACGAAGGTCGGCAAAGGCAGTCAAGTGATGCTGGTGGTAGAAGGACATGGGTTGCCAATTGGGGTGGTGGTGGAAAGCGCCACGCCTCACGAAGTCACGTTGGCGCAAGCCGTGATTGATGACGTTATGGTGCCCCGTGCGAAGCGCAAACCCCGGCGTCGCCCGCGCGCGCTGGGCGCTGACAAAGGGTTCGACAGCCGACGTCTGCGGGCCGCCTTGCGCCGGCGAGGGATCCGGCCCCGGATCCCGCAGCGCAAACGTGCCGAGGGCCACCGACCGCGGCGCGGTCGGCCGCAGGCGCCGTTGGGACGCACCCGGCGTTGGGTTGTCGAACGCACCTTCGCGTGGATGGACAACTGCCGTCGGCTGGTCGTGCGCTACGAGCGCAAGCTGGAAAACTTCAAAGCGTTCTGTCTGGTTGCCTTTATCCAATGGTCCCTCAACCGGCTACTGCGGCCTGTTGCCGCCATCGCCCCGTATTATTGAAATAGGCTCTAGTGTTTCCATCGCGGACTGTAGTTGAGTTATGTGGCGACTCAGCGTCGTATGCAGCCTCAATCGATATTTGCCTGAGTTTGCCTGAAGAATCTTGAAGCTCGACACCTCTGTCGCTACTTGGCCACGTCGGCGTATCAACTTCTTCGCGGGTGTCGATCAAGCTGAAATAACCGAGGCTTGCACTGACAATTTCTTTACCTCTTCGATCGAACCTATAGTGGACGCGTACCGCCGCGCCGCCTTCGAATTGAAACGAGAATTGCCGCCTGTTAACCATCTCAGCCAAGGCATCTTCAGTCGGAATTTCTGAGATAAGCTCGGAGGATCGCTGATTCCATGTTAGTTCGACGAAATCACCGAACTGACGAACTACAAAATTCTGGTTGATGGTGTGTGGCGACCAGAACTGATAGGCCGCGCTAAGCGACGCATACACTTGCTTAAGGTTCATCGTCTAGCTCATCCATGAGTTTCTTCAGTTCCTTCACGGATGACGGATCTTCTTCCATTGCCGCGAGGATTGCTCGTTTATTCAGGTTTCGTAACTTTGTCAAGGCGCTGGCGGCATCAGCTTTCTCTCTCCTCCTTTTCTTTGTTCCCGCATCTAGTCGGCGCTGAATTTCATTCATATCTGGAAATACAAATCTGAAGTAAGGCTGATCACCCAAGATGTTGTTGATCTCCTTGGTTGCCACCTCCATCTTCTTTCCAATCCCTGTAATCCTCACCCAAGCTTTGGAACGCGAAATGGCCGCGAACGCTTGATTACGAATTCCAGGTTCGTCGACGAAGTCGTATAGAAACTCGAAGTTCATAACGTAAATGACATCTGCCTCGTTTCCTTTCGCCCTGAAGACTGTGGTTAAAGTGACGTATCCGGGTTCCGCAAAGGCATCACTGCTATTGAGGACCCCGGGTATGGTTGAGGGAATTGCAAACTCCAACAAACGCGACTGAAGGTTTGAGAGGTTACTGCGGACAACGTCCCGGCGTGGATTCAGTGAAATCACTACGATCTTTTCTGGTGCTACGCCTTCGTCTCGCACATCGCGCCGGATTGAATCGGCTATCCAGGCAAGTTCACTCTCACGATCGTCGAAGCTTCTTGCCACGATGAGGTGCTGCGTTCCTGTGTATATCTCTGAAATTCGGTTTGGGCTGTTCTCTGCAGGTCGAAATATCTCGACCTTGTTACCCTTTTCAAGGATCCCAGTCACTTCATAACCTATTGCCTCCCACGACTCCCTACGCCCAAGCATCTGAACGCAATCTCCATCGGGATTGTAGATCCCCAATCCGATCGCATGAGCAAGCATGAGCACTTCTTGCGGGCAGCGATATGACTTATAAAGCACCAACCTTGATTGCTAGTTGAGGTCGTCCATGCGGCGGTCGCTAGAATGGTTGTCGCCAAACAAAGCCACGAGGCGAGCCAACCGCATGGACGAGACCTACATTGTAACCGCATATGTCGTGTTGGATGACGTGCTGAAAGTGATGAACTACCGGGACGATGTGCGAGCGACGGTGAGCGCGGCGGAGGTGCTGACGGTGGCGGTGGTGGCGGCGCGGTACTTCCAAAACCACCATGAACGGGCCTTGTGCGTATTGCAGCGGATCGGCGCGCTGCCGGGCTGAGCGTCTCGCGGTTCAACCGCAAACTGCACCGTCTGAGCCAGCACATCGGTCACCTGCTGAGCGTCTTGATGGAGGTGCTGCAGGCGGGGGAGGTGTTCATCATCGACAGCATGCCGGTGCCGGTCTGCAAGCGGGTGCGGGCGAGACGCTGTCGCAAGCTGCAGGGCAAGCGCTACTTCGGCCACTGTGCGGCCAAGGACGAAACCTTCTTCGGCTGGCGCTTGCATCTGGTGTGCAGCAGTGACGGCCTGCCAGTGGCTTTCGACGTCATGCCAGCCGCTTGGCACGACCTGACCGGGGTCCAATGGCTCACCGCCGAGCTCGCGGCCGGCTCGACCGTCGTGGGCGACAAGGGCTACAACAGCGACCTGGATGAAACGTTGTGCGACTACTACGGCGCTATTCTGCTGCTGCCCAAACGACGCAAGAACATGGTCCAGGATGTCCCCGAACATCGGGCGCTGCTGCGCCGTTTCCGTCCGGTCATCAGGACGGTTCACAGCCAGCTCGAGAAGATGGGCGTTCAGCGACTCCATGCGCGCACCAATCTCGGCCTGTTTCTCAAGCTGTACGCTTCGCTGCTCGCCTTGCTCTTTAATCCGTTTGTCTAGCAATCAAGGTAGCACCAGATCCTTTTCGATACCGCTTGGATAGTCCTGATCATCAAGCACTACTAGAGGATTGCCACTGTCATCTACTCCAAAGCGTTCCTCAGGAGTCGGAATATCAAGTGCTATCAAGCTTTGTAACTCGTCATATGCCCACGTAATCGGGTGAGGCTCTGTCGTAAGTCGATAAAGCAACTGGAAAAACTCGTTCGGCATGTCTTGTGCCTCATCGACTAATACATAGTCATACACAGGGACAATCGGGCGCTTCAATGCATCGATACAACATGCCCTGAATGGATCTGAGTAGTTCAATTGCCTAGCTTCATCCAAAGTCATCGGTTTGACGCCCTGACGAGCGCTCAAGTCAGAGTAAACGCCTGGCCGAGTATCGCCGCCCCACGAATGCCTAATATGAACTTGGCTCCAGTCGGGATCTTCCTTGCTATGAACCCTATAGAAGTGTGTAATCAAGGATCTAGCCTGGTTATACAGGCTTCTTGTATGAAAAGTGAAAAGCACTTTTCGATCAGGGAAGTGCAGATGAATATTGGCTACCTTCATAGCGAGAAGGACGGTTTTTCCGGTGCCCGCAAGACCGCGAATCTGCTGGGGACCCGGTGCAATCTGTAGCGCTGCCTTCTCTTGCTCATCATCAAGAAGGGCTATCTCCCTGTCAAGCAGCCTAATAGCGTCACTCAATCGATCAGCGCGCAAAGATGTATTACTGGAGGGCTTCGTCAGTGGTGTGACACCTTGCATTATGGCACGGGCTCGGCGCCAGTAATCCTCGGTAAGTTCTACCTCGAGGCTATGCAAGACAGTTGAAACATCGCCATCCGACCAAATCACCAGTGCGTCTGTAAGGATATCGCCGAACTTTCCACGAAAATCTTGGGCGGAAATCAATGGTAGAGCCAATACTGCTCGAGGTCGCAGGATATCTCTGAGATACCGATCCTCTCCAAAAAGCGATTGCAGCTTGAACGCGAAGTCTTCCAGTTCCAATAGCGGAGCTTCTATCTGCGAATCGTTTACTTGCCATTCCTCTTTTGTTGCTTGTGCGATTTCTTCCAGCCTAAATGGGAGACACCGTATGGCAACAGGGTTGAACTTTGTTAGCAAGAGAGTCAATTCTGCGAATACACCTGTGTTTACCTTGATTGCTAGACAAACGGATTAAAGAGCAAGGCGAGCAGCGAAGCGTACAGCTTGAGAAACAGGCCGAGATTGGTGCGCGCATGGGTCGCTGAACGCCCATCTTCTCGAGCTGGCTGTGAACCGTCTCGATGACCGGACGGAAACGGCGCAGCAGCGCCCGATGTTCGGGGACATCCTGGACCATGTTCTTGCGTCGTTTGGGCAGCAGCAGAATAGCGCCGTAGTAGTCGCACAACGTTTCATCCAGGTCGCTGTTGTAGCCCTTGTCGCCCACGACGGTCGAGCCGGCCGCGAGCTCGGCGGTGAGCCATTGGACCCCGGTCAGGTCGTGCCAAGCGGCTGGCATGACGTCGAAAGCCACTGGCAGGCCGTCACTGCTGCACACCAGATGCAAGCGCCAGCCGAAGAAGGTTTCGTCCTTGGCCGCACAGTGGCCGAAGTAGCGCTTGCCCTGCAGCTTGCGACAGCGTCTCGCCCGCACCCGCTTGCAGACCGGCACCGGCATGCTGTCGATGATGAACACCTCCCCCGCCTGCAGCACCTCCATCAAGACGCTCAGCAGGTGACCGATGTGCTGGCTCAGACGGTGCAGTTTGCGGTTGAACCGCGAGACGCTCAGCCCCGGCAGCGCGCCGATCCGCTGCAATACGCACAAGGCCCGTTCATGGTGGTTTTGGAAGTACCGCGCCGCCACCACCGCCACCGTCAGCACCTCCGCCGCGCTCACCGTCGCTCGCACATCGTCCCGGTAGTTCATCACTTTCAGCACGTCATCCAACACGACATATGCGGTTACAATGTAGGTCTCGTCCATGCGGTTGGCTCGCCTCGTGGCTTTGTTTGGCGACAACCATTCTAGCGACCGCCGCATGGACGACCTCAACTAGCAATCAAGGTTGTGTTTATCTTTATCACGGGATGTTTGTAATAACAGACACCATCGACATGGGATAACTTTTCCGAAATCCAGCGCAAGACGGTCCGAGCCGCGCTGTCTTGCTCGAAAGTGTGAAGTGCGGATAGAAACTCGATCATGCGCCCCAAGTCCTATTGAGACTCGACTATCACGGTATTCTACATGAAACATGACTCTCACGGTCACATTGTATGGGTCTGTAACAAAGATTGAGAGTCTTGTTGACCCCACCCTCACGGCGGGTCAAGCGGAAGCACCTCCAGCTTGACGCTCTTGTCGGCGAACATGTGGAACACGAAGAAGCGCTTGTCCGGGTGCAGGCGCTTACACTCGTTCATCGCCTCGATGATGAGCTGCAGGTTCTTCGGGTCGTCGTCGCTCATGCCGAACTGGTGCGGCAAGCTCGGGCCGTGCGTCCCCAGCCCGACCTCCACCGACCGGATAATCGCCAGCTTCTTCAGTGCCGGGATGGTGTAGTGCAGGTTCTCGTCGCCCAGTTCGAGCCGCGCCGGGATGTGGCTCACCGGGTAGATGGTCAGGTAGTTCGGCTCCGCGGCGATGAACCCGGCCTCCTTCAGCACGCGAATCCCTGCCCGGATCACGTTGGGGTGGTGGCCGCGCGCGGTGATGATCGACAGGGGCCGGCCCTTGGCGCAGGCGTGCTCGAAGAATTCCCACGACGGCGCCTGCCACTCGTCCGGCGGCTTGGTCTCGATCACATGCCGGATATCCGCGACGAAGTGCTGTTGATCGGGCGACTCGAGCTGCTCGTCCGGGATGTCGCGGAAGTGCTGATACGACCCTTCGAAGACGGCGTAGTCCTGCCACTCGCCCGGCACGCCCAACCGTGACGCGATCTGGGCGTATTGGCCGGTGCTCACGCGCTCGATCGCGCCGGTCATCGTGTTCTGAACGAGGATCGACGTATCGAGATACATGACGTTGTCGTCAAAGTCGAAAAAGTAGAAGCTCTGCGCCTGTCCGGTGGTCATGGGTCTGCGTCCTGCTGCTGTCGCGCGACTCCTCTAGCATACCGCGGGGTTGTCGGCTCAGGCCGACGGCGCGCGGAACTGGAGCGCGTTCACCTTGCGGCCGATGCAGCGCCCGTGTTCGAGGCCCAGCTCGATGGCGGCGCGGTAGTGGATGCCGCCGTACAGCCGCGAGATCGCCGCTTCCTCGGCCATCTCGGAGAACGACCGGTAATCGCGCGCCGGCAGTCCGCGGGCATCGTGCGTGTGGTCGGTGAAACGGTACTCGTCGCCGAACAGGCCGGCCAACACGACCGCCGCCGCGCCGGACTGCACCGAATGTCCGGACGGGTACTCGGGGAACGGCGGCGTGTTGACGATCGACATCCATTCCGGGTCGATCAGCTCGCGGATCACGGTGATCGGCCGAATGAGATGGTAGATGTACTTGGCGTTCCAGCAGCCGATGAACGCGTCGGCCACGGCGATCCCCATGCGGGCGTAGGCCTCGGCGGCCACGTCCAGCGACGCGCCTTCCTGCCGCAGCACCTGTGTCAGCACCGAGATCGAATGGCCGGGCGGGGTGGCGGTCACGCCGGGATCGTCCGACCAGAACTCGGCGATGGCGGTCTGCTCGTCGGTCAGCGCCATCGACACGTCGTAGACCTCGCGCACCTCGGCGAGGAACGCAGTCGATCCCTGCTCGGCATACGGCGCATCGACCCTGCATTCTGCGCCGGACTCGAGCGCGAACGACCGGTTGTCGCCCCAATAGGGCTGCATGGCGGGCTGCGGATTGCCACCGCGGCGCGGCGTCGGCACCCACATCGTCAACCCGACCGGGCGCACGTAGTCGGCTGGGAAGTTGAGCATGTAGCCCTCGTGGCCGCCGTCGGTCATCGACCAGTCATAGATTGCGCGCGCCACCAGCGTGCCGTGCACGGCGGAACGAATCGCGGTGTCGAGGTCGGTCTGCGCGGCGAGCGTGTTGTTGGTCTCCGCCTCCAGCGCGTTGATCGCCGCTTTTCCGGCGTCGGTCGCGTTGGGGAACATCAAGCGTGAGATTTCGGCCAGCGCGGCGTTGGCGACGATCCCCCAGTGCAGCGGCCGATCCGCGGCGGGCTGCGGCACCCCGGTGAATCCGTTGAGCTGACCGACCAGCGACTGATAGCCGGGCATGCCGGCCACCAGCGACTCATACAGCGCCACGCCGGAATACCCGAACGCCCGCGAGGCCACCGGCGGGGTGAAGCCGGGGCTCGTCCGCACCAGCTCAAGCTGCAGGTCGAACCATGCGGTCGCTACGTCGGCGGGCTGGTCGGCGGCCATCTGCGCGGGCGGCTGCGCGGCGACGGGCAGCACAGCGACAGTCAGCAGGAGGAGCGCTAACAGCGCAAAAGCCCGGACACTGCGGACAAGGATCAGCATTCTGATTCGAGCGTTCATCACTCACTCCCCGTCATCGTGACCACGCGATCACGAGCGGGCAGGATACGCCTCTGCCCACCTGCAGAATGTACTGCATACACCCCCTTCCTTGCATTCAGGTCGGCGTACGCGTCGTGCGATACCGGCTATACCAGCCCGCCTCTCCCCACCAAACACTGACCCCTGACCGCGCGGATGGGGTGTGCTACAATGCTTCTATCCGTTTTTCGACCCGTGGGCCTAAATGTCCGGCCTACGTGGTGACAGTCGCAAGGACAGGCAAACGCGAATGACCATCACCAAAGAGCAAAAGCAGACGATCATCGCCGATTTCGCCGTTAAGGAAGGCGATACCGGTTCGCCGCAGGTGCAAATCGCCCTGCTCAGCACGCGCATCTCTCAGCTGACCGAGCACCTCAAGATCCACAAGCACGACAATCATTCGCGCCGGGGTCTGCTCAAGCTGGTCGGCGAGCGCCGCAGCCACCTGAACTATCTGGCCCGCAAGGATCCTGAAGCCTACCGCGAGATCCTCGGGAAGTTGGGGCTGCGTAAGTAAGTGTTGGAAGTAGGGTCTGAGACGTCATCCGGAACGACCGCAGCGGCGATCAGATCCTTTTTCTGTTTTGGTCATGGAGTGCCCGGCATTGCAGGCATTGGAGAATGCCGCTAACGCACTGCGTTAGCCGTATCTTCCAATCCCTGACTGCCGGGCCTCTTGCTATCCCAAGGGGGAAAATCGAGACATGGTAGATCTACAAGTCAAGACCGCCAAGCGCTTCACCGCGCTCATCGGCGGCGAGGAAATCGTGTTGGAGACCGGCAAGCTGGCCGAACAGGCCGGCGGTGCGGTCACCATTCAGCTCGGCGACACGCTCATCTTTGCGTCCGCCACCATGGGCAAGAACCCGCGCGAGGGGATCGACTTCTTCCCGCTCAGCGTGGACTTCGAGGAGAAGCTGTACGCCGCCGGGCGCATCCCGGGGAGCTTTTTCCGCCGCGAAGGCCGCCCGTCCGAATCGGCAATTCTCACCAGCCGCGTCATCGACCGGCCTCTGCGCCCGCTGTTCCCGGACGACCTGCGCAACGAAGTGCAGGTCATCCTCATGCCGCTGTCGCATGATCAGGAACATCAGGCGGACATGCTCGGCATCGTCGCCGCGAGCGCCGCGCTGACGATCAGCGACGTGCCGTTTGACGGCCCGGTCGCCGGCGTCCGAATTGGCTGCGTCGACGGGGAGCTGGTCGTCAATCCGACCCTCAGCCAGATGGCCAACAGCACGCTCGACCTGCGCGTGGCCGGCACCGCCGACGCGATCAACATGGTCGAGTGCGGCGCGCAGGAGATCGACGAAGACACGATGCTGCGCGCGCTGGCGCTGGCGCATGAGACGATTCAGCCGCTGATCGAGATCCAGAAGGCGATGGCCGAGGCGGTCGGCAAGCCCAAGCGGGCCTATACGCCGGCCGTCATCAAGAAGGAACTGTTCGAGGAGATCGCCGGTAAGGCGCGCCTCAAGCTGCGTGACATCCTCACCAACATCACCGACCGCACCGAACGTAACGATGCCGTCGACGCGCTGCAAGCGTCGCTGGTCGCCGAGTACGAAGCAAACAACGCCGCGCTGGTCAACGGCGCCGAGCCTGTCACGGTCAAGGACATCGCGAAGGCGATGGACGACCTGATGTACGAGGAGGTCCGCCGCCGAATCGTGGACGACGGCGTGCGCCCGGATGGCCGCGACACGGTCACCATCCGCCCGCTGTCGGCGGAGGTCGGCTTACTGCCGCGCGTGCACGGCTCCGGCCTGTTCGCCCGCGGCCAGACTCAGGTGCTCAGCATCGCCACGCTCGGAACCCCGGGCGACGCGCAAGAGCTCGACAACGTCGCGCCTGAAGCCAACAAGCGCTACATGCACCATTACAACTTCCCGCCCTACTCGACCGGCGAGGCCTACCCGCTGCGCGGCACCAAGCGCCGCGAAGTCGGGCACGGTGCGCTGGCCGAGACGGCGCTGCGCTACATGATCCCCGAGGAAGACGTGTTCCCCTACACCATCCGCGTCGTCAGCGAGGTAATGAGCAGCAACGGCTCGACCTCGATGGCGTCGGTGTGCGGCAGCACGCTCGCGCTGATGGACGCCGGTGTGCCGCTCAAGCGGCCGGTCGCCGGTATCGCCATGGGCCTCATCAAGGAAGGCGACAAGGTCGCCGTCCTGACCGACATTCAGGGCCTTGAGGATCACCTCGGCGACATGGACTTCAAGGTGGCCGGCACCGATCAGGGCATCACCGCCTTGCAGATGGATATCAAAATCAAGGGCGTCACGCACGACGTGATGAAGCAGGCGCTGGCGCAGGCCAAAGACGCGCGCATGACGATCTTGGAAGTCATCAAGAGCGCCATCCCCGAGCCGCGCGCCAAGCTGAGCGACTACGCGCCGCGCATGGAGACGGTCAAGATCGACGTCGACAAGATCGGCGCGGTGATCGGGCCGGGCGGCAAGATGATCCGCGGCCTGCAGGAGAAGCACGGCGTCAAGATCGACATTCAAGACGACGGCACGGTGTTCGTCTCCGGCCAGAATGGCGCCGGCGTGGACAATGCGCTTGAGGAAATCCGCGGCATGACCGAATCGGCCGTGCTGGGGCGCATCTACACCGGGCGCGTCACCCGCATCGAGAGCTACGGCTGCTTCGTGGAAATCCTGCCGGGCAAAGAAGGCATGGTGCACATCAGCCAGCTGGCCGACTACCGCGTCAACAAGGTTGAGGACGAGGTCGCGATTGGCGACGAGATCATGGTGATGGTCACCGACGTCGATCCGGGCGGCAAGGTCCGTCTGAGCCGGCAGGCCGTGCTGGAAGGCTGGACGCTGGAAGAAGCGCAGTCGAAGGACAGTCGTCCGCGCGGTGGGGGCGGCGGCGACCGGCGCGGCGGCGGGGATCGCCGGGGCGGTGGCGACCGCGGCGGATACCGTGGCGGTGGCGATCGCGGGGGTGATCGCGGCGGCGGCGGATACCGCGGCGGCTGATCTCAATCCCAAGCCAAACAAGTAACGAACCGGCGTGCGGACGATCCGCACGCCGGTTTTCGATTGCACTATTTCGCCTCGCGACTCAATGCACTCAGAAAGTCCGCCGGCGAAATCACATGGAGATTCCCGTAGCGATCCAGCGCCTGAAGATCTCGATCACCCGAGACGAGATATTCGACCCGTGCCGAGACGGCGCACTCGACAAGCATCACATCTTTGGGATCTCGAAGTGCTGCGATCTTCATGGACACCGGTTCAACGACACGGCACGTCGACTGCCACAGCCTGACTACGTCCGATGGGGTTCGACCAATAGAAGCGAACTTAGCCGCAAACTTCTTGCGTGTCAGAACGTCTTCCAACTCAAGCAGAATCGGAACAGAGGTATAGGAGATAACACGGCCTGTCAACACGCCGTCAATGACTTCAGCGGACGTCCCAGTCCAGAGCAATCCCGATACGACAACGTTCGTATCGATGACCGCCGTGGTCATCGCGCTAAACGCTCTGCGCGCGCCCTTTCGAGTTCTGCTTCGATCTCGGATTCCGAAAGTTCAGGCGGAGCGGCGCGAAGCACTTCAACAAGGCTGCGCAGCTCGCTTTGAGCCGACTGCCGCTTCAATTCATGCTGTATGTAGGCGGCAAACGACTCGGCATCGAGCAATCCGGCGGCGCGCGCCTCCTCTGCGAGCTCTTTCGGCAAGGTCAACATGATCTGAACGTCGGTCATCCGCATAGATCCTCTATCTTCGTGTTTTCAGTATACTGCCAAAGGCCTTGTTGCGGCCCCTCCCGCCAGCAGGCTTTCGCCCTCTGGACTTGAACCTTAGCCCCGAGTCTCCCCCTCTCCATGGCCTTGGCGAGGTGAGGTTTCGTGGCTACCCATCCGCGGTGACGATCACCGGATTCTGACCGTCGGTCATGATGAGGAACGAGCCGCAGTTGCGCGGGAGCTGCGCGACCAGCGCTTCGAGCAGATGCCGGTCGCCGGAGACGGTGAACAGCATCTCGGTTTGGCCGCGCAGGCGCGCGTCGATGCGCAGCGCCTCGTGCGCGCCGTCCATCACCGCGAGCGACCACGACTTGCCGGACTTGTCCTGTACCATGCGCCGGACGGGCTCGTCCAGCCGGTCGAACGCCGCACGCACCTCGTCGGCGGTCGGGTAACGGCCCAGCCGGACGCCGTCCGGGACAGGCCCGCCGAGGAACGCGGTGAACTGCGCGCCGCGCATCTCATCGCTCAAGGGCACAAGTTGGTGAAGTTGGGACATGAAAAACTCCGGACACTCGCCAGCAACGGGAGTATACGCGATCAGAACCGAAACGTCCCTGACTCTCGCGACAAAGTGATGTGTGCCTCGCCACGACATCGAGTCGCGGCAAATCTGCGAAAACGGGGCGATTTCAAGACGCAAACATAGCACATCTGTTATATGATTCATGGGTATGACGAGGGAGGAGATTGAGATGGGTCAGCCGGCGAAGAAGTCAGGCAAGAAAGCGCAGGGATTCACGGCGGAAGAACGTGCCGCAATGAAGGAACGCGCTCGAGAGTTGAAGGCGGCCGCGCAGCGGGCAGACGGCGAGCAAGACGTGCTCGATAAGATCGCGGAGATGCCGGAACCGGAGCGCGGTATGGCCGAGCGACTCCATGCGCTCATCAAGGCCAGCGCGCCGGTGCTCGTGCCGCGAACGTGGTACGGTCAGCCTGCCTACACCAAGGATGACAAAGTCGTGTGCTTCTTCCAGAGCGCGCAGAAGTTCAATACGCGATATGCGACGCTCGGATTCACCGACGCGGCAAACCTCGACGAGGGCGCCTTTTGGCCGGTCGCGTTCGGACTCAAGGAGTTGACTCCAGCAATAGAGAAGCAGATCAGCGAACTGGTAAAGAAAGCAGTGAGTTGAGGACCGGGCACGGTCCAGCTAGTTCGGCGGGATGTGGACCTCGCACGGGGACGACGTACAGGTCGCCAACACGATGTCGTCGCGCTCGACCGTGAAACCGGCAGGCCAGAAGATCACCGAGGGGCCAACCTCGAACAGTGCATACAGCCGATCCCCGGCGCACTCCGGCGGCGGATTGCGGCGGCCCACCGACGCATCGCGCAAGCGCAGGCATTGGCCGTCCGGCAGGGTCTCGTGTACCGGTCCCCAGTCCTCGGCGCGCCAGCGCGTGCTTCGATCGCTGAGGGCGCGGAAGCGGACGCGCGCCAAAGACATCCGTGCGCCGCTTTCATTGACGACGTTAAACGCGTCCTGATCCCAGATCAGCACGGCGTTGGGCGGCAGGGTCGCGCCTTCGACCGTTGGCGGGATCGTCTCACCGGTCACGGGCGTCACGGGGAGGACAGGCAGCGACGTCACCGCAGCGACGGGTTGATTCGTCGGAACGTCCGTCGGAACATCTGTCGGTGCGGTAGTCGGTTCTAGCGGCGGATCGGTCGGCGCCAGAAGTGGCGACGGCTCGTATGTCGGGCTGGAAACCGCGGCAGCGGCGACGGTCGGCGTGGGTATTTCGCCGTCGTTGTCCATCAGCGCAGGAATGATCCCCACTACTGCTACCACAATCGAGATCATGCCGGTGATCAGCGCGGCGATGATCTGCGGATGGCCGAAGACACGCGCCGGCGGCGCAGGCTGCTGTGTCATCGGCGGCACCGGATCGTGCGGCACGGGCGTGCCGGACGGCGGTGTGGGTGGTTCAATAGACGGTGGCAGGGGATCGCTCATCGAGAGTGCCTTGACCGCCCAGTGGCGGTCGGACATACGCGGATGCTCGTATTGTAGCGACGTGCGAGCTCGCAGATCACAAAGGTTATCCTGCGATGTTGGCACGGAAGCGATCCGGTTAAGGCGCGGCATTCCTGTTTCAAACACGGGGGCGAATGTGCTACAATCCGCCGTCAGTTTGGGTGCATCGCGCCTTATTTTGGTGTCGTAAGTGCTGTGCGCCGCGCATTGCGCCGGCCGCGGGTGCTTTGCTATACTATCGACGCTTTGTGACAAACGACGCAAGCATGTTGACCTTATCGCTTACAGTGTGGGAGTCAGCCCCATGAATGTGCTGAACCAATGGGCGTTTATCGGCGTGTTTTTCCTGCTCGCGCCGCTGCTGCCCGCCTTGCCGATCGTGCTTGGCAACGTGTTTGCGCCGCGCAAACCGAACGCCATCAAACAAGCGACGTACGAGTGCGGCGTCGAAACGGTCGGCGATACGTGGGTGCAGTTCAAGGTTCAGTATTACATCTACGGCCTGATCTTCCTTGTCTTCGACGTTGAGATGGTGCTGCTGTTCCCGTGGGCGATGGCCTATCGGGACTTGGATTTCTTCGCGTTCGGCGCGGGGTTCCTGTTCATCTTCCTGCTGACCGACGCGCTGTTTTACGCGTTGGGCAAAAACGCGCTGAAGTGGGAATAACGCGGGGGCATTGAGGAACGGCTATGGACTGCATCAATAACCTGTCCCTGTGTTTGCGGCAAAGCGGTTTGGACGCCGGGCTGGCCGAGTTCGTCTCGATCTTCCTCGGCGTGGTCCTCGTTGCGACCTTCCCGCTGTTGGTGACGATCGTGCTGATCTGGGTCGAGCGCAAGTTCGCCGCCCGCATTCAGGATCGCATCGGCCCGAACCGCGTCGGCCCGTTCGGCCTGCTTCAGCCTCTGGCGGATGTCGTCAAGCTGCTCAGCAAGGAAAACATCACACCGTCGGGCGCCGACCGTCCGATATACAACCTTGCCCCGCCGTTCATGGTCGCGGCTGTGCTGCTGATCTGGGCGGTCATCCCGCTCTCGCCGATTCACTACGGTGTCGATCTCGAGATCGGCGCGCTGTATTTCGTGGCGGTCGCCAGCATCGGCACGCTTTCGGTGCTCATGGCGGGCTGGGCCAGTAACAACAAGTACGCGCTGCTCGGCGCCTTTCGCGTCGTCGCGCTGCTCATCAGCTACGAAGTCCCGCTCGCGCTGGCGCTGATCGTGCCGGTCATGCTGGCCAACAGCATGTCGATGATCGGTATCGTCGAGGCGCAGTGGGGCATGTGGTTCGTGTTCTCGGCGCCGATCGCCGCATTCCTGTTCTTCGTCGGCTCGCAGGCCGAGACCGGCCGCGCGCCGTTCGACCTCATCGAGGCCGAATCGGAACTGGTGGCCGGCTTCAACATCGAGTACAGCGGCATGAAGTTCGCCATGTTCTTCGCCGGCGAGTTCATGCACGTATTCACCAACGGCGTGCTGATGGCGGTGCTGTTCAGCGGCGGATGGATCGGGCCGTTTGTGGCCGAAGCGCCGTTGATCGGGTTGGTGTGGCTGCTGGCGAAGGCGTCGGTGTGGTACATCATCTCGCTGTGGGTGCGCAATTCGCTGCCGCGCTTGCGCATCGATCAGGTGATGTTGTTTAACTGGCAGTTCTTGGTGCCGCTGAGCATCGTCAATTTGTTGGTGACGGCGTTCCTGCTGCAGATTATCAAGGTCGCCGGGCTGGTGCCCGCAGATCCGGGCAATTTCGTGCAGAACATCCCGCAAACGCTGGTGCTGCTGGTGGGCAATCTGGCGGTGTTCGGCGGTGTGATGGTGATGCTGCGCAACCGCGGCCGGCGTGAACGTGCCGAGGACGCGGCCAAAGGGTTAAGCGCCCCCGCACACGCAGTCGGGGACTGAGAACAGTGCGAATGTCGCGCGGTTCGCTGGTTGGGGCGGCGAACCGCGCCTTTTTGCGAGGAGACGGCGTATGGTCATTGGCGGAATAACCCCTGAAGCCCTCGCGTTCGGGTTCTTTACGATCCTGACGCTAGGAGGTGCCTTGGGTGTCGCGCTCAACCGGAATCTGGTGCGCGGCGCGGTCTGGCTGATTGTCAGCCTGTTCGGCATGGCGGGGCTGTTCGTCCTGCTCAGCGCGCCGTTCTTGGCCGCGGTGCAGGTGCTGGTGTACATCGGTGCGATCGGTATTCTGTTCACGTTCGCCGTGATGCTCACGCGCAGCATGACGAACCTGCGCGAGCGTTTTACCAACCAATGGTGGATATCTGCGATCGTCGCCGCCTTGTTCTTCCTGTTCCTGCTGCTGGGCGTCGTTGTCCCAGTGTGGGGCGGCCTGACCCCTGATCAGGCCCCGGCCGTCGTCGGCACCACCGAGCAGTTGGGCGCCTCGTTTGTCGACGGCAATCAATTCGTGCTGCCGTTCGAAGTCGTGTCGCTGCTGCTCACCGCGGCGATCATCGGCGCTATCGTGATCGCACGTTTGCACGAGGAAGAGGAGTAAGGAGCGCAGCATGGTCCCGCTTTGGATGTATCTGGCCGTCGGCGCCGCGCTGTTCTGCATCGGCACCTACACGGTGCTTTCGCGGAAGAACGCCATCGCGATCCTGATGGGCGTCGAGCTGATGTTGAATGCCGTCAACCTCAATCTGGTTGGCTTCTGGCGCTATCAAGCGCCGGAGAATATGAGCGGGCAGGCGTTCGCCGCCTTCGTGCTCGTGATCGCCGCCGCGGAAGCTGCCGTGGGCTTGGCGATTATCATTGCGGTTTACCGCAGCCGCCGCTCGGTGGTGGTCGAAGATGTCGACCTGCTGCGCTGGTAGAGGGTATCGGACGTTATGATTGCTGACTTCTTGAACGACCCGAACTTCCTGCCGTGGCTGATCCCGGTCGGGCCGCTGCTTGGGTTCCTGATTATCGTGCTGGCCACCAACCGCAGCCGTTGGGTGCCGGCTACCGACCGGCACGAATACGGCGGGCATCACCCGGATTACAACGGCATGTCCGTGCCGGTTGTGGCGCCAGCGAGCCGAGTGCTGAGTATCGTCGTCGGCATGAGCGGCTCGATCGCCGCGTTCCTGATTGCGCTCGCGGTCGTGCTGCGCGTCTCGCAGGTCGACTTCGTGTTCGGCGAGCAGATCTTCGGCAGCGCCGTCGAGTGGCTGTCGGTCGGCATCGCCAATTTCAATATGGGTGTGATGGTCGACCCACTGACCACGATCATGCTGGTCATGGTACCGATCGCCGTGCTGTGCATCTTCATCTACAGCATCGGCTATATGGCCCACGACCCGCGCCAAGCCCGCTTCTTTGCCCTCATCTCGCTGTTTGCCGGCGCCATGTTGACGCTGGTCGTCGCCGACAACCTGCTGCTGCTGTTCGTTGGCTGGGAAATCATGGGCTTGTGCTCGTACCTCCTGATCGGCTTCTGGTTCGAGAAGGAAAGCGCGTACAAGGCCGCGATTAAGGCGTTCACGACCACCCGCGTCGCCGACGTCATCATGCTGCTGGGTATTGCCTATCTCTACTCCGTCACTGGCACGCTCAGCTTCCGCGAAATCCTGTACAACACCGAAGTGCTGGAGACACTCGCCAACACTCCGGCGATCCTGATCGGCGGCATGAGCGCGGCCGGTTTGATCGGCGTCTTCCTGATCATCGGCACGATCGGCAAATCGGCACAGTTCCCGCTGCACGTCTGGCTTCCGGACGCGATGGAAGGCCCGACCCCGGTCAGCGCGATGATCCATGCGGCCGCAATGGTCAGCGCAGGCGTGTACGCGATCCTGCGCATGTACCCGCTGCTCGAGGCCGGCGGTCACCCGCACGCGGGCGAATTCAACTCGCCGCTGCTGCTGATGGCGATTGTCGGCGGCTTCACCGCGTTGTTCTCCGCAACGATTGCCGTTGCCCAAAACGACGTCAAGAAGGTACTGGCCTATTCAACGATTTCGCAGCTCGGCTTCATGATGGCCGCGCTCGGCATCGGTGCCTTTATCGCCGCGGCCTTCCACCTAATCACGCACGCGTTCTTCAAGGCATTGTTGTTCATGGCGTCCGGCTCGGTCATCCACGCGATGGAGCACGGCGAACATCATGTCCATGAGCACGCGCATGGACACCATGACGACGAGGACGAGGACGAACATGCCCACGGCCACGCGGCCGAGGCACATCACGACGACCACGCCGAGCATCACGAGGAACATCACGACGAGGCGCACAGCGCGCCGCACTTCGACCCGCAGGACATGATGAACATGGGTGGGCTGGCCAAGCGCATCCCGGTCACGTTCTACACGTTCGTGATCGGCGGCTTGTCGCTGGCGGGCTTCCCGCTGCTGACTGCTGGCTTCTGGTCGAAGGACGAAATCCTCGCCGACGCATGGCTGGGCACGACCGAAGGCTTCGGCCCGCACGCGTTCGTGTTCCTCATGCTGGCGACAGCCGCGTTCCTCACCGCGTTCTACACGGCGCGGCAACTGTGCCTGACGTTCCTCGGCGAGCCGCGCACGGAAGAAGCCAAGCACGCGGGACTGGGTGGCCCGAGCAACGTCGTGTCGATCACGATGCAGCTCCCGCTGATCATCCTCGCCGTGTTCGCCATCATCGCCGGGTTTGTCGGCGTCCCGCCCGACTTCCCGATCTTCGGCGCGATCTTCTCGCCGGAGCACAACAACTTCAAGTACTTCGTCAACGAAACGTTGCCGCCGGCCATCCAAGCGGACGCACCGGCGTTCAACTGGTTCCCGGTGGCTGTGTCGTTCCTCGTCGCTCTGGGCGGTCTGGGGCTGGGCTACCTGATGTACGGGCGCAAGCCGCTGAAGGCGGGTGAGGAAGACCCGCTGATCAAGATGCTCGGTCCGGTGCACAACGTGTTGAAGAACAAGTACTTCTTCGACGAGCTGTACGAGACGATCTTCATCAAGCCGTCGCAGGCGGTCGCCCGCGCGGTGAGCGAGTTCGTCGATCGCGGCATCATCGACGGCACGCTGCACACGATCGGCTTCGTGTTCCGCTGGATAGGCGACCTGCTCAAGATGCTGAACCTGTGGCTCATTGACGGCTTCGGCGATGGCATCCCCCGCCTGATCGGCTGGACGGGCCTGCAAGTCCGCCGTATTCAGACCGGGCGCGTGCAGCAGTATCTGCTGCTGGTCGCCGCGGCCGCCGTCATCATCGGCCTGATCTTCGTGGTGTCGGCTGGCACCGCCGCCAACTAGAGGGGATGGAGCATGCAACTCGACGTTTTCGGGATTAACCCCCTCACCGTGCTGATCTTCGCCCCGGCGTTGGGCGGTCTGCTGGTGCTGGGCTTGCCCAACAACAAGACGATCGTGCGCTGGGCGTCACTGATCGTGTCGCTCGGCATCGCGCTGTTGGCGGCGATCGTGTTCTTCGCCTACGACCGCGACTTGGCCGGGTATCAGTTTGTCACCGACGGGCAGTGGTTCCCGCCGATCAACGCGCGCTGGACGCTCGGCGTCGACGGCATCAGCATCGCCATGGTGCTGTTGACCGGCATCCTCGTCCCGCTCGCGGTGCTGATCAGCTGGGAGATCGAGGATCGATTCAAGGCGCACCTGGCGCTGATCCTGTTCTTCGAGACCGGCCTGATGGGCGTGTTCGTGGCGCAGGACATGATGATCTTCTTCCTGTTCTACGAAGTCAGCCTCGTCCCGATCTACTTCCTGATCAAGGAATGGGGCGGCGCCAACCGGCAGTACGCGTCGACCAAGTTCTTCATCTACTCGGTCGGCGGCACGCTCGGCATGCTGCTGGCAACCCAGCTCATCGGCTTGACGGCCGGCACGTTCAACATCGAAGCACTGGCCAATCCGGCGACCGGATGGCCCGGCTTCAACCCGGAAGGCGGCGTGTTCCTCGGCGCCGACATCCAAACGGTCAAGACACTGGCGTTCATCGGCTTCTTCATCGCGTTCTGTATCAAGGTGCCGGTGTGGCCGTTCCACACGTGGCTTCCCGACGCGCACTCCGAGGCCCCGACCGCCGGTTCGATGCTGCTGGCCGGCGTCATGCTGAAGCTCGGCGCGTACGGGTTCATCCGTTTGGTCATCCCGCTGTTCCCGGATATCTGGGTCGCCGAGGTCAACATCCTCGGTGCATTCACCGTCGACTGGGCCGGCATCTTCGCCTTCCTCGCCATGCTCGGCGTGGTACTGGGGGCGTTCGCTGCGTTCGGGCAGAACGACATCAAACGGCTCGTTGCGTACAGTTCGGTGAACCACATGGGTTTTGTCGCGCTGGGGATCGCGGTGTATGCCGCAGTATACGGCCGGATGGTCGTGACCGGCAGCGACGGCGGCATGATGCAGGACGCGATCATCGCCGGAAACGGCGCCGTGCTGCAGATGTTCAACCACGGCCTGAGCAGTGCCGGCATGTTCCTTTTGGCCGGCGCGATCTATCACAAGACACACACCCGCGACCTGCGCGAATACGGAGGTCTGTGGGTGAAAGCGCCGGTGTATGGCGCGGTGTTCATCTTCACCAGCATGGCCAGCCTTGGTCTGCCGGGATTAAACGGCTTCGTCAGCGAGTTCCTCGTGGTGCGCGGCTCGTGGCCGGTGTTCACGGCGCTGACGGCCATCTCGATGATCGGCTTGCTGTTCACCGGTTCGTACATTCTGAAGGGCATCCGCGCGGTGCTGCACGGTCCGTTCAACCTACACTGGCGCGACTATCACCTTGAGATCGAGCGGCGCGAGTTTGTGGCGATCGCTCCCCTCATGGTGCTGATGTTGTTTACCGGTATCGTCCCGAATTGGATCCTGCCGGTGATCAATGACTCGGTGACCCGCATCCTGAGCGCGCTGAGTTAGGGGTAAAGTGAACATGCTTGAAGGGTTCTCGTTTCCAGTCCTGAGCGCCATCATCTGGGTGCCGATCATCGCCGGCGTGGTGATCCTGTTCATCGACGCCAAACAGCGCGATCTCGTGCGCGGCGTGGCCATCAGCGCGGCCACGATCGTGCTGGCGCTCTCGTTCCTCGTCTACTTCACCTACAACAGTCAGGTGCAGCAGGTGATGGACAATCAGGAGTTGCTGCTGCAAGCGGGCGGCTCGATGATGGGCACGCAAATGTTCGTCGACGGGCTGGCCTTTGTCGAACACGCCACGTGGATTGAAAGCCTCGGTATCAGCTACCACCTCGCCGTTGACGGCCTCAGCGCGCCCATGGTGCTGTTGACCGGCATGGTCGCGGTGGCCGGCGTGCTGATTAGCTGGCGCATCCAAGACCGCATCCGCGAGTTCATGGCGTTCTTCATGCTGCTGGTGGCCGGCGTCTACGGCGTGTTCATCGCCGTAGACCTGTTCGTGCTGTTCTTCTTCTACGAGCTGGCGATCTTCCCGATGTACCTGCTGATCGCGGGCTGGGGCTGGGTCAAGCTGCGCGAATACGCTGCGATGAAGCTCACGCTCTACATCCTGATCGGCTCGGTGGTCGCGCTGGTCGGCGTGATCGCGATGGTGCTCACGGCTTCGAACTACTTCGCTGCTGAAGGCGCGGGGGTGTTCGAGGCGGCCAAGCAGGCCGGCCTGCTCGCTGAAAGCACGCCGACGTTCAACTTCAATATGGTCTCGCTCACGCTGGCGGCCGAAAACGGCGCATTCGATATCCCGGGCTTCCTCGGTATCGAAACCATGACGTTCGCCAAGCTGTGGTTCCCGTTCATCTTCATCGGCTTCGGCGTTCTGGCCGGCGTGTTCCCGTTCCACAACTGGTCGCCGGATGGTCACGTGGCCGCCCCGACCGCCGTTTCGATGATCCACGCCGGCGTGCTGATGAAGGTCGGCGCATACGCGGCTCTGCGCGCCAGCGTGCAATTGATGCCGGAGGGCGCTCAGACTCACCTGCCATGGATCGTGATACTCACGCTCATCAACGTGGTGCTGGGCGCGTTCATCGCGTTCCGACAACGCGACTTCAAGTACGTTATCGGGTTTAGCTCGGTGTCGCACATGGGTTTGGTGAGCATGGGCTTCGCTACGATGAACGTGACCGGCATGCACGGCGCGGGCATTCAGATGTTCAGCCACGGCGCGATGACGGCCCTCTTCTTCGGCTGTGTCGGCATGGTGTACGACCGCGCCCACACTCGCGACATCCCCAGCCTCGGCGGCATGATCAAGCAGATGCCGTGGGTCGGCTTCGCCTTCATCATCGGCGGTTTGACCAGCATGGGTATGCCGGGCTTCAGTGGGTTCGTCGCCGAGTATCCGATCTTCATGGGCTTGTTCGAGGCGACCAACGTCTCGCTGAACCTCGGCAGCCTGCAAGTGACCAATTACTACCCGATCATCGCGCTCATTGCGGTGCTTGGCATCGTGATCACGGCAGCCTATGTGCTCAGGGTGGTTAGTCAGGTGTTCTTCGGAGAGTTCCGGCAAGACAAGTATCCCGAAGTCGCGGATATCTTCGTCACCGACCGGATCATCCTGCTGCTGCTGGGGGTACCGCTGCTGATCATCGGCCTATACCCGGCGGTTATTGCGCCAATGGTCGAAGCTGGCGTTCGCCCGGTGGTTGCGCTGCTCGGAGGGGGGTTCTAAATGCTGCCGTTCGACTTTTTGACGCATCTCCCGGCCGTCGTGCCGGAAGTCGGGCTGACGGTATTGGCCCTGCTGGTGCTGCTGCTTGACCTGCGCCTGCACGGCGAGAACCGCAAGGTGATCGGCATGGTGGCCGGGCTGGGCATGATCGCGCTGGCGATTACGCCGTTCATCTGGGCGCCAACCGACGCTACCGCCACCTATTGGGGCGGCATGGTGCGCCACGACGCGCTTTCGCAAATCTTCAAAGTGATCGCGCTGCTGGCCGGCGGCATCGTATCGCTGCTGACCGTCGAAACGCACGAAATGGGCCGCAAGGGCGAGTTTTATCTGATCGTCGTTGTCAGCACGTTGGGCGCCTGTTTGATGGCGGCCTCGGCCGACCTGATCATGGTCTTCGTCGCCCTCGAAACGCTCTCGATCCCGCTCTACATCCTCGCCTCGTTCAGCCGCCGCGACAAGCGCAGCGCTGAGGCCGGCGTGAAGTACTTCCTGTTCGGCTCGTTCGCGTCGGCGATCATGCTGTACGGGTTCAGCCTGCTGTACGGCTTCACCGGCCAAACCAACTTGTACGCTATCGCCGAGTACCTCGGCAGCCCAGAATTCGGGGCCAATGCCGCGCCGGTTCTGGCGACACTCGTCCTGATCGTGGTCGGTTTCGGCTTCAAGATCAGCGCGGTGCCGTTCCACTTCTGGACGCCGGACGTCTACGAGGGCGCGCCGACGCCGGTCACCGCGTTCGTCAGCGTGGCCAGCAAGGCGGCAAGCTTCGCGCTGCTGATGCGCTTCTTCCTTGCGGTGTTCCCGCATTCGATGGTCATCGGCGGCGTCGAAATCCAGAACTTCTGGGTCAACTTGGCGGCTGTCACCGCAGCGCTCACGATGACGGTCGGTAATGTGCTGGCGCTGTCGCAGAAGAATATCAAGCGTCTGCTGGCGTATTCGAGCATCGCGCAGGCGGGCTACACGCTGATCGGTGTGGCGGCGCTGCATGCCGGCACGGCCCAGAGCGTCGCGTCGGTCACGTTCTACATGCTGATGTACCTGTTCACCAACATGGTGGCGTTCGGCGTCATCATCGTGTTCAGCGAAGCGACCGGCAGTGACGACATCAAGGACATGGCCGGTTTGAACCGGCGCAATCCGTGGATGGCGCTGGCGATGACGGTCGGCTTCCTGTCGCTGGGCGGCATTCCGCCCGCGGCCGGGTTCTTCGGCAAGTTCTTCCTGTTCAACGCTGCCGTCGAAGCCAACCTGACATGGCTGGCGATCGTCGGCGTGGTGAACGCGATCATCGGCCTCGTCTACTACTTGGTCGTCATCAAGGTTATGTACGTCGACCGCAGCGCCGACGAGGACAAAGCCATCCCCGTCGCGCCGGTTGCGGCGTGGGCGATGGGCGGCGCCACAGTTGCCGTGGTGCTGCTCGGGACGATCGGCACCCAGATCGTCTTCAACTGGGCGCTCACGAGCGCCAGCGCACTGCTCTAGCGGGTTTCCTCGGCCCCCTCATCTGAAGTACCGGATGAGGGGGCCGCATTGAACAGATCGTCCGTCATAGCAATCGATTTTTGATTGTGATAAACTACACAACGTTTGTGGCCGGAAGAGCCGATGACACAGCAGCATACCCCGCCCCCGCCGAAGCCGCGTCTCCTGAACGTCGGGGTCGCACTGGCCGCAGGGCAGGCCGGGTGCGTTACTGTCGTTATCGTCCTTCTGGCAGTTGCTTTAGGGCTGTGGCTTGATTCATTGATCGGGCGGCGCGGGCTGTGCACGCTGGGCTTGGTCATCCTGAGCATTCCGCTCAGCCTGACTCTGATGCTCAAGCTGGCGTTCAGAACCGTACGGCGCGCGGCGACAATACTGCCGACGCCCGCCCCATCGAGTAAGGAGGAGTGAGCTGTTGTGAGTGCGTTAGCGCGGGTAACTTACAGAGGGGAGTGGCGATGAGCGCAAGAGGACGCGGCTGCATCATCTTTGCCATCCTCGTGGTGGTAGGGATTGTATTCTGCGGAATCGTCCCGTTTGTGGTCATGCCTTCCGCGGGCATCGGCATGGCGCTTCCCGTCATCGCCGTCCCCGGTGAAGTCGTGACCCCGGGCGGATTATTTGGGATCGACCTGACCAACACCATCATCGGCACAGTTCTGGCCGACATCTTGGTGATCGTGTTTGCGCTGCTGGCATGGCGCGCATCGCGCGGTTGGACGAAAGAAATCCCCGGACGGTTCCAGTCCTTCGCCGAAACCATCGTCGAAGGCTTTTACGGTTTCTTGAGTGGCATTGGTGGAGAGCGTTTGCGCACCGCCCCGATGCTTTGGCCGCTGGTAGCGACGATCTTCCTGTTCCTGCTGGCCGGCAACATGCTGAAGCTGTTCCCCGGTGTCGAGACGGTGGGCAAGATGCACTGCGCCCACGTCGGCTTCAACGGCTACCCGATTGTGCCGGGCACGATGTCTGACACGAGCTGGCTGTTGTACGTTGACGCAGCGCTCGACAGCGGCACCGAGCAGACCGAGGCTATGGAACACGCCTGCGTCGAATACTTCGACGAGAAGGCCTACGAACGGCTCGTGATTGCGCCGGATGCCGAAGTTGGCGCCGTGATCGAGGAACTTGAGGCCGAGAAGGCCACCCTCGAATCCCAACTGGCGACTGCGGACGCCGAAGCGGCGACCGAGATCGAGCATCAGATCGAGTTCGTCGAGATGCGGATCGCGAGCGCCGAACAGCTCGAAGGCATCGAGCCGCAGATTGTTGCGCTTGAAGCGCAGGTCGAGGAAGCTCGTGCTGCCGAAGCTGGCAGCAGCGAATCGGCGGACGATCATGGCGCGGCCGAAGACGATCACAGCGAGACGGCAGCGACCGACGGTGAAGGCGAAGCGGCTGCAGAGGGTGAAGCAGCCCCGCTGCCCGAAACACCGGCCGTGACACTGGCTGAACTCGAAGCGCAGCTTGCCGACCTCGAAACCGAGCGCAACCTTGCGTTGTCGCAGCTGCATTACCCGGGCGCGACGCTGGCTTTGACGCCCGAGCAGCTTGAGCGCGGCGCCATCCCGTTCGTCTTCCACATCACGCCGTTTGTCCGCGGCCCGGCCACCGACCTCAGCCTGACGATCGCGCTGGCGGTACTGGCGGTTGTGCTGGTGCAGGTTTACGGTGTCATCTCGCAAGGCCCGGCCTACTTCGAGAAGTTCATCAACGTCACGGCGCTTGGCAACTTGAACAAGAAGCCGATGGGCGCGATCGACTTCCTCGTCGGCCTGATCGAAATCATTTCGGAAATCGGCAAGATCGTCTCTCTCGCCTTCCGTCTTTTCGGCAACCTATTTGCCGGCGGCGTGGCGCTCATGGCGATCTCGTTCCTCGTCGCGCTGTTGGTCCCGGGCGTTATCTACGGCCTCGAGATCATCATCGGTGCGGTGCAGGCGCTGGTGTTCTCGGTTCTCACTCTGGTGTTCTCTGTGCAGGCGATGGAAGGACATCATGGCGATGAGCATGATGACCACGCTGCTGCCGAGGCCCATCACTAAGTCACGTTGGTAATCACACTCTAGAAGCTGTCCAGAGGACAAGGAGCAAACGTCATGATTGAAGGTAACATCGCTGATGGGCTGAAGGCCGTAGGCGCAGGGCTCGCCATGATCGGTGCGTTGGGCCCGGGTGTCGGCATCGGTGTGCTGGTGAACGGCGCGCTGCAAGCAATCGGCCGCAACCCGGACGCGGCCGGCCAGGTTCAGACCAACATGATTCTCGGTATCGTGTTCGCCGAAGCCGTCGCCATTTACTGCTTGGTGGTCGCGCTTATCGTGCTGTTCGTGCTCTAATCGACGACTTCGAGCCTAGAGGAGGGTCGATATGAGACAACATAAGACACTGATGCTGCTGGTCGCGATGGCGCTGTTGGCGCTTGCGGTCACGCCTGCGTTTGCCGCCGAAGAAGGTGGCGATCCGCTCGGCGCACTCGGTATCAACGGCGGCTTCCTGCTGGCGCAGTGGGTCAACTTCGGTCTGATCTTCGTGCTGCTAACCGCCCTGCTGTGGCGCCCGATCATGAACCATCTTGACGCGCGCAGCGCCAAGATCAAGAAGGGCATCGAAGATGCCGCCGCCGCCGCCAACGCACGCAAGAACGCGGAAGCCGAAGCGGAGAAGATTCTGTCGCAGGCGCAGAAGGAAGTTCAGCTGAAGATCGCTGAAGGTCAGGGCCGCGCTGACGAAGTGGCCAAGCAAGTCGAGGCCGAAGCCCGCAAGGAAGCCGAGAAGATCCTGGCCGATGCCCGCGCCGCCGCTACGGCAGCCCGCGACACCGAACTTGCCGGCCTGCGCGGTCAGGTGACGTCGATTGCCGTCGCCATCAGCCAGCGCCTGATCGGCGAGACGCTCGACGAGAAGCGTCAGAAGAAGCTGGTCAGCGAGTTCCTCAGCAGCGTCCCGGCCGAGGCCAAAGGCCTCAAGGGCGCTGTCGAAGTCACCAGCGCAATGCCCCTCGAGGATGCCGAGAAGGACAGCGTCAAGAAGGCGCTCGGCGCGTCGGAGATCACCTACTCGGTCGACCCGACGATCCTCGGCGGTCTGGTGATCAAGGCCGGTGGCCGTGTCATCGACGGTTCGGTCAAGAACAACCTGAACGTACTGGCGTCACGCCTGAACTAACGCTCTAAACCACTCGCTCCAAGCCCTTAAGACCGCCCGGACGCCACGCGTCGGGCGGTTTTCTTTGTTCCGGGATGTCGACAACGATGTGAATGTTGTCAGGTGACACCCTGACATTCGTCGCCTGAAATCTACCGCGTTTCGTGCGTACTATAGGTGTAGAACGACAGGACATCTCGCCATGACGATGCAATCCGCACTGCCCAACCGTCCCGTGACCGACACCGCCGAGGGTGTTGTACGCGGCGCATTCGCGCTTCTAAATCCGTTCCGGCGCTCGTACCGCACCCAGTGGGGTGCCACCCATGAAGAACTTCGCCGCGCCCTTCCCGGCGACGACGTACTGCCCGAGGTCCGGTGGTCATCAACCCATGCCATCGACATCAACGCACCACCGGATCAGGTCTGGCCGTGGATCGTGCAAATCGGGCAGGGGCGCGGCGGATTCTACAGCTACGAGACGCTTGAAAACCTGTTCGGTTGCAAGATTACCAACGCAGACGAAATCGTCCCCGAGCTGCAGAATCTAGCCGTCGGTGACGAAATCCGCATGCATCCGAGCGACGCAATGCCGGTGTTCAAGGCGCTGCAGGTCACGGCGCCGACCACACTGCTGCTCGGAAATCGTCCCGCGTATGATGCCAAGCTCGATAGCACCATCGGCGTGACGTGGTTGTTCCAGCTCGAGCCGTCCAACCCTGGCACCACGCGCTTGATTACTCGCTGGCGGATGTTCTACACCCCCGACTCTACGCGTAACCGTCTCGCCTTCGGGCCGATGTTGATCGAGCCGATCGACTTCGTGATGGAAACCAAGATGTTGCAAGGGATCAAGGAGCGTGCCGAGCGCCGCCGGGCACAAATCGAAGAGGTCGATCCTTCGGAGGCACAGCCGAAGGCTCACCCGAAGTGGCAGCTCCCGATTTACCCGTAAAAGGACGCCTCATTCAAGACGGCCGTCGAGCAATTCGGCGGCCGTTCTGATTCAAGCCCATTGCCCTAAGCCAACGCGCGCGCGGCATCCAGCGCGGCGGTAAAGTCGACCTCGTCGCCCATAGCCGGCATATACTGCGCATAGCGCAGCACGTCTTCCTTGTCGACCACGAACACGGCGCGTTGGCAGATGCGCCACGGCACGACGTGTACGCCATACGCGTCGGCAAACCCCATGTCGAGATGGCACGACAGCGTCTCGGTCTTGTCGATACCCTCAGTCGCGCAGTAGCGGCCAAGCGCGTACGGCAGGTCGGCGCTGACGGTCAGCACGACGATATCGTCCGACAGGCCGGCGGCCTCGACGTTGAACCGGCGTGTCTGCGCGCTGCATACCCGCGTATCGATCGACGGCACGCACGAGATCACTTTAACCTTGCCGGCATACTCGGCCGACGTGCGCGCCTGATTGCGCGGCGTCGACAGAGACCAACCCGGCGCGGGAGCGCCGACCTCCAACATCGCGTTGCGCACTTCGAGTTCCATGCTGCCGACCTTCATGCCGGGACGGGACATAAACACCTCACACATTCAGATGGATTAGCCCGGCAGTATAGCGGCGAAAGCTAAGGCTCGGCTTAGGGTTCAGCCGGCCGCGCCGCTGAGGATAACCGGGATCGTATGTAGCACGTCACCCTGTGCGGTGATAATCTGCACCAGCACACTGCCGGTCGCGCCTCCGGGCGTGAGCGCCGCCTGCCACGGCAGTTCGTCCGCGAGATACGACGGCGGCAGCGTCACCTCGGCGCGGTCGATTTCGGCGCCGTCGTCGCCGACCAGAACGACCGAGAACGTGCGCTCGGACAATCCGGACGCGCGGCCCTGCACGCCGATCTCGTCGCCGCCGACCTCGTCACCGGGCTGCGGCACCGCGACGTCGATATACGTACCCTCGGGTCGATGCTCAATCGACGCCAGCGTGACCGACGCCGTGGCGTAGGGCGGGTCGTCAGGGGCGTCCGCCGCCGTGATCGACACCGTCGCTTCTGTGGGCGGCCCAGCGTACGGATGCACGAGTTCAATCTCGAAGCCGCCGTCGCGCGCGTCCACGGCTTGCTGTGTGAGTACCACCCCGTCCGCGACCGCAACAGTGACGATCAGCCCGCCGCTGTTGACGCCCTGCGCGTCGCCGGCCACGGTCACGACGCTGGAGTAGATCACCGTGCCGTTCGGCGGCGACACGAGCGTGACCGCGCCCGTCTTGCCCTGCGGGGCGCAGGCCGGCAACATGAGCGTCAGTGCGATGGCAGCAATCAGGCGGCGCATGGCGTGTCCTACTTGGGTGGATGTCCGTGGCGATTGTACCCGCCCCGCTCGGGCCGTCCACCCCTACGCGCCGCGTTGCCTGTCGCCCGGACTCGGGATATAATACATTTGTTCTAGTCTCGCAGGAGGAAATCGCATGACTGCCGCTGACTCCTTTGCCAACGGTGTGCGCCTACCTGACGGCACACGGCCGCCCGCTCGAACAGGCGCTTTACGCCTACCACTTCAGCGGCGGCTATGCCGGCGACGTGGTGACCGCGCTCACCCGCTACCAGAACCTCGACGGCGGCTTCGGCCACGGGCTTGAGCCGGACGTACGCCTCGCGGACTCGTCCGTGATCGCGACGTCGGTCGCCTTCCAGCACATGCAGGAGATCGGCATGCCGACCGATCACGCGATGGTCGTTCAAGCCTGCGCTTACCTGAATACGGTATACCTCCCCGACGAAGCGCGCTTCCCGATCATCCCGCCGGAGATCGACGACGCGCCGCATGCGCCGTGGTGGCAGTACGGCGGCGATTTGTGGCAGAGCAAGCTCAATCCGACCGCTGAGCTGCTCGGCTGTCTGTTCGCCTATCCGACGCACTTTCCCGCCGATGTACTCCAAAACGTACGCGAACAGGTCAGCAAAAACCGTTCAAAGCGCCGACTCGATGGAGATGCACGACCTGATGTGCTGCGTGCGTCTGGTCGAGAACCGGGCCACACCCGCCGATCTGCGCGACGCGCTGCTGCCCAAGCTGACCGAACTGGTCGACAAGGCCGTCGAGCGCGATCCGGCCAACTGGCCGAACTACACGCTTCCGCCGCTCGGGATCGTGTCGTCGCCCGCCTCGCCGTTTGCGCACCTGTTCGAACACGTGCTGCCCGCCAACCTCGACTTCATGCTGAGCTGGCAGAGCGAGGACGGCGGATGGCACCCCAACTGGAACTGGGGCTATCTGCCGGAGGTGTGGGCTGTCGCCGAGCGCGACTGGACGAGCGTCCTCACACTGACCAACCTCAAGAAACTGCGTGCCTTCGGCGCGGCGTAGAGAAAGGCGACCAAAGGGCTTTCGCCCTCTGGACTCCCGTTTCTGCGGACTGATGCCGCATGCGGCATCAGTCCGCGAGTAACGAGGTGCAGGAGTGCAAACTCCTGCCGAGGCTTGGGGCAGCGCCCCGACAACACACCCTTCTTACATTCTCAACACACGTTCGAAACACGTTGGGCGGATCATAGAGTCATGAGATGTCGCCATTGTGCAGGAGGTTCGAGATGTTCATCTTCCGCCCGTTCCGTGTGTTTCGCCGTCAGATGCGCCGTGCATGGCGCCGTCCGCTGCTGTTTGCGGCGACACGCCCACGCCGCGTGGTCGCCCGCCGCATGATGATGCGCCGCCGGTTCTGAGTCGGGTCGCGTCCCCGCGATCAATCCTCGACCTGCCAGAACCAGACCGTGCCGCCTGCGAGCACGGCCAGTGTGGTTCCATCCGGGCTGAACGCGACATCTTCAACACCCCGGTCCGGATGGTTCAATACCGCGAGTCGTGCTGCGGTCTCGGTCGAGTAGACTTCCACGATCCCGCTATGGTCGCCGACGGCGAGCAAGCTGCCGTCGCCGTTGAGCGCGGTGCTCACCGAGTTTGACAGCTCGGTCACAATCGAAATCACCCGAAGATCTGACATACGGACGATATCGATTCGGACGGGCATTTCGTCTGCAGTACTGGCACGATCACGGGTGGGTGGCACCACGGTCACCGTAAGGATCGCCCCGTCCTCGCTAATCGCAATGTGATGCGCCCATTGCCAATCGGCCGGCATGATCGGCTCAAGCGCGTAATTCTCGTTGAGCACGACCAGCCCCGAGCTTGTCGCGATCATCAGCCGGCCGTCAGGGTGATACGCCGCCACACCCAACATATCGACTGCTTCGGCGTCGTACAGGGCCTGCGTAGGCAGCAGTCCGCCGCTCGTTCGAAGCTGATCGACTCCCCAGATGGTCACGTTTGCCCGATCGTAGTCGTAATCCTGCCAGCTCGTCACCACGCGTGCACCGTCCGGGGAGACAGACAGTTCCTGACCGATGAAGTAGCGGTTCGTGCCATACCCGCGAATCTGGCCGGTCGGGTAATCAAGGATCGAGGCGACCGGCCACGACGCTTCGCCGCCGGAGTCTTCGGACATCACGGCGAGCAACTGCGTGCCCGGAATCCAAGTCAGTGCGTACGCCCCAAGCGAATGGCTGATCTCACGGATCAGGCCACCGGAGGCGACATCCCATTCGCTGATCGCGGTGCTGTACAGGTCACCGGTCGCCTTGCCGCCGCTCACTAGAACTCGCGCGCTGTCCGGCGTGAACGTAATGCCAGTCAGCCTCCTGTCGTCGAGCGGCGGGATGCTACTGTTTAGCGCAAGCTCCGCTGCGTTCGATGCATCGATCACTGGCGCGTCGTTCGCTGGCGTTTCTTTGTCCGCGCTCGCGGGCGCAGGCTCGCCGGTCACGCCGAACGTCGACACGCCATCGCCAAACCGCGCGAACAGATAGGCTCCATCACTGCTGAATTCCAGTGATCTGACTCTCCGCACGACATCCTCAATCGTCCGGTCGGTGATCGGCCCGGGCTGGCGAACGTTCCACAGGTAGAGGTCGTCCGCGTCTGTCGAGGCAAACACCGAGCCGTCCGGGCTGAACGCGCCGATCCCCTCGCCGGCGAACCGCAGTATCACTTCGTTGGATTCGATGTCCCACACTTCGACCTCCGGCAGCCCCCAGCGCTTGATGGCGACCTGCGTGCCGGTCGGGCTAAGGACAGCCCTCTCAGTGCCTTCGATGACCAGCAGCGGGGTATCGACTATCAACGGCTCGTCCGCGCCGGGGGGTACGGTTGGAACGTTCCACACGTAAATATCCGGTGGACTGTACCAATTTGATCTGACCTCCGCGACCACGATGCGCGAGTCCAGACTGAACGCGATTGAGTCCGCACTGGATGGGCCGAGCACATTCGACCGAAGCAGTATCATCGGAAAGTCGGGCTGATCGCCGTCAAACTCAGTGGGCCAGAGTGCCACTGGGTTGTCGTTATGATCAGTCGCTAGATACTTACCATCTGGCGAGAAAGCTGCGGCATCTGAACCACTGTAGTTTGTCTCCCATGTCCACACTTTAGTGGGTTCGGGCCCAGCTAAAATGACTTGACCGATGTATTGCGCCCAAATCCGCACCAGCGCGGTGAACCGACCGTCCGGGCTTTCTACGACTGGACACCCGGAATAGTACGAGAAGTCATCGCCTGTGTGGTAACGCACAGTCACGCGCGTTACTTCGGCGGGTCCACACACGTCGCGGAATTGAACGAGCGTCTCACGGCTGAATTCGGCGTCGAGTTCTTCCCCGGTCACGAGATCGAACACGCGATCACTGTCGAATACCCCTACGGCTTTGTCGCGGTCAACTGCTACCAACCGACCGTACGAGGTCTCGATTACCGGGATCGTAAGGGTCGTCCCGTCGATCAACGAGCCGACGACGACATTACCCTCCTGCCAGTAGGCATACCGCGAGCCTTCATCATCGACTTTCGCCCCGCGCGGGAATGTCGTGATGACCCGCCCAGACTCGAGTTCTAACGCCGAGACCTCCGTGTTTGCGGTTTGCACCAGCACGCGCTGACTGTCCATGCTGAACGTGGGAAATCCGCAATTGGCCGGAATTTCCATGTGAAGCGACGGGGTATCCTTCGATAGGTCCCAGACCAGCGTCGTCTCATCAGTCGTGACCGACAGCCAGCGCGCGTCGCGGCTGAATCGAGCAGGCTGAGAGCTGTAGCAGACGTCTTTCCCGACCGCTAGAAGTTCGATGCAGTCCTGCTTCACATCGCCGTCTGCGATTTCCCACAGAAATCCTTGCCCCGAGCTGTCAAGGCCGAAGAGATACTTGCGGTCCGCGGAGCCGTGTACCGAGTCGATGAATACGAACTGCCACCACTCATCCCGAGCGCATGGAAGGCGCTCCCAGCCACTGTCTGCGCTCCAGATCATCGGCTTGCTGTACTGCATGGTGCCGGCAACCCAGCGCCCATAGGCGTCGACGGCCGGCAGCGAAAACCACTCGCCGCCGGGGGTGACGTTCTCGCCAGTCTTCGCGTCGTAGAACTGCGTGTACTCGAAGAAGGCGCCGTATATGGCGCTGGTTGTGGATGCTGTGATCAGCAGCGACTCGTCTGCCGAGAATTTGAGCGTGTGTACGATTTCCAGATAGTGATCGAATTCCGCCAGCAGAGTCTCGTTCTCGAAATCCCAAAGCTGGAAATGAAGCCCGAAATGCTCAGGCGATGGAAATGCGAAGGCGACCCGCGAAGCGTAGTACCCGCTGGAGAAGACAATCTTGAGCGGCGCATAGGGCATGCCTGTGCGTATCACCTTGTCCCTCGTATAGACGACATACTGGTCCCCTTCCAGCCGCACGTGGGTGAATCGGTCGGTGCCTTCCTGAAACTGCCGCGCCGGTCGGTCTTGGAACTCGTATTGATATTCGAATTCGGATGCCGCCCAAATCACGCCCCCCGACTCCACACCGACTTCAGGCTCGAACTCGATGTCCGGGCCGGCGTCCGGCAACTCGCGCAACGGCGCTTCGGGCTGGTTCGTATCGTAGATGACGGCACCCCGGCTCGTCGCAATTCCGATCGTGGGTCTGGCCCATCCGAAGTCAATCTCGCCCGGGAGCGGCGACGCCACAGTGCGGATGAGCCCGACCTGCCGCAGGGTATCGGGCGTGATGGGCGGCACGCCCGGCGGCTGCGCAATTGGCCGCGCGACAGACAGCAACAACGCAATCACTATCCACAGTACCCGTGCCATAATGGTTCCTTGAATATCTCGTACTAAGACTATTTTGCGTCAAGAGCGGCTCTGCGATCACAATCGAACCCGCTACGCGACTGCACCGCTCTCCCACCTGCTCGATGACGGACGACGACGCATTGGCGACGCCACCGGGAATCACCCGCCACGCCCCGCCCGCACCCTCGGCATCCGCGGCGGGCACACTCTGCGCTATAATCGTCGCGTTCGCGTCACGACTAACGACTAGGAGTGTTTTTTCGATGGGCTTCGACAAGATCCGCGTCCCTGAGACCGGACAAAAAATCACCTTCACCAACGGCGTCATGAACGTCCCCGACAACCCGATCCTGATGTACATCGAAGGCGACGGCATCGGCTACGACATCATGACGGCCAGCCTGCGCATCTGGGATGCGGCGGTGGCGAAAGCCTACGGCGGCAACCGCAAGGTCGCGTGGATGGAAATCTACAGCGGCGAGAAGGCCGCCTCGGTCTACGACGGCGATTACATGCCGGAGGAGACGTTCGACGCGCTGCGCGAGTTCTACGTCGGCATCAAAGGCCCGTTGACCACGCCGGTCGGCGGCGGCTTCCGCAGCTTGAACGTCACGCTGCGGCAGGTGCTCGACCTGTACCAGTGCATCCGCCCGGTGCGCTGGTATCGCGGCGTGCCCTCACCGCTGCGCCATCCGGAAGACGTCGACGTCGTGATCTTCCGCGAGAACACCGAGGACATCTACGCCGGCATCGAGTTCGAGTCCGGCACACCCGAGAACGAAAAGCTGGCGAAGTTCCTGCGCGAAGAGATGGGCGTCACCAAGTTCTTCGAAGGCGCCGGCCTCGGCATCAAGCCGGTCAGCGCGTTCGGCAGCAAGCGCCTCATCCGTGCGGCCATCCAGTATGCCATCAAGCACGGCCGCAAGAGCGTCACGCTGGTGCACAAGGGCAACATCCAGAAGTTCACCGAAGGCGCGTTCATGAAGTGGGGCTACGAGGTCGCGCGCGAGGAATTCCCCAACGAGACGATCGCGTGGGAAGAGGTCGCCAAGAATCACGGCGGCAAGGTGCCCGAAGGCAAGATCCTGATTCAGGACACCATCGCGGACATCACCTTCCAGCACATGCTGCTTCGCCCGAAGGAGCACTCGGTACTGGCGACCACGAACCTCAACGGCGACTACCTCAGCGACGCGATCGCGGCCGAGGTCGGCGGCGTAGGCATCGCGCCGGGGGCCAACGTCGGCGATCAGGTCGCGCTGTTCGAGGCCACCCACGGCACCGCGCCCAAGTACACCAACCTCGACAAGGTCAACCCGGGTTCGCTGCTTTTCAGCGGCTGTATGATGCTCGAGCATATCGGCTGGACCGAGGCGTCGGAGATGATCACCAAGGCGTACGAATTGACGCTGGATCAGAAGATCGTGACCTACGACTTCGCCCGCCAGATGCAGGGCGCGACCGAGGTCGCAACCAGCAAGTTTGCCGACGCGATCATCGACAACATGAATCGCGTCTAGCGCGCACACGCGACTCCCGCCGCCTGAGCCGTTCGGCTGACGGCGCGTTCGCATCCCACGATCTCACCCCAACCTGCATACGCTGCAGTCCCCCCTCTCCGAGTTGGAGAGGGGGTTAGGGGGTTGAGGTACCCCAACCGCGTGCGCATCCTGACAGTGAATGGTATAGTTGTTAGGTTACGCGGGAGGGGGACGGCAGACCAGCATGATAGGTCGTAAGCTCCGTAATCGTTACACAGTTCAAGCATTGATTGGCGAGGGTTCGACGGCGGCGGTATATAAAGCCATCGACGACCGGCTCGGCCGCACGGTGGCGATTAAGCTGCTGCTGCCGAACGTCCGCGACACGACCCGCAAGCGCTTCATGCAGGAGGCCAACGCCGCCGCGCAGCTCAGCCACCCGAACATCATGGCGATGTTCGAGCTGGAGGACGACGACGAGCGCCCATTCCTCGTGCTGGAGTACGTCGAAGGCGACCCGCTTAGCAAGTACGTCCCGTCCTCGCCGGAGACGATCGTCAAGCTGGGACGGCAGGTCGCACTCGCGCTGCAATACGCGCACGAAAAAGGCTTCATCCACCGCGACATCAAGCCGGCCAACATCAAGGTCACGGCCAACGGCCAAGTCAAGCTGATGGACATGGGCCTCGCGCTCAGCCGGCACACCCCGCGCGTGACCGCGCACGGCATGGTGATCGGCACGCCGGCCTATCTCTCGCCCGAACAGGCGCAGGGTCAGCCGCTCGACGCACGCACCGACATCTACTCGCTCGGCATCGTGCTGTACGAGATGGCGACCGGCCGCCTGCCGTTCACGTCCGAAGACATCGGCATGCTGCTGCGCCAGCAGGTGATGCAGCCCCCGGCGCCGGTCACGCAGTTCGTGGCGGACTTCCCGCGGTCGCTCGAAGCAGTGATCCTCAAGTCGCTCGAAAAACAGCCCGCCCGCCGCTATCAGTCCGCGGCGCAGTTGGCCGCCGCTCTTGATGCCGCGATGTACGGCATGACCCACCCCGGCCCGGCCGCACAAGCGTCAAGCCCCGCCGCCTCGACCTCCACGGGCGAGAGCGCGCGCACGCTGCGCGTGATGCTGGCAGACGATCATACGCTGCTGCGTCAGTCGCTGGCCGGCATGCTGGAGGCGTCGGGGAATTTCGTCGTCGTGGCCGAGGCGGGCGACGGCGAGACCGCGCTCAACAAGGCGATGGCCGTGCTGCCCGACCTGCTGCTGCTCGACATCAACATGCCCGGCCGCAGCGGGCTGGAAATCCTGCCGCTGCTGCGCCGTGACGCCCCGCAGGTCAAGGTACTGATCCTGACCGGACGCGAGGAGGACTCGTATATCATCCGCGCGCTGCGGGCCGGGGCCAATGGCTACCTGCTCAAGAGCGCCGACGAGTCCGAGCTGCTGGACGGCATCAGCCGCGTCATGCAGGGCCAGCTCGTGCTGGGCCGCGGCGTGGCCGAGCGCGTCGTCAGCGGATTTCTCGTGGGCGGCACCAGCACGCTCGACGAGACCGAGACACGCATCATCCAGCGCGTGGCCGCCGGCTTCGAAAACGAGCAGATCGGCGAAGCCCTCGAAATCCCCCTCACCGAGGTGATCGAGACGATCGCGCGGCTGATGGACAAGCTCGGCGCGAAGGACCGGCACTCCGCGGCGCTGCGCGCGCTGCAGCGCGGCTTGATCGTGATCGAGGACGTGCACAACCTCGCAGTCAAGGCGTAGCCGGGCCATATCCCAAACAGTGGATTTATCTGCTATAATTAGAACATGCGTTCCAAAATAGTTTCGTTCCGTGCGGTGCGATGTGGTATGCTAGTTTTCGGTGCATCACGGCGCCAAACCGACCGCATCCCGCGGCGGGAAGAGGGTAGTAAGTAATGGCGTTCTCTGACGACGATCGCTACGACGACGACGTGAATCAGGACGACGGTTACGAGGGCTTCCCTGACGAAGACGATCAGGACGATGCCCCCGCGTCGCCGCGCGATCGCATACGCAACCAGATTAACCCATACAGTGCCAAGCCGGACGCGCCGAACGCACCCGGCAGTCGAGGCTCGCCGTTCCGCAGTACCGACTCGCCCGGGAGCAGCGGTTCGGGCAGCCGTCCCGGTTACGGGGGCAGTTACGGCAGCGGTGGCGGTGGCAGCGGAAGTACAAGCGGGAGTGGCAGTCGCGGGCCGGGCAATCCATTCAGCAGCGGCGGCGGATCTGGGAGCGGGTCGAGCAACCCATATGGAAGTTCGTCGGGTCCCCGCCAGCTTGGCGCCAGCGGCGCCAGCAACCCGCCACCCAGCCGTTCGACCGGCACGTTTTCGTCTTCCAGCAGCCGCCCGAGTTCGCCCGGCAGCGACCGACCTTCGTACACAGCCAGCAGCGCGCCGCCGTCACGTTCGACGGGCGAGAACAGTCCCTACCGCAGCCCGAGCGAATCCACGCCTTACTCGCGGCCCGGCGACCGGCGCGACGACCGACCCAGCTCGGCCAGCAGCCGGCCCGCAGACAGCAAGCCGGCGGCAAAGCCCGACGACAAGTCCGGCGGGCGCGGGATCGGCGGGTTCTTCGGCCGCGGCAAGGATGACAAGCCCGACGCCAAGAAAGATGCCGGCCGCCCGCAGCAGAACCGCCCGCCCGACAAGAAGAAAGACGACGGCGGCGGCAAAGGCATTTTCGGCGTCGTCTCGAACCGGTTTGGCCGCGGCGGCGACAAGCAGGCCGCAAAGCCAGACGCCGGGCGCGGCGCACCCGCGTCTTCGTCGTCCTATGGACGCTCTGCGTCGCCCCCAAACAAGCCTGACCGCAAACCGGCCAGCGGTGACAAAGCCGCAGGCGCGGGCGGACTCTCCGCGCTGACCGGCCGTATCGGCGGGATTTTCAAGCGCGGCGGCGACAAAGATGCGAAGCCCGGCGCCAAACCGCCGGGTCGAGATGCAAGCCCCGGTCAGCCGCTGGCGAGCATGTCCGGTTCGCGCTCGGCCCCGCCCAGCGCCCAAAGCGGCGCGCGCCAACAGCAGCCCCCGAGCCGGGCCGCAGCCGCCGAACGCGGCGAGGGTAAAGGCGGGCTTTGGGAGGCGCTGACGAGCCGGCTGCGCGGGGGCGGCAAGGCCGACGCCCAGCCGCAAAGCCGCACCCGCCGCGAAGGCACTAGCAACCGCGTCCCGGAAGTGACGACGGCCGGCTGGAACCTCGATACACAGCTTGACCTCGTCGGCATCGGCCTGATGGTCGGCGCGTTGATCCTGCTGCTGTCGTCGCTGTCCGGCGATCAAGGCGCGGCGATCGGTGCCGTCAACACATTCCTCGGCCAAGTCTTCGGCTGGGGCGCGATCGTCGTCCCGTTCCTGATGGGCGGGATCGGCGCGTTCCTGTTGGTCACCCGCTTTGGCGACACGCCGCCGGAGATCGACGCGGTGCGTGTGGCCGGCGCGGTCAGCTTCTACGTCGCGCTGCTCACGCTGTTCCAGTTCATCGTCGTGCTCGACCCGCTGTTCCAAGGCGACCTCGCCACCATGAAGCTGTTGGTCGATGGCTACACGTGGGGCTTGGGGCGCGGCGGCGGCGTGATCGGAACCGGCATCCACCTGTTCCTTGTCGAGAACATCGGCGAGATCGGCGGGTTCGTGCTGTTGGCCGGATGGATGGGCGTCAGCCTGATGCTGTTCACCCGCACATCCGCCACGCAGTTGATCGTCATTATCGTCAGCCTGACGCGCAGTTTCCGCGTGTCGTGGCAGCACCGGCAGCAGTTGGCGTCTGCCCGTCGCGCCGTGGCACAGCAGGAAGCGGCCGCACGCGCCGCTGCACAGCGCCAGATCGCCGTCTCTAAGCCCAATGCCGGCGAACTGAGACCGGGGACAGCCGGGGCGCTCCCCGCTGGCGAAGCCCGTCAACAGCCCCTGCCCCTCGAAGATCTGCCGATCCGGGTGGGCGGGCAGATGGTGAGCGCCGAAACAGCGGCCGCCGCCTCGGTTCCGGCAGCGGCGGGCGCGCGCGGAGCGTTCGGCGGTTTGCTCAAGCGCCTGCCGGGCTCGGGCAGCCGCGGCACGCAAAGCGACTCCGAAGCCGAGACCGCCCCCACCGGTGGAGCGCGCGGATTCCTCAGCCGCCGGGCGGGATCGACCTTTACGAACGGCGCACTGGAAGGCGGGTCGCCGGCCGCAGCGCCACCCCCGCCGCCGCCGTCTAGCGTGCCGCCCTCGATGCAACCTGCGGCCTTGCAGCATCCCGCCGCGCCGGCCCCGTCGCCGGCCTATGCGCCCTACCAGCAGCCAACACAGACTCCGGCACCGGCCAACGCCAGCTCGACTCCATCGCCGCAGCCTGTTCCGCCCGGACCCGCCGCGCGCCCGATCCAACCTGCGCCGCAGCCTGCGCAATCTACACCTGAGCCGGCCACGCGCCAGCCCAGCCCGTACGGCCCATCGGTGCAGAACAACACGCCGATCAGCACGCCCAAGCCGCCCAGCATCGAGACGCACCGGCCCAAGCGCAGTTACACGATGGTCGATTTCCGCACGCTGCTGGCTCCCGGCTCGAAAGGCGACTACGACCGCAAGGCGCTGGTCGAGCGCGCACGCATCATCGGCGAGACGCTCGAGAGCTTCGGAGCGCCCGGCAAGGTCGTGGAGATCAACACCGGCCCGGTGATCACCCAGTTCGGCGTCGAGCCGGGATACATCACCCAGCGCGACCGCCAGAGCCGCGTTAAGGTGAGCGCCATCGCCCAGCTCGACAAAGACTTGCAGCTCGCCCTCGGCGCACGGTCGATCCGTATTGAAGCGCCGGTGCCGGGCAAGGGCTACGTCGGCATCGAAGTCCCGAACGACACGCCCATGACGGTCAGCCTGCGCGACCTGATGGAGTCGAACCGCTACCAGCGCATCAAGTCGCCGCTGGCGATCGCGCTCGGCGAGGCGGTCGACGGCACGCCGGTCGCCGCCGATCTGTCGAGCATGCCGCATCTGCTGATCGCCGGGACGACCGGCTCCGGTAAGTCGGTGATGGTCAACGCCATCATCTGCAGCCTGCTGCTGCGCAATACGCCGGATGTCGTGCGCTTCATCATGGTGGACCCCAAGCGCGTCGAGTTAACGACCTACAACGGCATCCCGCATCTGGTGGCGCCGGTCGTCGTCGAGGTCGAGCGCATCATCGGCGTGCTCAAGTGGGTCACGCGCGAGATGGACGACCGCTACAAGCGGTTCAGCGTGGCCGGCGCGCGCAACATTGACGACTACAACCGCAACCGCGCGGCCGAAGTCGAGCAGATGCCGTACATCATCGTGGTCATCGACGAGTTGGCCGACCTGATGATGCTGGCCCCGGAAGAGGCCGAAAGGTACATCACGCGCATCGCCGCCATGGCGCGCGCGACCGGCATCCACCTCGTGATCGCCACGCAGCGCCCGTCGGCGGACGTCGTCACCGGCCTGATCAAAGCCAACTTCCCGGCGCGTATCGCGTTCGCCGTGGCGTCCAACGTCGACAGCCGCGTCATCCTCGATCAGCCGGGCGCGGAAAAGCTGCTGGGACGCGGCGACATGCTGTACCTCAGCGGCGACTCGCCCGCGCCGGTGCGTCTGCAAGGCGTGTTCCTGAGCGATCAGGAAATCCAGACGATCGTGAAGCACTGGAAGGCGCAAAGCGACGGCACGACCCAAACACCGCTGCAAGCCTTCGCCGCGGCGGACAAGGACGACGAGTCGAAGCAGGCGTCCGGGTTCGGCGCGACGGCCGGGCGCGGCATGGCGTCCAGCGGGCCGATCTTCCCGCAGAAGGCGCTGTTCGATGAAGACGACGAGGACGACGGCGACGAGTCCGGCGAGGACATGCCGGACGACGAGTTGTACGAGCGCGCGGTCGATCTGGTGCGGCGGCAGAACGGCGCGTCGGTGTCGCTGCTGCAGCGCAAGATGCGCATCGGCTACGCGCGTGCGGCCCGTCTGATCGACGCAATGGAAGACCGCGGGATCATCGGCCCGGCCAAGGAAGGCAGCAGCAAGCAGCGCGACGTCCTGCCGGCGAAGTAAGGTAAACGATGGGAATCGGAACAGATCTCATAATCGGCATCATTTCAACGTTTGCTGGTGTAGCGATTGCATTGGGGATTGAAAGGGCGCGCCGCCCTCGGCTTGAGATCGCAGTCGGCAAACCATTCGACTTTCCCATTCAAGCTAGAGAGATGCGCGTGCTGCGACTCACTGTTTGTAACAGACCATTGCCCAGAGTACTGCTGTGGTTCTATCAGAGTGAGCCTGCCATGAACTGCGTTGCGCAGCATGAGATTTTCCGCCCCGATGGAACAAGACTGTTTATGTCTTCAGTTACGGCGCGTTGGAGCGGAAGCCCGGAGCCCGAGTTAATTGAGCGTGCTGACGGCAAAGTACTTTGGAAGGAAACGAACAGCGAGGACTTACCACCTGCAAGTGAAACAAGTCTCGATGTAGTGGTTCGACGTGAAGGCAGCCAAGATGCCTTTCCGTTTGTGAACGCCAGTTACACCAATCCTCGCTACGAGCTCCCGAACTACCGAATACCACATGGGACATTCTTGATAAAAACGACCATTCGAACGGGTGGCCGCACTTTCGCAGAAGCCTTTCATCTCTCAAACGACAGCCACCTTGACCATTTTCGGATCGAAAGAGTAGCTGACCCGAACACACGGCGACAATTAGGGCTATAGTCCGCCCATACAGTTGTCTGACAAGATATCAAACCGGGTTGCTGCCGGCGCCGGGCACAATGATGCGCAGGGCGTCGAGGATCGCTTGAAGCACGGGCAGCAGCAGCTCGGCCATTAGCGCGCCGGTGGGCATGTTTCACTCACTCGCTCGCTTGAATACCCATTCGTAAGCCATGTATCCGCGCTGCTACGGGATCTAAGTGCACACACAACGGCACGCCGGGGAAGTCTATCCTTATCGCAACGATGTCCATGACACCCGATGATGGTACTTGAACTTGTATCGGGTGTTCAACGAGTGCTGCGTTTCCTGGCATCTCGGCAAGAAGAACTTCCTCTCCCTCCTCAGAAAGTGGCTTCAGGCGATCATCTACCATTACAAGGAGAGCATATCGCGTCAGATCCAGGTTCGAGAAACTCGAAAACCGATCGTCTACGAAATAGCGGGTTTGTCCGAGTTCTATGTTGAAGCTCAGCCGCTCGCCAGCAACAAACGGATCGAAGAACGGTTTGTAGTATCCCGTAAACAGGTCAAACCAGACTGGAGTGCGCAGTGCGCCATCAAGGAGCGGCGGATCGTTAGGGTGTGGTTCGGCCGGCAGCATTCGTTGGTAGGCTCGAGGATCCTTTCCTACGATGGAGGGATCACCAACGATAAGGGTCATGCGCGCAGAGAAGAAATCCAGAAGCCGTTCGAATTCATACGGAGACGTTGGGCTGTCCAAATTCGGGATCCCAATCAGTACGACATCGTAGAGACCTTCTTCCTGTAGGGGCGGAAGCTCGATGGTAAGTGAAAACACTTGTCGCCAAGGAATCAGCTCGATGAGGAGCAGTTCGCCATTCAGACCAAGTGGCAATATCGTCTCGTTGATGAGTGCGAAGTAGTGTACGGTAATCGGTTCATCGGGCGGGTTCTTCAGACCACCAATATACTCGATCTCATAATTGAGCTTGACTGATACGTTGCGGTCTACCCCAAAAACCTGCAGCCCATAAAGCGCTGCAAAGGCGTCCGGATAGAAGACGCGTTGTAGTCCGATTTCGACTTCATATGGCGCTCCGCCCTGAAGAGGGGTCGGAAGTTCAAGCCATGATGATGACTGGTTTGGGCATACCGGTGAAGGAGCCACGATCTGCTGTGCGGCGCTCGGGAGCAGTGCAGCGGCCACGACAACGATGAGAATGATGCCCCGAACAAGTCTGGTCATGCTGCAATCCATGGCTGCAATGTATAAGTGTCACGCGGGCCAGACGGCACTTCACAAGAGGCGCCGTCCGGCTACCGATTTGACTCAATTCTGACAGTTGTAACCTACGTTCGCGGTGGCAGTCCCAAAGAGCATCGTACCATTACCCTTTGTAAACGAGTGCAAAGTGTTGTTCACAGCCTGATACGGTGTTGTGCTCCAGAACAGAACCCACATGCAACCCGACCAATACTGCAGGGAAGCAGAAGTCACGTAGCTCCAGGCAGGTCCCCGCAGATCGCACGAGTCAGGGGTCGATTGCGGAGGGAAAGTGTAGACATAGAAGCTGTTTACCCGGGCGCAAATCCAACGTCTGGGCGACACCTCTTTGGTATACGTTGAACTCGCAAATGCCCAAGCCGCGTTTCCTGAGAACCATAGGTTCGCTTCGCCCCGGTGTTTGCCACTCACAAAGTCTAATCGTGGCATATTGAGGTTCTGATACGCAGACCATCCTGCTGTAATATCTCGCGTGTTCGATGAAAAGGAACGACCTTTCCCATCGCCAATAAAGACTGCATTGAACATTCGGATCGGTCCAGGAACATACCAGTCTGCCTTCACATGTGGGAATCCCACGGGTGCTGGAGGCGAAAAACCCGGTTGCGGAGGAGGCGGCAATGGCTTGGGCGGACTGGCAATGGTCTCCGCTGCGATTAGGAGTACAAGCAGAACTACCACGAAGACACTTGGACGGACTTTCATTTCACATCTCCTGTGCCAGCGGCAATTGTTGCTGGATATGAAGAATGTACCCCCCCCCTTGCATTCCTCGTCAATCATTGAGTAACTATGAGTTTTGGTACGAAAGTCCTTGTATCACGCTGCGCACGGGAACGACCCAGAGTCAACTGTGCGTAGCTATGCTATCGTTCTCTAAAGTTCTGTTGCAGCCGCTACACCGGATTACTGCCGGCGCCGGGCACGATGATGCGTAGCGTGTCGAGGATCGCCTGAAGGACGGGCAGCAACAGCTCGGCCATCAGCGCGCCGATCATCACCAGCGCGACCACGTAGTGCCACCAGCGCAGATTGACGCGCGGGGTCTCGTCCGGCTCGCCTTCGCGCGTGTATCGCTCAAATATGAAACGGTCGTCGTCCGCGTCGGGGTCGAAGGGTTCGTAGTCGTTGTGGTAGCTCATGCGCGCGCTCTGCTGTCACCTCTCGGAATCAGCATAGCCGAAGTCCAGAAGAATCAGATAAGCGCAAAGACAAGTTGTCAGAGATCAGTTGCCAGGCGTCAGTTGGTGGCCCGGATGCCGTCAACCTTCACGCGCAAAAAAATCCCCCTCTCCCCGCGTGCGAGGGAGAGGGGGATTTAGGGGGTGAGGGGTTGTTTAGCTGCTGAACACGACTTCCTTGATCTCGGTGACCTTGATGATGCCCTCCGGCGAGCCGCGCATGATCGCCAGCTTGACTTCGCCGATGGCCTTCGTCACTTCGATCTCGCGCGGGCAGGCCGGCGTGCAGTTGAAGATCGTGCGGCAGCGCCACACGCCGTTGGGCTCCGCCAAGATTGCGAGGCGCTCGGCGGCGGCCTTGTCGCGGCTGTCGAAGATGAAGCGGTGCGCCTGCACGATCGCCGCCGGGCCGACATACTTGCCATTGGACCAGAACGACGGGCACGCCGTGGTACAGCACGCGCACAGGATGCACTTGGTCGTGTCGTCGAAGCGCTCGCGGTCTTCCTGCGTCTGGAAGCGCTCGCGGCCGTTTGCCGGCAAGGGATCGTCGTTGACGAAGAACGGCATCACCTCGCGGTAGTGCGCGAAGAACGGCTCCATATCGACGATCAGGTCTTTCAGCACGGGCAGGCCGAGGATCGGCTCGACCTGAATCTTCACGCTGGCCGGGATCGGCGAGAATAGGTCGCGGATCAGCGCCTTGCAGGCCAGCATGTTGCGCCCGTTGATGCGCATCGCGTCCGAGCCGCAAACGCCGTGCGCGCACGAACGGCGCATCGCCAGCGTGCCGTCCTGCTCCCACTTCACGCGGTGCAGCAAGTCCAGAACGCGATCGGTCGGGTCACAGCCGGTCAGGCTGAACTCCTCCCAGTACGGCTTGCGCTTCTGGGTGTCTTCCGGGTTATAGCGCCGAACGCGCAGTGTTACATCAACCATTTGTCGTCCTCTTCGTCATCGGGTGTGTTCCACCGGGCGTTAGTACACGCGTTCCTTCGGGGCAAAGCGCGGATCTTCCTCGGCCAGCGACATGTCGACCTTCTTGTCCATGTTGATCTTGTATTCCGGCGCGGCGATCCCGTACAGGCTCGGCGCTTCACGGTAGACCAGCGTATGGACGAGCAGGTTGGCGTCGTCGCGCTTGGGGAAATCCTCGCGGCTGTGCGCGCCACGGCTCTCGCGCCGGTTGAGCGCGCTGACGGCCGTGACCTCGGCCAGATCGATCAGGTTTTCGAGTTCCCACGCTTCCATCACGTCGGTGTTGAAGCGCTTGCCGCGGTCGTCCACGTGCAGGTCCTTAATGAACGTCTCGCGCAGCTCGCGCAGTCCTTCGATCGCGGCCTGCATCGTCTCCTCGGTGCGGTACACGCCGACGTTGTCGTTCATCAGCTTCTGCATACGGTCGCGGATGGTATACGCGCGCGTCTTGCCCTTGCTGGTGCGGATGCGCTCGAACTCGCCGCTGATCTCCTTGCCCGCGTCTGCCGGCAGGTCGGTGAAGCCGGCCGTCTTGACGAACTTGGCGATGTTCATACCGCCGCGCCGCCCGAACACGACTAGATCGACCAGCGAGTTGGTGCCGAGACGGTTGGCGCCGTGCGCGCTTACGCAGGCGGTCTCGCCAGCGGCGTACATGCCGGGCACGACCGTCCAGTTCGCATCGATCACAACCTCGGCGTCGACGTTGGTCGGGATGCCGCCCATCGCATAGTGCGCGGTCGGCTGAATCGGCATTGGCTCGACCACCGGATCAACTCCCAAATAGGTGCGGCAGAAATCGAGGATGTCCGGCAGTTTCTTCTCGACGTATTCGCGGTCGATCCGCTTGCTCTCGCCAGCCTCGGCGAAGTAGCGGTTGACCGTCTCGGGGCGAATGTCGAGGTACACGTAGTCGCGGCCCTGGATGCCGTTGCCGGCCTTGATCTCGTTGTAGATCGCGCGGCTGATGACGTCGCGGCTGGCGAGGTCTTTCACACGCGGAGCGTATTTCTCCATAAAGCGCTCGCCGTGGCGGTTGACCAAAATGCCGCCCTCGCCGCGCACGCCCTCGGTGATCAGGATGCCGAGCTTGAAGATGCCGGTCGGGTGGAACTGGAAGAACTCCATGTCCTGCATCGGGATGCCGCGCCGGAACACCGCCGCCGCGCCGTCGCCGGTCATGCTGTGCGCGTTGCTGGTCACCTGCCAGCAGCGGCCCCACCCGCCCGAGGCGAACAGCGTCGCCTTGGCGTGGAAGATGTGGAAATCGCCGGTGTTCAGGTCGATCGCCACCGCGCCGACGCACACGTCCCCGTTCATCAAGACGTCGACGACGTGATACTCGTCGTAGAACTTGACGCCGGCCTTGATGCACTGCTGGTACAGCGTCTGCAAGATCATGTGGCCGGTACGGTCGGCGGCGTGGCAGGCGCGGTATACCAGCTTCTCGCCAAAATTCTGCGTGTGGCCGCCAAAGCGCCGCTGGCTGATCTTGCCCTCGGCGGTGCGGTCGAACGGCAGGCCCATGTGCTCGAGTTCGAGGACGGCATCGACCGCCTCTTCCGCCAGCACCTTGGCCGCGTTCTGATCGGCCAGATAATCGCCGCCCTTGACCGTGTCGTAGGCGTGGTAAATCGGTTTGTCGGGGTTCGGGTCATCCCCGATTTTGTTGCCCAACGCCGCGCCGATGCCGCCCTGCGCCGCGCCGGTGTGACTGCGCGTCGGGTACAGCTTGGACACGACCGCGACGTTCGCGCCGCCCATGCTGGCATACAGCGCCGCCATCAAGCCCGCGCCGCCGGCCCCGACAATCACTGCGTCGACCTTATGTGTGTTCATCCATCACCTTTCCCAGCTCGTTTCTACCGGTACGTCTCAACCACCAATGCGAGCTTGGCAGAATTCGGACAGCGTTTTGCCCAGTTCTTCCTGAGCATGGCAGGCCATGTCGAGCGCAGTCGGCTCGATCCCCGCCAGCAGCGCCGCGCCACCGACGACCAGCAGCACCACGCCGCCGATCACGGTGACATAGGTGGCCGCACGGCGCAGCAGCGGTTTGTCGCTGGTGTAGTCGGTCAACACGTAGCGCAGGCCGTTGAAGCCGTGCACCGTCACCAACAGCAGCAGGCCGATGTCATACAGCTTCCACACCGCGACGCCTGTGGTCGGCCCCGCCAGCGACGTATTCCAGCGGCTGAGCACGAACTCGGTCGCCGTCCCGCTGACGTTGATCAGGCCGCGCGTGCCGATGATCGTGGAACCGGCCTCGGTCAGCGCAAACACGCCTTGCAGCACGTGCATCATGGCCAGATGGCCGAACACCAGCGGCAGAATCAGAATGCCGCTCAGGCGCATGAACGACCACCAGAAGCGCTCGAGCTGGCTTCCCGCGCGGCCATTGGCTTCGCCGCCACCGGTCACCAGACCGACAAGGCCGGACAGCAGCACCGCACCGATGATCGCCGCGACGATGCCGACCGCGAACGGCACCTGCGCCAGCAGGACGCGATCGAGGCCGAGCACAAACGGGTCATGGCTGTAGTGGTCGATCACCTCAATCAGCATTAAGGCAAACACCGGCACCAATGTGACGGCTGTCAGCCCAAGCACGGCATACGCGGCGCGCTGCTGATGCTTCCACCAACGCGGCTGAAAGTCGAAGATGACGATTCGGATACCGTTGTAGGCGTGATACACCACGCAGGCGATGAGGATGAACTCACCGATGGTGAACAGGGGTGACTGATAGGCCGCGATCGCCTCTTCGTACAGGCCGGGGTAGAACACCGCCCATGACGTGTCGATCACGTGCAGAGTCAAAAAGAGGACGACGCCGAGGCCGGAGATGCGGTGAAGCACCCAGCTCCACTGCCCAATGGCGCCGCGATACCGCAGCGTCTCGGTAAGGGTTAAGACGAGCGAATTCAACGCGATCCGCCTTCCACTACATTCCCAACAAATGGGCGTAAATCACGCCCGTTTTTCTCTAGGCGGTGATTATAGCACGCAGATGGTTTCACACAACGCGCGTGGTCTGTTAACTCCGGTTAATTTCGGGCGAATTGGACTCACTCGGTGTTTGGCAAGCCTTCTATGTGGCATTCGGCTAGCACGGACGGGAAACGGCCCGTATAATTAATGGGAATGCCCTCGTAGCTCAAAGGATAGAGCAAAGCACTCCTAAGGCTGAGGTTGTGGGTTCGACTCCCACCGAGGGTACCTGAAGCGGGAATCGCCGAACATTGACCAGCCGCGAGGCTGGTTTTTGTTTCCGTCTCAACTCCACCGCTTTGCCGCACGCGATCGCTTACTTCCTTGAGATACGCGAACGGCGGCAGCAACTCCATCCGTAGTATTGCTCCCTCCGGGGAGACAACCACCCGGTCGACCATTTCACGCAGCAGTTTCCTTTGATCGCTGCGTTCCAGCTTGCCGTATAGTACACCCACTTTCGCAATCACTGTAATCGCGGCATCCAAATTCGCGATATGTATGGCGTTGCTCGTCTCAATAGATTCCAGCGCCTGACGCAACCCGCGACGCCGATCCTGCCATTCTGTCCACAAGTTATCCCAAACCTGATCTGTGATCTTTCCGGATGCATACAGTCGCAAGGCACGCGCCTCTTCTTCATCGATTTCCTTCAGTTTGCGCTTGAGGTCAGCGCGCTGATCAGGCCGAATTCGGCCCAGTTTGTCTGCCACCTCCTCGTTATAGCTGGCCTGAATCTGCGGAATCAACTCGGGATCGACCTGTATCTTCATAAGTTCAGCGGGGATCAACGAATCGACTTTGTTGCAGCGAATGTTGATATCGCTACTTTCGATGCAGTAGTAGGATGTGCCTCCGCCAGGACGCCCAGTATTCGACGTTGATCCACTTAGACGCTGGATCCTTCCATCCTTCAACTGCACATGAATGAGCCCACGCAGGAGGTAATCATAGTTGGTAACACTCTTGGGGCGCTGCGTATGGCGCGTGGCAAGAATCGCCAGTCCCCGCTCAAACTCCTCAGTTGTGACCAGCGGTTTCCACAGTCCCCGAACCTGTTTGGGCGCAATACAGGCTTTCTCGCTGACCACCCATCCGGCGTAGAACCAGTTGCAGAATATGCGCGACAGACCATTGGCCGCGTCCTTACGCTTCCCGGAAGCATCGACCATCACAAAGGGACGTCCACTCCGAAAAAGGTGCCCCGTGCATGAAGCTCATCGCAGATTTGCGACAGCGTGTACTGATCGGTCAACAATAGGTCCCATGCAGTACGCCAGACCTTGAACTGCTCAGGATCCGGCTCGATCCATCGCTTGTAGCGACCCGTGTGAGTCTTGTCGGCTTGCTCCGCCTTCTCCTCGCAGTTGATGTAGCCATCCGGCGCTTTGCCGATAAATCCCCCGGCGCGTTGCTTCGCGCGCAGTCCACCCGTAACGCGCTGCCCCAACTTGATCGACTCACGCCGGGCAAGCGTGAATGACAGACTCACGAGAATCCGGTCATCAGGATCAATTGGATCAAGATCGGGGTAATCTGCAAAGCGAACGGCAACTCCGATTTCATGGAGTGCATCGATCGCCATCAAAGCCTCCGTATCGTTGCGACCGAATCGTTCAGCATTCTCTACCGCGACATGTGAGAAGTGTCCAGCACGGGCATGCTCAAGCATGAGTTGAAAGCCCGGGCGGTTGTTAGCGGATCGGCCGCTCAGATTGTCGATGTACTCGCCAATAACCGGCAGTGTTGCCCGGCTGAACAGCGATGACTCGATCGTATGGCGCTGCCGCCGCTGGGAGTTCTCGGGGTTCTGTGCCTCTTCGCTGCTGGTGCGGAGATAGACAGCCCATCCGTGCCTGGGCGGCGGTCTCCGGCTGCCTTGACGACTCATCGCATACTCCAATCATTCGTCTGGATAGCTTACATCGAGACGTCCGATCTGTGTTTTTTGGGACGGTTTTCATCGGTCTCATGCTCAGACGGGCTCGTATCAACGTTACCGGCGGGAATCTCGAATTGAACCCGGACAAGAATCTCCGCGACACGGATAATGCGCAGAATCATGTCGCCCATCTCCGGCGTGATGTTGATGCTGCGTCGCGCTGTTTTGCTGGCCATTGGCTCGTCGACTCCGGATAGAAACCCGTATTGATTGTCGCAGAGCGCGAGGCTAGAACTTGGCGAGGATTACAGCTCCAGGCTGGCAGAATTGCAGGGCTGCAGCGCACACCGCCGACCGGAACCCGCCCAGTAGTTCGCCAGCCGTCAACCGCCCTACGTCGAACCGCATTATCACCCCGTCCATCCCGTCGTCACGCAGATCCGTGATGAGCTGCAGCGGGACGTCGCGCGGGTCGAGATCGAGCACTTCCTCGTGATCCAACGCCGCGAGTTACGGAGGGTATCGGCACGGATCAGCCGGCGGATGCAGATGTCAAGCGACTGGAATAATCACAGAGACGTCCATTCAAACTAGACGGCGCAGCCGACCTGTGGCTATCCTGTGTGCCGGACGGACTCCGGAGACCGCGTAGGCAGACGCAACAGCCCGTATCCATCGCGTAGAGCAGGCATCATGAGCACGTTGCGCAATCGACGCACAATGCGGCCGCGCACGGGCTATGATCCCGGTAGCTTCGATTGAAAGAGGTGCGCCATGTGGAAGATCCTGCGGTCCGCACTTTGTTTGGCGTTCACACTCATTGGGCTTTCGGTACCCGCTGCAATGCAGTCCGATGTGTCGAGCCTACAGGTGGTATCGGTGACACCGGACCCGGACGCGACCGGTATTGCGACCGACTCCACCATCGTCGTGGCGTTCGATCGGCCGGTTGTCCCGCTCACGCCCACGGCGAATCAAGGTGAGCTGCCACAACCGTTGAGTTTATACCCGCATGTCGACGGCAGTGGTGTCTGGGTCAACACGTCGATCTATGTCTTTACGCCCAGCGACCACCTGGCGGGCGCGACCCGCTACACCGTCACCACGGCCGCCGGTCTTCGCGCGGCCGATGATTCACAGCTTGGCTACGACTACTTCTGGTCGTTTTCCACCCAGGCGGCGCAGATCCTCGATATCGACTTCAGTGAGTTCGAGTACCTGAGCAGTACGGTGGGGTATGCCGGTCTCGACACCACGGTCTCGTTTGTATTCAACCAACCGATGTCGCACGCGTTCGTCGAGGACGCCTTCAGCCTGACGCGCGCGGACTCGAACGACCGTGTGCCCGGGCACTTCACGTGGGCGGAGGACTCCACTCAAGTGACGTTCACGCCGGACGAGCGGCTTCAGATCGCCTCGAGTTATGTCGTTGGCGTTGCCGGACTCGTGTCACCCAATCGGTGGTCCTTCAACACCTATCCGCTGCCGAGGGTGAGAGAAACGACCCCGTACAACGGAGCTAGCGACGAGTACCCGCGTGGCTGGGTCAGTTTCGAGTTTGTATCGCCGATGAATTTCAACACCTTCCGTGATCGCGTTCGGATCGAACCTGAGCCGGAGGAGTGGACGCCCTACGCATACGACTCTCGGATTTCGTTTCAGTTTGACATGCAGTTCGCTACCCGTTACACCGTCACCATCCTGGCCGGCGTGGAAGATATCTACGGCAACCGTCTGGCCGAAGACGTTACGGTTTCGTTCACGACGAGTCAGCCAACCAATCAGGCGAATATCACCTGCCAATCCGCATTGGCCATCACCAGCGCAGCGGGACAGATCACGCAGATTCCGGGCGGAGTCAGCGGCACAAGCACCGTCGACATTGAGCTATCCCACCTGCCACTGGGCGACCTGCCGCGCGTAATGGAACGGGTTGCATGGGTGGATACAGGTGTCGGCGACGGTCAGGCATCGCATATCGTCCCCGAAGTCAATGAGGAGAACGTGGTCCGGCGCTGGCGCGCGACGTTGACCAGCGGCGACACCGCGAGTGCGGCTGTGGGCGTCCCGATCGATCCTCCCGAGGGGCGTCTCGCACCGGGCCTTTACCGAATTCGGACCGACGCCGAAGGCGATACCTACAACGATCAATGCGACTTCGCGCTGGCCGTCGCGACGGCCAACCTCACGATCAAGCGCGACGAGGACGGTCTGCTGGTGTGGGTGACCGACCTGCAGACCGCCACACCGCTCGAAGGAATCCCCGTGACGGTATACGACTACGATGGGCAGGCGCAGGGCACCAGTGTCACGGACGCGGACGGACTTGCGCGCCTTCCATCCGTTTTCGTTACTGCGACCACACCGGATGGCTATGAATACGCGGCACCGCATGCGACGGTCGTGGCGGCAAGTGACTCCGTGTACGGGATCTGGACAACCAAGGCGGCGTATTATGTGGCCCCCGGCGGTGGGACCTACCTGTACACCGACCGCGCGATCTACCGGCCGGGCGAGACGGTGTACTTCCGCGGTGTGATGCGTGAGGGTGTCGACATCGACTATGCCGTACCGGAGATCCAGTCGATCGAGGCGCATACTTACGGCTATAACTCGCCGGATGACCTGCTCGATGTCGAGCTGCCGGTGTCGCCGTTCGGGACGTTCAGCGGTTCGGTCACGCTGCGTGAAGACCAGCCACTGGGGCAGCTTCTTATTGCCGTCGGTGAGCCGGTTTACTACACCTGCGGGGAGTGCTATCCCTATTATGGGCCGTCGGTCTCGGTCGAGGTGGCCGAGTATCGCGTGCCCGAGGTCGACGTCGAGGTCACGCCGCAGACGCGTGAGCTTACGGACGGAGATGTCCTCAATGTCCTGATCGACGCGCAGTATTACAGCGGCGGTGGCGTTCCAGACGCGCCTGTCGAGGTTACCATCTACGCCCGAGAGGCGGCATTTCGTTACAGCGGGCCCGGGCGCTATTCGTTCCGCAATGACACACCGCGGCAGCCCGATGAACACTTCCTGCATCGCTACTACGGTCGAGAAACGGCTCTGGAGACAAATGAGCACGGGCAAATTCTGATTACGGAAGACATGTCCGGTTACGTGCCGCGATCTGCACTGCTGACGGTCGAAGCGGGCATTCTGGACCCGACCGGGGCCTCTGTGGGAGCTCGTGCGCAGGTCGTGCTCCATCCGGCTGATCTGTATGTCGGCTTGCATATGGAAGATTACTTTGTCGAGGCGGAGACGTCGGCCGATATCGACCTCATCGTCGTCGGTCAGGACAGTATTCCGGTCGCTGGCGTGCCCGTACGTCTCGAACTGTCCGAAATCCGCTGGACGCGGACCGAAGTGCGGGACGAGTGGGGCCGCTGGGAATGGATCCGCGAAGAGATTCCGGCCGGCACCCAGATTGTGACCAGCGATCTGGACGGTACAGCGCACGCCGAATTTGAGGTGTCGACAGCCGGCATCTATCGGGCGGTTGCAACGGTCACCGACCGCGAGGGGCGCGACAATCACAGCACGATCGAGTTCTACGCTACCGGGAGCGCCCCGGTGCTTTGGGGCCACCATCGCTCGCACGAGTTGACCATGATTGCCGATCGGTCTAGCTACAAGCCGGGAGAAACGGCCCGAATCCTGATCCCGGTGCCGTTCGTTGAGCGTGGCGACACATGGCTGCTGATCGGTGTCGAGCGCAAGCTGCGCTACGAGACCGACGTCATTCAGGCAACCGGGACGACCGTCGTGTACGAAATCCCGATCACTGAGGACCATGTCCCGAACATCGAGATGAACGTCGTCATGGTTCAGGGTGCTGGGCCGGACGGCCTACCAGACTACCGGACCGGCGCGATCGGGCTCGCTGTCGAGCCGGTCCGACAGCGACTCCACATCGACGTAGAACCATCGTCGACCGCCGCGCATCCGGATGAGACGATTGCGTTCGACCTTCACGTCACTGACTCGGACGGGCAGCCGGTAGTCGCTGAGTTGGGCATCAGTCTGGTCGATCAAGCGGTGCTGGACCTGCGGCCGCTGCCGGATCGCGCACTCGAGTCTGTGTACTACAGCCCACGTCCCAATGCCGTCAAAACGACCACCGGTATGACCGCCCTGCTTGAGCTGCAGTACACCTATGAGCACGATCCAGGCGGCGGGCAAGGCGGGGGCGGAGGCGGGATCCCGCAGCCCACCCTGCGTGACACGTTCGTGACCACCCCGTTGTGGAGCCCGCATGTCGTGACCGACGCGCAGGGAATGGCGACGATATCGGTTGAGATGCCGGATAACTTGACACGCTGGCGGCTGAACGTCAAGGGGATCACCCCGGCGACCCAGGTCGGGGAAACCGAGCTGGAACTCGTCTCCCGACTGCCATTCTGGATTCAACCCGGCGCGCCGCGCTTCTTTGTCGCCGGCGATCGCGTGCGGCTGATCGCCGTGATCCACAATGGGACCGACGAGGTCCAACAGGCGACGGTGACCCTGGACGCGGCGGGCCTCGACCTGCTGACCGAGCCTGTACAGCGGGTAACGATCACCGCCGGCGGACAAGTGCGCGTGACTTGGGATGTGGTTGCCGGCCAGTCCGAGTCGGTCGATCTGATCTTTGCTGCCGTGGCGGACAGCGGCTTGCAGGACGCGGTCAAGCCGCGTCTCGGCGAATCGACGACGATCCCTGTCTATCGCTACACCGCGCGTGACATCGTCGGAACCAGCGGCGTGCTGTTTGAGCCGGGCGTGCGCGTCGAGCAGATCGCCTTGCCGACCGACCTGCCGATCGACGACGGCGCGCTCGTGATCGAGACGTCCCCGTCGTTGGCTATGGCCGCCGTCGACCAGCTGGACCGGTTTGTGCCACGGGAAGGCGCTAGCACCGAAGCCGCGATCAGCACCGTCTTTCCGGCGGCGCTTGCGGCGAATGCCCTCAGCCGGATGGGTGCCGACACCACTGATGTCGGCGACCGGTTGGCCGATGCGCTGGAGGTCACGCTGCCGCAGCTCGCGGAAACACAGAACGCGGACGGCGGGTGGGGATGGTTCGGTGGACTGTCCAGCGATCAGTTGGTCTCGGCGTATGTCGTGATCGGCCTCGGCGAGGCGCACGCGGCGGGGCACAAGGTGCCGGACGAGATCCTGCGGCCGGCGATTCGGTTCCTCCGGCGTCAGCTCGCGACCGTAGACCTTGATACGCCGGCGTATGCGCTGGATCGGCAGGCGTTCGTGCTGTTCGCGCTGACGGAGTGTTCACGCCACGGGCTGTGTACGGGTTCCACCGCGCGCTGGGAGTCACCGCTTTCTGCGCTGCTCCACTACCGTGAAAAGTTGTCGACTGCGGCGCGGGCGTTCGTCTTGATGAGTTTGCTGGGCATCCAACCGGACTCGCCGCTGACCGACACGCTGGTATCGGATCTGACTGGGGCAGCCGTGCGCTACGCCACCAGCGTGTACTGGGAGGAGCCTGACGCGGCCAACTGGGGCAGCACCCATCGAACGACGGCTGTTGTGCTGATGGCACTCCTCCGGGCCGCGGCGGACCCGGCTCAGCTCCCCGATGCTGTGCGCTGGTTGGCGCAGTCTTATACTGGAATCGGCTGGCGCAGTACGCAGGCGATGGCGTGGTCGGTCGCTGCGCTGGCGGAGTGGATGGTTACGACTGGCGAAGGGCAGGCAGACTATCCGCTGCAGATCATACTGAACGGCGATACAGTGCACACGCAGGACGTATCATCGGACGACATCGCTCGCCGCGCGATCGTCCAGGTGCCGGCCGACGAACTGTCAATCTCTGTCCCGAATCAGGTGGCGATCGAGCATGGTGAGGGTCCGGGCGCACTCTATTACACAGCGGCCCTCGATGTCCGCCTGCCTGCGGAACGGGTGGATGCAGTGAGCCGGGGCATATCGGTCACGCGCGAATACTTCGTCAACGACGATGAACTGCCGTCGCTGACCGCTCAGGTTGGCGATCGGGTGACAGTGCGGCTGACGTTGATCGTCGCGAGCGATCTGGAATATGTGATTGTGGACGACCGGCTTCCTGCCGGGCTTGAAGCTGCCGACGGGCGGTTGGCCACCGCGCCGCCCGGAGCACCCCTCCCTGCACTCACACGCGACGATCCGCGCTGGTTCTGGGGCATGTGGGCGTTCAGCCGCACCGCACTACGGGACGAAGGCGCGCTGCTGCATGCGCTGGCGCTTCCGCGTGGCACGTACGTCTACAGCTATCCGGCGCGGGCAGTCAGCGCCGGTGAGTTTCAGGCGGTCCCGGCTGTGGCCCAACAAATGTACTTCCCCGACGTGTTCGGTCGGTCAGCCGGCGCGATCTTCCGCGTCACCGGGCCATAAGCGTAGTGGTGTTGCCCGATGAAATCGAACGGCGCAGTCGATAATCGACTGCGCCGCTGTCGTGCCTAGCACTCAATATCGGCCGGCGCGGGCATTTGGACCTCGTTGCCACTCCGTCGCATGGTCTCAAGGTCGGTGACGGCCCCGTCTCGACCAGCGTCAGATGTTGTGAAGACTGGACGATAGCAACGCATCCTCTCGCTCAGCATGCGGACCGGCTTCACGTTTCTCTCGATCTGGCCGCGCAGTGATCCAGAGTAAAGGGATTTCACCGCTGCTTGTTCCGCCTCCGGGCGCAGTGTCGACCCGCAGACCCGCTAGACCACCCGGAACTGCGGCTCCCCACCGCGCAGGACTGCCAGACATTCCTCGAGCGCAATTCGTCCCATCGCCCGGGTCGCATCGTCGGAATGTGCGCCCGTGTGCGGCGTAACGATCACCTGCTTGAGGGCAAGCAGCGGATCGCTCGGATCAGGCGGCTCGCGGTGGAACGTATCGAGCGCTGCACCAGCGAGATGTCCGCTTTGCAGAGCCTCGATCAGCGCATCGTCGTCGATGAGTTCGCTGCGCGCGGTATTGATCAGATACGCTCCGGGCTTCATCGTGCCGATCAGCGCCCGGTCGAGCATCCGTGCTGTCTCCGGCAGCACCGGCAGGTGCAGCGACAGGAAGTCGGCTTCGCGAATGACTTGGTCCCGATCCATCCACAGTACGCCGAAGGTGTTCGCCTGCTCAGGCGTGACATTGGGATCGTAGCCAACAATGCGACTGCCGAATCCGCGGAGGATCTGCGCGGTATGCCGACCGATCGCCCCGAGGCCAAGCAGGCCGACGGTCTTGCCGTGCAGGGTCACGCCTTTGAAGCGCGGCCATGCCCCGTTACGCGTCTGGGCATTGGCTTCGATCAAGTGCCGTGCGAGCGCGATCATCAACCCTACAGAAAGCTCGGCGACAGACACGGCATTGGCACCGGGCGTGTTGGTCACGACAATGCCTTTTCGACGCGCCGCCTCCAGATCCACCCGGTCAAGCCCGACGCCATAGCGCGCGATGATTCGCAGGCGATCAGCAGCAGCGATGACTTCGCCGTTGATCTCGTCAAGACCGGCGATCATGCCATCGATCCCGGGCACCATCGCCGCCAGTTCGGACCCCGTTAACGGGTGACCGGCGGGGTTATAGATGACTTCACCTACGGTCTGTTCGAGCTCGCGCCGCAGCGATGGATCGTCAAGCCCGTACGAGGTCGCCGTGACTAACACGCGAAATTGTTTCAGGTCGGTCATACAGCCTCTCCGACTGGATCGAAGGTAGCAACGATTACAGCGCGCCCATCAGATCAGCAATCGCTGACAGGGGGCGCCAAGTCTGTTCATACACCTCCAGGATCGCGCGATAGCGTGCGACCTGTTCGGGTTCGGGTGAAGCGAGGTCCTCCCGGACGATAAGGGAGTCGACAGCGTCGAATCCGGCCCATAGGCCGCTGCCAACCGCTGCGACTGCGGCCGCGCCGAGGGAAGCGGCGTCCTGCCCGACATTGGCCTTGGTGAACGGTCTGGCGAAGACGTTCGCAAACATCTGCCGCCATCGGGCACTGTTGCTTCCACCTCCGACCATCAAGATGTCGTCTTCCAGCGCGACGAGCTGGCACAATCGCTGGTACATGATGCACAGGTCAAACGTGATTCCCTCCAGCACCGCGCGTACTAGATCGGCGCGGGTATGGCACAGGTCAAGCCCGAGAAACGCGCCGCGCATATTCGGATTGCCGTAGGCCGCCGATCCGCCCGCCAGACTGGGATTGAAGAACAGACGATTTGCGCCGATCGGCGATTGCAGCGCCAGTTCGACCATGCTGTCGTAAACGTCGTGTCCTTCGGCCTCTGCCTGCTGTTTAATATCCGAACACACGACATCCCGAAGCCAACGGAAGCTGCTTCCTGCCGCGAAGATCGATGTCGCTGACGTGAACTGATGCGGGATGACATGGGCGAACACGAACGGCTTGATCGACAGGTCGACAACCGGATGCTCCGAGGAAACCGCCAACCATGCCGACGAACCCAGCGACAGGTAGACTGAACCCTCGCGGGTGTTGCCCGCCCCTAGCGCCATGCAAGCGTTGTCCACGCCGCCGCAGAATACGACGACATCCTGTGACAAACCGAGTGCCTCCGCCGCGCTGGCGGTCAGCGTTCCTAGCGCTTCGGTCGACTCGACAATCGACGGGAACAATTCGGGGCGGAGTCCGCTGGCGGCAAGCAGTCCACGGTCAAACATGCGTTGGCGCAGGTCGTAGACGCCGCTGCCTGACGCGTACGAGTGATCCGTGCGGATCATTCCCGTCAGGCGGAAGTTGATGTAGTCCTTCGATCCCAAGACCACCTCTGTCCGGGCAAAGAGGTCAGGTTCGTGGTCGCGGTACCACATGATCTTGAACACGGAGTAGGTTTCGCGCGCGAATCCGTTGCCGGTCTTCATGTACCAGTCGTTGGCGTCTACACGTTCGAAATAGTGGGCGGCTTGTTCCACCGGTCGCGTGTCCGACCAGATCGGGACCGTCTCACGCAGGAGCTGGCCGTTGGCGTCCAGCGGCACGACGGTCAGGCTCTGCCCGGAAAGCGCAATGCACCGGACTGTCGCGGGTTCGACGCCGCTGGTGGCGAGCAGCTCACGTGTACTCGAAACCACCGCGTCCCACCAATCCCGCGGGCGCTGTTCATGCCAACCGGAATGCGGGTAAAAGGTTTCATAGGCCCGGAACACGGCAGCAAGCTGCACCCCTGCCGCGTCGTAGAGCGACGCCTTACAGCCACCGGTCCCAAGGTCGTAGGCGAGAATAGTGTTCATGAGATCTGGACTACTCCGTCAGGCAGCTGTTTGCACGTTGTTACGATCGCGATTGCGGCCTGCAAGTTGATCCCGAATCGACGTGCGCCAAGGCGATACATCTGAAGCATGGAGTCGAGGTCGCGAATGCCGCCCGCGGCCTTGATTCCGATGCGGCCAGAGACCCGGGCAGCAATCCATCCTACGTTCTCCAAAGTTGCACCTGAAGGTGCCCAACCGGTGGCAGTCTTGACGTAGGCCGCGCCTGCTTCCACACACATATCGCAAGCACGCTCGATCTCATCGCGGGTCAGGTAATTTGTCTCGAGGATGACCTTGGTGGGCACGTCGACCGCGGCAATAATGGCGTGAAGCTCGTCGCGCACATACGCGTCGTGACCGGATCGCAGCTTGCCAACGTTGATCATGACGTCCATCTCATCGACGCCATCTTCAACGAGTTGGCGGGCTTCAGCAACCTTGATGGACGAGTGAGCCCCGCCGGATGGAAAACCGACGGGCGCGCCGAGCGCGATGTCAGCGATGTCAGCAAGCAGATCACGCGTGAACGCGACCCATGCCGGAAGCACGTGAACGGCACCGAAACCGTGCTTCTCTGCGGCGTCGACCAATGCGCGAATGTCGCTCTCGCCATGAGGCGCCTGCACTGCGCTGATGTCGATCATTCGGGCGACCTGTGCGGCCGTTAGTGTTGCCATGCCGTGTCTACCGCCTCCTAGCCCGCGCGCTTCTGGGCTTGGTCTTGTGGGAATCAGGCCAGACGCGTCCCCGTGCTTCGGTCGAACAACAAGATGTGGTCCGGATTGAGCGACAACCACAGCGGCTCTCCGCGCCGAGCCGTCAAGCGATCAGGCGTGGTGACCAACTGCAGGCGCGAGCTATTGGCATTCACGCTGACGATCACCGTATCCCCGACGGGCTCCAACACGAAGACTTCGGATGGAACGGTGTGACTTGCGTCCGCCGTTTCCGAACCCGAGATGTAGAACGGTCGAATGCCTACAGTGACTTCGCGCGGAAGCGATTGGCTCTGCGCCAGCGCGCTGGCCGCTGTGGGCAGCGGCACCGGGCTCCCGTGGAACATGAGCCGGCTGGTGCCGTTCACCTGCTCGACCTCGCAGTCAAGGAAGTTCATGGGCGGCTCGCCGATGAACCCGGCGACGTACGTGCTGACCGGGTGGTGGAACACCTCCTGCGGCGTGCCGATCTGGACAATGCTCCCGACATCCATGATTGCGATTCGGTCCGCAAGCGCCATCGCCTCTTCCTGATCGTGGGTGACGTACAACATCGTGTAGCCGAGATCGATGTGCAGACGCTTGATGTACGAGCGCATTCTGCTGCGCAGGCGGGTGTCGAGGTGCGAGATCGGCTCGTCCATGATGAACACGTTCGGCTGGCGCATCAGCGCACGGCCCAAGCCTACGAGCTGCGACTGACCGCTGCTCAGGTTGCCCGGCTTCAGCTGCAGGAGGTCGTGACACTGGAGGATCTCGACGATATCACGCACCCGCCGGTCGACCTCTTCGTTCCGAACGCCGGCCGACCGCATCGGAAAGGCCAGGTTCTCGTAGACGGTCAACGTCGGGTACAGAGCGTAGGTTTCGAAGACCATCGCAACATTTCGATGCTGTGGCGGCACCTGATTCATGGGCTTGTCATCGAAGTAGAGCTCTCCCTCGGACAGCTCTTCGAGCCCGGCGATCATGCGCATGGTGGAGGACTTGCCGCAGCCAGACGGTCCGAGCAGCGCCATAAACTCGCCGTCAGCGATCTCGAGGTTCACCCCGTTAACGGCCCACGTGCGACCCCGATCGTAGCTTTTCCTGATGTTCTGCAGTCGAACGCTCGCCATCGTCTACGCTCCTTCCGGCGCGTGCTGGGTGGACACCGGATGTGCGATCGCCAGCTCATCGCGGAAGAGATGATAGGTAGCCGGAGCGATATCCAGCCAGACCGCATCCCGCACACTTAGCTTGCCATCCGTAGTGGTGGTTACCTTCACCAAGTGCGGGCCGACCTTGACTGTGACGATGTCGCGATGGCCCAGCGTCTCGACAACGTACACCTCGGCAGGGACGCGGTGGCCACCGTCTTCGATCGGACTGATCGACAGATCGGTAGCACGAACGCCGATGCGCAAACTCTTCGACGGAGCCTGTGCGCCGAGGTCACGCGCTGCATCGGCGTACACGTCGACGTGGATAGGCGCTGCCTCCGTCCCGCGCACGACCAACTGTGGCTTCGCGCCTGACGCGTCGAAGTCGACGTCAAGAAAGCTCATCGGCGGTTCACCGACGAAGCTGGCGACGAACTCGTTGGCTGGCCGATGATAGATCTCGTCGGGCGTGCCGAATTGCATGACGTTGCCCTGGTTGAGCACCACCATGCGGTGAGAGAGCGACATCGCCTCGCGATAGTCGTGGGTCACATGGACGACGGTCGCCTGCTTGCGTTCGCACAGCGCTTTGAGTTCGCCGCGCATGCGGTGACGGAGTTTGGCGTCGAGGTGCGAAATCGGCTCGTCGAGCAAATAGACGTCGGCATCGCGGATGAGGGCTCGGCCGAGGGCAACGCGCTGGCGCTGACCACCGCTGAGGAAGCCCGGCCGGCGCGAGAGAAACGGCTCGATCTGCAGGATGCCCGCGATCTCATTCACGCGCTTGTCAATCTCGGTCTGGCTCAGGCGCCGCGCACGCAGCGGAAAGGCCAGATTGTTGTAGACAGTCATATGCGAATACAACGCGTAGTTCTCGAACACCATCGACATGTTGCGGTGTTCGGGGGGAACGCGGTTCATGTCGTGCCCGTTGAGGTAGATCTCGCCCTTGGTCGGATCGGTGATTCCAGCGATCAGGTTGAGTGTCGTACTTTTGCCCGCCCCGGCAGGCCCGAAGATCACGATAAACTCGTTCTCGTGACACTGCAGACTGAGATTGCGGACAGCCGTTTTGGCTCCGTATTTCTTGGTGACGGCGCGCAGCTCTAACATGTCCTACAGCTCGCCTTTCACTTCTTCTTCGGCCTCACGGCGCTTGCGAGCCGTTGCACTGCGCTGCCCTTCGGCAAAGAACAATATGCCGGCCAGCAATGCAACGATCAGGCCGGGGCCTTCACATGCCCCCACGGCGTCTTCAAGAAACCGGAGCCACACCAGACCGATGAACACGGTGATGATGGCTGACCAGAACAGACGATCCCACGCTTCAGAAAGTGTCATTGTGTATCGTCTCCCGGATCAGCCGCGCACCGCGCCGAACGTCAGGCCGCGGACCATATACCGCTGCAGCGCGAGCGCGAACAACAGCATCGGGACGACACAGACGACGGCCGCTGCTGCCAACGGTCCCCACAGAATGCCCTGCTGCGAAATGAAGCCGGATACGCCGACCGTGATCGTGCGGGCGACATCACGGGTCAATATGAACGCGAACAGGAACTCGTTCCACGCGAACATGAGGCTGAAGATCGCGGTCACCGCGATGCCCGGGGCGGCCAGCGGCAGCACAACGCGGACGAACGTCTGCAGCCGCCCGTAGCCATCGAGCCGCGCCGAATGCTCCAACTCCTTGGGGATATCCTGAAAAAACGAGTGCATCAACCAGATCGCAAACGGCAAGTTCAATACGGTATACGCGATGACCAGCGCGCCCGGCCGATCCAGCCCGATCGACAGGAACTTCCCGACTTCGGTATTGCCTATCTCTCGAAATATCAAGAAGAACGGAATGATGACCGCAATGCCCGGCATCATACGCGTGGTCAAAATGAAGAACATCAGGTGTCCGTCGCCCGGGTTGAAGCGGGCGAAGCTGTATGACGCCAACGAGCCGAAGATGACAACGAGCACGGTCGACAGCCCGGCGACCAGCAGCGTGTTTCCGATGAACAGCCCGAAGTCGGCCTCCTCGAACGCATACCGATAGTTTTCGAATGTCGGCGTGAAGGTCCACGTGGGCGGACGGGTCAGAATGTCTTCAGGTGCCTTCAGCGAGGTGGCGATCATCCAGTAGATCGGGAACAGGAAGATCACCAGCACCAGAAGCATCAGGGCATGCCGTACGATGTCAGCAAGACTTACTTTCGAAGATTGCATCGCGTCGATCTCCTCGCAATTCTGGGGCTAATCACGCCGCGCCCGTTCGCTGATACCGCGCATGAAGCGCCGCATCAACAACGCGGTGAAGACGACGATCGCGAACAGGAACAGCAGCGACATCGCGCTCGATTGATCGAGACGGAAGAACCGCAGCCCTAATCGGTATAAGTAGAATGTGACGACTTCTGTGGCCTGACCGGGACCGCCCTGTGTGAGCGAGAACACTGCATCGTACAGGCGCACCGCATCAATCGCACGCAGCACAAAGACGAGCGTGAGCACCGGCGCCAGCATGGGGAATGTCAGCGTCCGCAGGATCCGCCATGTCGAGGCGTTATCTAATCGTGCAGCCTCGAACGGTTCCTTGGGCAGCGATTGCAGGCCGGCGAGCACGATCAACGCGACGAATGGCGTCCACTGCCACACGTCGAAGATGATCACGCTGGGCATCGCGAGCTGCGTGCTTCCGAGCCAGTTCTGTTCGGGTAAGCCCAGCGCGGCCAAGATGCCGTTGTATACCCCGAACTCGGGATGATACATGTAGCGCCAGATCAATCCGACGGCGACCGGCGATGCGGCCAGCGGCAGGATGAACAGGCTGCGCGCCAACCCTTTGAACCACTTGATCTCGTTGAGTAGGAAAGCGATCGCGATCCCCAACGTCATCTCGATCGCAACGGCGATCACGCCGAAGGTCAGCGTACGCTGCACCGACGACCAGAAAATATTGTCGAACAGCGCAAAGCGGTAGTTCGCCAGCCCGACAAAGTCGCTGATGCCGCGCGGACTGGTGAGGTCCGCGAAGCGGAAGGAGACATTAATCGCGTATGCAAGCGGAAAAAGGGCAAAGACAAAGATGAACACCATCGCCGGAGCGATCAATAGTATCGAGTACCACGTGTCCGACAGAACGCGCTTGCGTGGCCCGGAAGTCGCCGCCGGCGGCGTCGAGTCCGCACCTGAAACCTGCAATACTTCGCTCATAACTTCCAGTTCCGTTTCGTTCGGCCGGGACTTCGTCACTGCGTTGGTGTCTCCTCGCCTCCACAAGTGGAGGCGAGGAGACTGGGATGTCGGCTGCCCGCTATCCGCCGTAGAACTCAACGTACGGGAACGGATGCGGAATTGGCGTATAGTCCTCGCCCAACGCGTCGTTGGCGACCTCGCAGGGACCGCCGCAGATGCGCTCGACGGCCTGTGCGAAGTTGGTCATCGCTTCGAGGATGGTCTGTTCGCCGCTGGCTGCCGCCGAGTAGTAGGTGGTCATCTCATCGTAGATCTTGCCACCCTGCGGGACGAACAGGTAGTTCGGGTAGTAGTTCGACTCCGCTGTGTGATCGAGGACCTGCAGTAGGGTCGGGTAGTGACCCATTGTGAGCGGATTGGCCGCGATCAGCTCTTCGTCCGACAAGATGCTCTGCAAGCCGCTCGAGCCGCCGCCAATCGCGAAGGCACGCTGCGCATCGTAGCTGGCCAGCCACGCCACGAAGTCAAAGGCTTCAGCCGGTGTATCGGTATCAGCAGAGACGCCGATTCCGAACGCGCCGACCCACGTGCTGGCACCCGGGGTCGGGGCCGTGCAGATGCGCGCACCGGGAACCTCGACCTCGGTCTTGATGACGTTGGGATACTGGTCAAGGTACAGCGGCCCCGTCTGGGCGATCAGGCCCTGACGCATCTGAGCAACGACCTCGTCGAACGCCGAGCTGGTCGCGCCCGGAGGGGCGTATGGCAGCAGGTCGTTGACATAGAGTGCCAGCGCGCTGAGGAAGGTGTAGGATAGCGTGCCGGGGGTGCCATCATCGTTGATGGCCTTGGCGCCCCAGCTCCACGCGATCGAGTTGACCTCGTCCTGCACATGCGGCGCGCGGGCGGCCATCAGACCAATGCCGTAGAAGTCCTGAGTGAGCGTCTGCCCTGCAAGCGTCTCGCCCGATGCGCGACGGAAGAACTCGGCAACATCGGCCATCTGCGGGTACGTGCGCGGGAAGCTCAACGGGTATCCGTACTGCTCAAGGAACGCGGCCTGTTCGCCGGCGTCTTCGAACAGATCGCAGCGATAGAAGTAGCCCATCGTGAACGTGTAGTACGGCAGACCGAACGTCTGACCGCGCCAGCGGCTCGTGGTCTCGAGCAGGGCGGGATGGATGTCCGCCAGCGTGGCCTCTGCGCGCTCATTGCCGGCGACTAGGTCGTCGATCGCGAGCAGATAGCCGTTCTCACTGAACTCGGCCTTCCAGCCGACGTCGTAGGTCAGGATGTCGTACGCGCCCGTGTCTGCGACGGACTCGAGTACTTGGTTCGCATACAACTGCGGGAAATCGATGTCGACGATGTTGACATCGATGCCGGTCTCAGCCTCATATTGAGCCGCAACCTCTTCGGCCCAGTCGGTATAGAAGCCAGCGATAGTTGCCCAGTTCAGCGTCACCTGCTGCGCGGCGATATTCACCATCGACAACGAAAGCAGAAGGGTCAGGACAACCGCCAAAACGACGAAACGAAAACCAATCTTCATGACCTTGTCTCCTCATAGCTCGATCTAGGACAGCGGCGTGGTGCCTGTGGAGCGGATGGCTTGTTTGCGATAAGTCGACCTCCATTTCTGTGGTTCCCGCTGAGCTGAGTCCAGAAGAGTCGCCTCGTTCCCGCCGATCGGAGTGTCCCGTCGGAGTCACAAGGGTCGGAACAGACACCACTAGCGGTAGTTGTGGACGACCTTGCCCAGCGGCAGATACAGGTCGCCCTGCCCGTAGAATCCCCCAAGAATGCGCTTGGGCTCGAGGAAATACGTGGGGTCGATTTCGGACCGTTCGTAGTTGACGGACCCGCGACCTCCGAAGAACTTGCCCTGCTGGGCCGTAAACTTACCCTCGGTGAGGACGAGTTCCCGAAGCGGTGTGCCGCCTTCTTCGGCCGAGGGAATGTACTTGAGCGAGAAGACGCCATGCGGACTCCACGGAATCTCGCTCATGTCAGCCTCGTACTCAGGCACGACCAAACCTTTGCAGATGGCATGGTCGAGTCGATCGACGCGGCCGATCACAGCTTCGTGTTCGTGGCGCAGGCTGATCTCGGCCATCTTCTTCTGAAAGCCCCAGATCTCACGACCGCCCGTCAGCGGAAGATGGGTGTTGACGTACAGGAAGGGTTCGTAATCGCCTTCGTAGTCCTTGTATTTGACCTGAACGTAGACGGCGAATTCAGAGAACGCACCTTGCGTCGTCCCCAACTGGAATTGGGAGACCCAAGTGATGACAAGATTTGAGCGGGGTTCAAGGGGCGCCGGGATGACCCGCGCGACGTTATCGATATCGGTTTCGTAGACGACGAGCTGGACGCGCATATCGCGCCAGACAAGCGGAGGCTTGCCGTAAAGGTGGGAAACGACGGGGTTTGTGTAAGGCCAGTGGGCCACGTCTATAGGCATTGTAACCTCAAGGCAATCTTGGTGCCGCTCAGGCCGGCGGCAAGAATCACACTAATTACGATCAGCGGTGACCTGATAACGGAGAGCGTAACGTGCATTTGTCATGCTGTCAAGATGTCACCCTGTCATTACAAGTTTTAGCACCTGACTCATGACATACAGTGACGCCGGTCGGCCTGTCTTCTTGTAATTACAACCAGACTCGTCTAATCTTGTCCCTGTGGGTTTCTCAGAGCGACCGTAAATCAAATAGAGCGAGGGTATGGCCACGTCCCCCAATACGCCCAATCAACTGCGACGAATCGACAAATCCAGTCCGCTGCCGTACCACTTCCAGCTGCGCGAGATCATTCGCGGCGAGATCGCCGCCAACCGCTGGCAGCATGGCGATCAACTCCCAAGTGAAAACCAGTTGTGTGAGCTGTTCGCGGTCAGCCGCACAACGGTCCGCGAAGCACTCGATGCGCTCGTCAACGAGGGCCTGCTGCGGCGTGAGAAGGGTCTGGGCACATTCGTCGCCGATCCGAAATTTCTAGAGATCTGGTCCGGCTCAGCGATCGGATTCAGCGACTCGATCACTCAACAGGGCTACCTGATCGACACGCGGGTACTCGAGCTTACGACCGTGCCCGCATCGCTGCACGTTGCCCGCGAACTGAATCTCCCAATGTCGACCGAGGTATACTTGCTGAGACGTCTGCGCTACATCATGAAGCTGCCGATCTTGGTCGTGCATTCGTACATCCCGACCAAGTTGTTCCCGGGCCTGCACGAGATTGACTTCACCACGGCATCGCTGTATCAGACGTTTCGCAATGTATACGGCTCACCGGTGCGACGGGTGAAGCGCGGCATCGAAGCGCTCGGGGCAGACGAGAACGTTGCCGGCCTACTCGAACTTGAGCCCGGTTCACCCGTGATGTTCATCGAGAACACTGCATTTACGGACGGGGGTACACGGATCGAGTACTACACGGCATGGCGGCGGGGCGACAAGTCCCGATTCCAATTCGAGTACAGTATGCCGCAGCCGACAACCGAGCCCAAAGACTGACCCGAGCAAGACATCTGCGCAGGGTCAGTAGGTGTTTCGTTTTACTTGTTATGACAGGATGACATATTGACATTATGGCAGGTGAGAGTTAGACTGCCTCGAGAACTAGGCTTCTTAAGCAAGAAATCGCACGCATATTGTTGACATGACTCTTGATTCCACGATGAAAGCTTTCGTTCTCGACCGCCCCGGCCCTGTACGCAACTGGCGCATCGCCGACCGCGAAATCCCCTCGCCTGTCGACGTCGAAGTACGCGTAAAGGTGCACGCCGTCGGTCTCAATCCGGCCGATTACAAGATCGCCCATTGGGGCAATCCCGCGTGGCAATATCCTTTCGTCATGGGGCTTGATGTCGCCGGCACGATTGACGCACTTGGCCCCGGTGTCGAAGCTTGGCAGGTCGGCGATGCCGTGTACTACCACGGCGACTTCACCCGTCCGGGCGGATTCGCCGAGTACGCAACCATCCCGGCCCACGTCCTTGCACCCAAACCTCGTACGCTCAGCTTCGCCGAAGCAGCCTCGGTCCCCTGCTCAGGATTTGCCGCCTATCAGGGCTTGTTCCACAAACTGACCTTGAAGCCAACCCACACCGTGCTGATCCAAGGCGGATCTGGCGGGGTCGGCAGCCACGCCGTCCAACTTGCGGCGTACGCTGGCGCGCGCGTCATAGCGGTGTCGGCGGCGGCAAATCACGACTACGTCAAGTCGTTGGGTGCGTCAGAGGCGATCGACTACCAAAGCGAAGACGTCTACGCGCGTGTCCTAGAGCTCACCGACGGCCGTGGTGCGGATGTCATTCTCAACGCCGTGAGTCAGAAGACGACCACCGAAGCGCTGGAGATGCTGGCGTTTGGCGGGCATCTCGTCTGCATCGATAGCCTGCCCGACTTGACGAAAGTCCGCCCATTTGCGAAGGCGCTCTCGATTCACGAAATCGCGCTTGGCGTCGCGCACTTGTCAGGTGACCGAGTCGCGCAAGAACAGCTTGCCCAGATCGGCCGCGAGGTTGGCGCCCTGATCGACAGCGGACACATCCGCCCTGCGCTGACCCGCGTCATCGCGCTTGAACAAGTGCCCGACGCGCTTGAGGAGATCGCGGGGCTGCACGTGCGCGGCAAGATCGTCGCGCGCTTGATCGAAGAGGAATCCTGACGACGAGGAGATGCGACGATGAGCCTGACCCACCCCGGCGACTACGAGATCCTTTTCCACTGGAGCCATCTCGACTGGCTGTTTCCGGACGATTCATCACGCGACGCCTTTCACACAGGCGAATACTGGAAAGGCGCCATGCCGGCAGGCTTCAAGAACGACCGCGACGGCAATTACTATCTGTCCGTGCCGCGTTGGGCACCCGGTATTCCCGCCACGGTCAACAAGATTGAGATCGTCGACGGCAAGCCGATGCTGCGCGCCTATCCGAGCTGGGAGATGAACGAGATTGGCCGGCCCGACGCCCTGCAATCCGTACTGGGTTGGGAGATTGACGAGCTGAATCGCGCGTGGTTCCTCGATCAGGGCCACATCGAAGGCCAACGCTGCATCGACGGCGCGCAGAAGATCGTGTGTTGGGATCTGACGGCCAATCAGTTGGTCGAATCCATCCCGATTCCCGACCACATCGCCTCGTACGAAGCCTCGTTCCTCAACGACCTGATGGTCGACAACGCCAATGGCTTCGTCTACATCGCCGACTCGGGCATCTTCACCGATCCACTGCAGGGCGGCCTGATCGTCTATAACATGCGCACCAAGGAACTGCGGCGGGTGCTGCATCAGCATGTGAGCACGCAGGATGTACCTGATTACTGGTTCGAAATCGCCGGCAAGAAGATCTGGAAAGACCGTCCGATGCGTACCGGTGCGGACGGCATTGCGCTGTCTGCGGATCGCGAGACGTTGTACTGGTGCGCGCTTACCGCGCGGCGGCTATACGCCGTTCCCACTGCCGTACTGCGCGATTACTCGACCTCGGAAGCCAACGTCGAGGCGGCAGTGGTCGACCTAGGCGACAAGGGTACCAATACAGACGGCATGGGCGCGGACGATCAGGGGATGATCTACTACACCATGCTCGAGCATCAGGGCATCGGACGCTACGACCCGGTCAGCAAAACGTTCGGGACGTTCATCACGGACCCGCGCATGGTGTGGGTTGACGGCATGACGTTCGACAACAAGGGGCATTTGATCTTCAATAGCAATCGCCTGCACGAGCTGTTCGGCGGCGACTTGGACTGGGACAATCCGGAGAACTTCGTCGTCTGGAAGGCGTATCTGGGCGAAGGCGTCAAGTCGTACCTGTACGCACGCTGAGCGCGACGGCAACGGAGCGCAAGGCGCATGGCACCCCCGGTTATCATCGCAGTCGATATTGGCACCAGCGGCGCCCGTGCGCTGGTGTTCGATACCGATGGGCGCGACTTGGCTCAGCAGCGCGTGCCATATCCAACGCATCATCCGTATCCCGGGTGGGCCGAACAGGACCCGGACGGTATCGTGGACGCGGTGATCGGCGTGCTGCGCTCGGCCGTCGACGGACTCGCTGATCGCTCGGCGCTGGTTGGGGTCGTGTTCTGCGCGCAGATGTACAGCGTGCTTGCCGTTGACCGCGCCGGCACTCCGCTCACGCCCTCGCTGACCTGGGCAGACATGCGGGCCGTAGACGTGATCACTACCGCCCGTCCGCAGCTTCGTGACCTGCCTGCGCGCACGGGTTGCCCGCTGCAGGCGCTCTATCCATTCGCCAAGATCCTGTGGATGAGGCAGCACATCGACCTGCCGTCTGACGCTCGGTTCATCGCCATCAAAGACTACGTGGTGATGCGGCTGACGGGACAACTGCTCACCGACTGGTCGACTGCGTCGGCCTCCGGCCTGCTCGACATCGGCCAACTCAAGTGGGATCGCGAGGCCCTGACCGCGGCCGGACTCGACATTGACCATGTGCCTCCGCTCGTCTCGCCGCGCCACACGATCCGCGGGTGGGCACCAGACGTGCGTGCGCAGATCGGCCTCGAAGGCGACGTACCGCTCATCGTCGGCGGTGGCGATGCGCCGCTGGCCAACATTGGGGTCGGAGCAACCGCGCCAGGAACCATCGCGATTAACCTCGGGACCAGTGCCGCCGCACGCGCCTTCATTCACAACCCATTGACCGATCCTGCTGGCCGTCTCTGGACGTATGCTGCGGACGATCAGCGGTGGGTCTTGGGCGGGATCATCGGCAGCGGCGGGGTGGTGTTCGAGTGGCTCCTCAAACAGGCACTGCACGGCGTGGCAAGTTTTGCCGAGGCCGAAGCATTGGCCGGCTCAATCGCGCCCGGTGCCGAGAATCTCCTGTTTGTTCCCTACCTATCCGGAGAGCAGAGCCCGGGCTGGAATGCGCGTTCAACCGGAGTGTTGTTCGGCCTGACCCTGCGTCATCAGGCCGCGCATATCATGCGCGCCACGATGGAAGGGATCGTTTTTGCCCTGCTGCGTGCCGCACAACCGATTGCTCAAGTAAGCACCTATCAACTCGCCAAGATCTACCTCACGGGCGGCTTGTCGATGTCTCCGATCTGGCGGCAGGTGATCGCCGACGTATTCGGAACAACTGTGGTCGTGCCGGCAAGTCCCGAAAGCTCAGCGCGCGGGGCTGCCATCATCGGGCTGATGGCGCTCGGTCTGGCCGATTCGTACGCACCGTTTGCACAGCCTGAAACCCTGCTGCATCCGAATCCGGATAACCATGCGGCATACGCGCGATATTTCGAACGTTTTTGTGAGGTCAACGCGCAGATGCAGGCGATCGATCACCTGCACTGACACAGTCTACCGATCTGGTTCCGCACGACTGCGGCACATACACGAAGGAGTACCCCATGATCACCGGCTCGCTGGTCCCTAACATCACACTGTTCGACGCCGATGGCAAACCGGATCTCGCCAAAACGTCCTGGCACATGCGCTGGATGTTCGAGCGCGGTGTTGACGGCCTGTTTCTGACCGGGTCTTACGGCGCCGGCCCGCTTATGACAATTGAGGAGCGCACGTCGATCTTCGAGGTCGCCAAGTCGGCCGCAGCGGACTTCGACGGCAAGGTGCTGATCGGGCACGTCGGCTGCATCGACACGGCATCCACGATTGCGTTGGCCAAGCAAGCCCAACGAATCGGACTGACAGCAGTTGGCGCCGTGCCGCCGTTCTACTACAAGCACAGTGAAGACCTGATTCTCCAGTTCTATCGCGACTTGATCGAGTCGACATCGCTGCCGGTTTTTGCCTATAACAATCCCGAGACGTCACGCTTTGCCTTCACGTTGGGAACGGTGCGCAAACTGCAGGACATGGGGCTTGCTGGCATGAAGGACAGCCCGCTGGACGTAGGCTTTGTCAGCCGCGCGTTCTACGAAAGCAAACTCAAGGGGCTGAAGTTCCAGATCATCCTCGGTACGTCGAAGGGGTGGCTCCCGTTCTATCAAATGGGCGTGCGCGCCATGATCGCCGGTATGAGTAACTGGGCGCCTGAGATCATGACGGCGCTCACCCACGCCACGTTCGCCGGCGATATGGACCGGGCCGAGCGGCTGTACGTACTGATGATGGACTTGAGCTCCAAGATGCACTTCACCGACAGCACGATTGCGTCGCAGATGGCGCTCTATGCGCGCGGTTATGATCCGGGATTTGCGCGCAAACCGATGTCCGTCCCTGCACTGGATAGCCCGAAATACGCGGAGATCAAGGGCTGGCTGGAAGCTGCGTTTGCTGAGGCTGGGCTTGCACTTGACGCCGGACAGTAGCGAAGCGATCACGTGACCATTGGGAACGTGATCGGACACCGGACTGGGCCAGTAACTACCCCATCTGTGCTACCAGTCAGAAGTTGAGCAAAGACTGGCCGATGTGGCGCAATGTTGCGCACGGTAACCACCCCGTCTTTGGGCTCTTGCTCACTTTGTGTGCAGGGAGAAGGAACTGGGCTATCGTGATGCGAAAACACGATGGTCGAATTTCCCTACCTCCAGTCAGCGCAGTGTCGAGTTGAGCGCGTCACGTATAGGGACGGAATTTGCCAGGTCGAAGTGCAGACAATGACACATGCGTGTTGTTGCCCGGTCTGCGGCGTGACGTCAACGAACATTCACAGCTATCGTCAGCGGTTCGTGAAGGATTTGCCCATAGGCGAACACGGCGTGATATTGAGCGTACGAACCAAACGCTTTCGCTGTCGCAATCCGGAGTGTCCACAAGTCACGTTTGTGGAAGAGATCCCGGGCGTGGTGGCCCGACATGCGCGCCGCACGGCCAGGCTTAGTACGGTGTTGTGGCACATCGGACAGGTTGCAGGCGGACAGGCTGGTGCGCGCCTGACGCGCCAACTGCACCTGGCGGTCAGTCGCGCGACGCTTCTGCGCATCGTGCGCCAACATCCCAACGCGCCGTCGCCGTCGCCGACCATTATCGGCATCGACGACTGGGCCAAGCGGAAGGGGCAGCGTTACGGCACCATTGTGGTAGATCTCGAGCGCCACCGCGTAGTGGACCTACTGGAAGACCGCGACGCGGAAACGGTGGTCGAGTGGCTGCGAACGTATCCTCAGATCCGGGTCGTTGCGCGCGACCGCTCCCCACAATACGCGCAGGCGGTCGCCGAGGGTGCACCGTGGGCGATCCAGGTTGCAGATCGCTGGCACCTGCTGAAGAACCTGTCGGAGATGGTGCAGCGCGTACTGCTCGAGCGCCTGCCGCGCATGACCCTGAAAGTCCAGTCCTCCGCCTATGCGAACGCACCTCGTGAGAAGTTCCCACGGGCGGCGTCCGATCTGCGTACGAGCGCGGCGGTTCGGGCACGGCGGATGCGTGAGTACATTCAGGTCCAGCAGCTCCGCCAGCACGGGCACAGCGAACGGCGGATTGCCCGCGTACTGGGGATGAGTCGCGGTAAGGTGCATCGCCTGTATCACGCCAAGACGGTTCCGGAACGCCGCAGCGCCTACGTCCCAAGCATGTTGGACCCGTTTATCGGCTATCTGAAACAGCGCGTGGCCACGGGCTGTACCAACGCGCAGCAGCTGTGGCGTGAACTTCGCGACCGCGGCTATCCCGGCGCGTCCGGTCAAGTCGCCAAATGGGTGCACAACCAGCGTCACCGCCCCCACAATCCACAGGTGTCGTCCGATGCAATGACGGAGGTTCGCCTCCCGACCTTGCCGACGTGTGTGCGTGTCTTGACCGCTGATCCTAACTGTCCCCCGAGGACTCATCCGTTCTGACCCGTCTTCAGCAGGATGCTGGATTGGCGGGTTTGTACCTGTTGGCTCAGCACTTCATGACCATGGACCGCCAGATGCAACCGGATGGATTGAATGCGTGGGTTGACACCTGTTCTCACAGCCCGGTAGCGGCACTACGGCACTTTGCCGCTTCCATCTCACAGGACTTCGCTGCGGTCCGAGCCGCCCTCGAACTGCCGTGGAGCAACGGTCAGACGGAAGGCCAAATCCACCGGCTCAAGATGCTCAAACGGCAGAGGTATGGTCGCACCAAACTGGACCTCTTGCGCTTGAGGATCCTCTATTCCCCGTGAGCACACAAAGTGAGCAAGAGCCTTCCCGTGTTATCCTGTGGGAAGGAGTAACGTAGCCTCCGCGACGGTACTCCGAGGTGGGTTGAGAGAGTCATGTCCTCTCTTGGCCCACCGCAAAGTCAACGTTGCAGCCAGGAGGTCGTCAGTAACGCAAACCGTGCGTACTGAGGAAATGCAATACGGCGGAAGAATTCAGCGATCGGGGTATTGAGGGGCGCTGTCGGTTCGGCGGGATTCTCCTCGAAGGCACAAACGACAGGCCGCGATTTCGCGGCCTGTGTGATTCTGCTAAGCGTTGACGGGCGTAGGCTTGGGGGAAGCTGTCGACTTGGCGCCCTTCAACCCCTTGAGGCCGCCACGCTGCTGGGTAAGCTGCACCAGATTCGACTGGTAGTCGAACGACGTGCGGCGCTTCTCGGCCCCGGCGTTCTGTGCCAGCGTCACCAACCGGTCGACGACGTCGGCGTTGCTCATTCCGGTTTCGCTCCACAGATAGAACGCCAGCGAGCCGGGCATGGTGTTGATCTCGTTGAGGAAGACATCCTCACCGCGCACGAGGAAGTCGATGCGGGCGATTCCGCGCCCTTCGATCGCCGCGAGCGCCTGCTTAGCGATCGACTGGACGCGCTCGGTCTGCTCCGGCGACAGCGGCGCGGGGATCAGCCGCTCGGCCGATTTCATGCCCTCACCGCCGCGCATGTACTTGTCCTCGTACGTCAGGAACTCCGCCCAACCCTTCGGCTGTTCGAGTACGGACGCAGTGAAACCGGTGTCGTCTCCCATCACCGCGCAGTTGATCTCGACGCAATCGACAACGGCGGGTTCGACGATCACGCGCCGATCGAAACTGGTGGCGACCTCGATCGTCGCGCGCAGCAGGGCCCGATCGTTGACGCGACCGACACCGATACTGCTGCCGAGCGTCACCGGCTTCACGAACAGCGGATAACTCATCCGCTCCTCGATGCGCGCCAACACCGCTTCGGAGTCGTCCTGCCATTCAGCACGCGTAAACACCACGTCGTCCACGACCGGCACGCCGGACTGACGCAGCACGACCTTCGTCAGCGCCTTGTCGTTGCCTAGCGCCGAGGCCAGCACGCCACATCCGACATACGGGATGTCGGCCAACTCGAACAGCCCTTGCAGCGTGCCATCTTCGCCGTGCGACCCGTGTATGGCCGGAAACAGCACGTCGATGCGTTGAATGGTGCTGCGCTGGAACCATCCGGTCAGCGGCTTAATGATCAGGCCGTGATGCTGCGTGCTCGGCGAGAGCACGACCGGCTCGACGCCTTTGATGCTCGTGACATCGCCGGTGTAACTGTCCAGCACCTTGAGCGGTTCGCCGGTGAACCACCGCCCATCGCGGGTGATGTAGACGGCGACCACGTCATACCGCGCCGCGTCGAACGCGCGCATGATCTGGCTGCCGGTGATGATCGAAACGTCGTGTTCTACGCTGCGGCCGCCGAAGATCACGGCGACTGTCGTCTTGCGTCTTGCGCCCATTGCTGCCCCCACTCTGCGTGCTGCAACGAGGCAACTATCCGCGCAAAGCCGGCGCTCGTCAAGGGCGCTTGGTAGTCGCGCGCCCTATCAGAACAGGCCGCCAGATCCGCTCGTCTGACTCATGAACACGGCAAAGAGAACACACAACAGCACAAACACGGCCACTCCCGCCGCGATCATCAGCCGTGTGCGCCGGATCGACCCGCTGAGCAGTCCCGCTGCAATGGTCACGAACTGCTGGACACCTTCTTCAAACGGATTTCCGCCGCCAAGCATCACCCAAGCAGTGCGTGGCATCGCGCGAAGCGGGGGCGGAAGGGCGTTCGCAGGCGGCATCTCCAGCCCGCCAACCAGCGCGAAGTAGGTGCCGTTCGGACGCATCTTGAGTGCCGCGGCGATCTCTATGCGCAGCGGATCCTCGCGGTCGTCCAGCAGCCCGCGGCCGAGCGCGTCGCCCGAACTTATGAAGTCAGGTCCGAGTACGACGATCACGCCGGCCGACCGTGCGATTGTCGCCGCGACCTCCTGCCGGTAACCAGTCGCACCGCGCAGACCGGAAATCTCCGTCACGATGCGCTGTGGCCCGTGCGCGGCGACGAGCGCATCAACGACGTGCTTGACCTGCGGGTGCGGATTCGTGCGGCGGTAAACGACAAACACATGAGCCACAGACAGGTGCCCTCATTTGAATTTGGACGGGCCATTATACGCCGCCTATGTAAAGATCAGCGCGCCGCCCAGCCCAATCGTGCCGACCGCGAGGCACAGCGCCCCGCCGTACAAGATGGAGATCAGGCGTCCGGGCCGCTTGGATTTGCCAGTAGGCGCGCCGAGGAAGAACCCGGCGGACATCAGGATCGGGGCGGCAAACAGCAGGATGCGGATGCCCCACTCAATGACGCTCGACACCGCAATCGAATCGGCGGCGATCTGGCCGACGATCGCTAGGATAACCAGCACGCCAGCGTGGGCGTGGCCGGCACGGAAGTATGCGGCTTGTTCTGCCGACGTGATGACTGAATTCGGGTTGCCGAGCTGCGAGAGCAAGAAACGCCCGCCAAACTCGATTGTCGGAATACTGATAAACGCGAGACCGATCATCAACTGCGCTGCATCCGATAACACCATGCCGCCCTCCGGTTCAGGCTAACTGCGTTCGAGCTGCTCAATCGTCTCGCTCAGCCACTGCACGTACATCTGCTCGTAAAGCAGGCCGAAACGCAAGGTGGCGCCCCAGAGCGCTGCTTCACGGCGCAAGACATCGCGCGGCATGTTTGCCGGGTGCAGGTCGTCAGCCGATAGCCGTTCGTACAACCGCAGCTTGGCGGTGTGCAGCGTGCGCTGAAGGCGCAGTTCGTCCAGCACGTCGTCCGTGGTGCGCTGGCCGCTGAAGAACAACCGCACCAGCAGGTCTTCCTTCGCGGCGACCGGCTCGGTTAGCGGCTGGGCCAACCACTCGCGTAAGGCCTCCTGCCCTACCGCCGTGATGTGATACACACGCCGGTTGAGCTTGTCGCCTGCGTCGGCGACCTCGTCCGAACGGACCAGCCCGTCGCGTTCCAACTGACGAAGCGTGGTGTAGATCTGGCTGTGATACGCATGCCAGAAATGCCCGGTGGATTCGTCCATGAACACTTTGAGCTGGTAGCCCGTCTGGGGGCAGTAGTTCAGGAAACCAAGCAAGATGAATTTGAGCATGGCGTCAGTCTATCATTGTGTGTTTTATATGTCAATAGTGACATATATAGAGCGTCACAAGCCGTCAATCCACGTGGTTAAATGCTCCGCGACCGCCGAAGGACGCTCAAGCTGGAGCATGTGGCCCGCGCCTTCGATCAAATGCAGTTCTGCGCCGGGGATCGCAGACGCAATCGCTTCGCTCAGTTTCGGCGGGGTCATGCGGTCCGCCGTGCCACACAACACCAGAGTCGGCATACGGATGGCGTCGAGCCACGGACGCGCGTCAAACGCGTTCGCGGCCTGATAATCGCGCGCGACGACAATCGGCCGCTGGCGTGGACCTCGCTTGGACGGGTCGCCGGCCCACAGGTATTCAAGCAGAAACGCGTCGAGCGTGTCCGGATCGTCTTCGGCACGGCGTAGAATCTCCGGATTCACCCTGAGCCGCGCGCCGGTAGAGATCAGTGCCATGCCGAGCATCCGGTCAGGGTGCTGATGCGCAAACGTGAGCGCCACCGCCCCACCCATACTGTGACCGCACACGACAGCCCGGTCGATCTCCAGCGCGTCGAGCAGCGCGGCGAGGTCAGCGGCGTGCTCGGCCATGTCGGCGTGACCGTCCCCGGCCGACTTGTAGTGTCCGCTCAGGTCGACCGCGAGGCTCCCGACCTGTCGCACCGCCCGCGGCCAGTCCAAGTGCGTCCCACCTGCGCCGTGCACCAGAACGACCACCGGCCGGTCGTCACGGCGGTGATCCGTAAGATACAGCGCACCGCGCGCGGTCTCGATCAGCGGCATGGTATACTCCTCTCCCGGGGAGACAACAATGGCCGGGCCAACCAAGACATTCTACATCTTCTACGGCGCCGACGATATCGCCCTGCGCGACACGCTGAACAAGATGCGCAGCGCGATGGGCGACTACGGCGACATGAACACCAGCGAATTCGAAGGCCCGTCGACCAGCGTGCCGGAGATCCTCAACGCGGTGTCGTCGTACCCGTTCCTGAGCGACCGGCGCCTGGTTATCGTGCGCGGGCTGCTGGCAGCGCTCACCGGAGACTCGGGGCGCAAGGCACAGGCTCAGCTTGCCGAGGCGATCGCCGACCTGCCCGAGCACGCGCGCCTCGTGTTGGTCGAAAGCGGCAAGATCGACGCTCGCAACGCCGTGCTGAAGGCCGCCACCGACCTGCCCAACGCCGTCGTGCGCGCGTTTGACGTCCCCGATGACGTGGCCGGATGGATCGTCAAGCGAGCCGAACTGTACGGCGTGACGATCGAGCCACGCGCCGCCGCCGCTCTCGCCGATGTCGCCGGCGCCGACCTGCACGCGCTCGACAGCGAACTGAGCAAGCTGGCCGACTACATCCATCCCAGCACCGACATCACCGAAGACGATGTCGCCGCAATTACGGCGTACGTGCCCGAGGCCAATATCTTCAAGCTGGTCGACGCGATCGCCAAAGGCGACGGCAGCACCGCAATGCAGCTCTTCCATCGACTACTGCGACAGGAGAAGCAGAGCGAGTTTTCAATCTTCGGCATGATCATGCGTCAATTCCGCCTGCTGATCCTCGCCCGCGAATTCATCGACACGGGCATCGGGGGAAGCCTTGCCGCAGCGACCGGTTCGCGCGGATTCGCTGCCGAGCAGTTCGGCAGGCTGGCACGCACGTTCACCGCGCCCGACCTCGAACGCATCCACCACCGTCTGCTCGACGCCGATATCGCGATGAAGACCGGCGAGATGTCGCCTCAGATGGCCATTGACCTGTTGATTGCCGATTTAAGCGACTAGCGCGAAACCTTTTCCGCCAATTCGCGTATACACTATTGTCAACGCAAACTGTGAACACACTTCGGAGGGAATCCGACCATGGGAATCCTAATCGCAATCGTCGTCATCCTGTTGATCATCACGGTGATCGGTTGGACAGCCGCGTTCTTGGTTCAAATCGCCATTGCCGCCCTGTTCTGGGGCCTCGCAGGTTACCTGGCCAGCCGCATTATGGGTGGTGACGGCATGGGTATCGGCATGAACATCCTGCTCGGCCTCGTCGGTGGTGCGATCGGCAGCTTGCTCCTACGCGCGCTGAACCTGCAGGGCATCGGTGACATCTGGCTCGTCGGCAACATCATCACTGGCGTGATCGGCGCGGTCGTCGCCATTGCGGTGGTGCGCCTGTTCGGCAACAAGGCCTTCGGCCGTTAGCCCCACCCCACCTCGGCTCAACGAGGTCCGGTACCGGACCTCGTTTTGATTCTCCGGGGCGCTGCCCCGAACCCCGCCAGAAGGCTTACGCCCTCTGGACTCCCATCTGGCGAATTCGGCAGGCACGCGTGCCTGCCGAATTCGCAGTAATGGGGTCAAGGGGTGAAAACCCCTTGTGGAGGTGTGGAGGCGAAGCCTCCGCGTCTCTTGCTACAACACGTCAACCGGGTCCATTTCGACGTGCCAGCCTTGCGCTTGCGCGACGCCGTTGAGCAGCAGGCGCGGGTCGGGCGCCCGCACGATGACCTGCCAGCGGTGGTTCTCGGCGATGCGCTGGAAGAAGCACGGCGCGGGACCGATCAGGTCGGTGGCGGTCAGTCCCATCTCGGCAATCCGTTCGTTGAGGACACGGGCGGCTTGCTGTGCCGCATCGCGGGCGCGGCCGCTGTTGGGGTGCTTGAAGACGATGCGCGCCATGCGCCGGAACGGGGGATACCCCAACTGCTGGCGATACGAAAGCTCGGCTTCGGCAAAGCCGGTGTAGTCGTGGCGCGCAGCGTGCTGAATCGCGTAATGGCCGGGCATGTGCGTCTGCACGACAGCGCGCCCCGGCTTGAGGCCACGACCCGAACGCCCCACCGCCTGCGTGATAAGCTGGAACGTGTGCTCAGCCGCGCGGAAGTCCGGCATGTTGAGCGCGACATCGGCGCTGACCACGCCGGCCAGTGTGACCAGCGGCAGATCCAACCCTTTGGTGACCATCGCCGTGCCGACCAGAATGTCGGCCTGATGGTCGAGAAAGCGCAGCAGCAGCGCGTCGTGCATTTCGGGCTTGCTGGCGACATCGCTGTCCCAGCGGATGACGCGCGCGGTCGGCCAGCGTTTGAGCACCTCGGCCTCGACGTTCTGCGTGCCTGCGCCGAAGTAGCGGATGCGGTCGCTGGCGCAGTTCGGGCATTGGCGCGGGTTTGGCGCGCTGTGTCCGCAGGTATGGCAGCGCAGTTGACTGCCGTGCTCGTGATAGGTCAGCGGCTGATCGCAGTTCGGGCAGCGCGCGACGTAGCCGCAGTCGCGGCAGAACACATACGTCGACGTGCCGCGCCGGTTGAGGTACAGGATAGCCTGCTCCTGATTGGCGAGCGTCTCATCCAACGCAGCCGTGAGCGCCGCGCTAAAGATCGTGGTGTTGCCGTATTTTAGCTCCTCACGCATGTCGATGAGTGTGACCGGCGGCAGCCCGCGCGCAATCGCGTCCGCTTCGACGCCTTCGGAACTGGGCCGCACGCGCAGACGGGCGGCTTGAGTCTCGGCGCGCAAGCGGTGCGCAAACACCCGCCGCGGCAGTTCGAGCAGCGTGAGTTCTTTCGTCTGGGCGCGCAGCAGCGTCTCGACGTCAGGGGTTGCGCTGCCCATCAGCAGCAGGCCATCGTTTTCGCGCATCCACCACTCGGCCAGCTTGCGGCTGTCGAACAACGGCGCGCTCAAGGCGCGATAGCTGCTGTCGTGCTCTTCGTCGACGATCACCAGCCCGACATCCGGCAGCGGCTGGAACAACCCTGAGCGCGGCCCGACGACGATGTCGATCTCGCCGCCGCGCGCCCGTTCCCAGACGCGCACGCGTTCCGCGTCGGTCAAGCGACTGTGGACGACCGCCGCGCGTCCCGGAAAGCGCGCCTGTACCCGCCGGATCGTCTGGGCGGTGAGCGCGATCTCCGGCACGAGGTAGATCGCTTGACGGCCATGCGCCAGCACGGCATCGATGGCACGCAGGTAAACCTCGGTCTTGCCACTGCCGGTCACACCGTACAGCACGAACCCTGCGTAGGTCCCCCGCGCGGCGGCCTTCTCGATCACCGCCCATGCGCGAAGCTGCTCGTCGGTCAGGCGCGGTGGCACAGCGGGGATATAGTCGCGCTCTACAAGCTGATCGCGCCACGACTGCTTCTCTCCCAGATCCACCAGATCGAGTTCCGCGAGCCGCTGCAAGTCGGCAGTCTTGGCACCGGTCTGCGCGTAAACCCAACTCACGTCCATTGGAGCGCTTTCCCGGGAGAGCACGCGCAGGACGTGGCGTAAAGTGTCGCCACGGCGCAGCGAGTCCGGGATGGCGTTCATGGCCTCGTCTAGCGCCGCCGGATGGAACGCCAGCGCGGCGGTCTGGATGCGGGCGGCACGTGGGCGCGGTGGAAGCAGCGTCGATTCGACGTCGACCACGCCCAGCTCGCTCAGCTTATCGATCGAGTCGCGCCACAGGTCGTGCTTGAGCGAAAGCTGAAACTGCGCGAAACGCAGCGGTCCGCGTTTCTTGAGAAGGGTCAGCACTTCGTGTTCGAGCGCGTCGTTCGGGGCATAGCGGCTGTCGAGCAAGGTGACAACCGGCTCGGCGTATTGAATCAGATTGGGCGGAATCCACAGCCAGACGCACAGCCCGATCGGCACCATATACTCGTCGGCAAGCCGCCGCGCGAGGCGCACCGCCGTGGCGCTCATCACCGGATTCGGGTCGAGCAAGCCAGCGATGGTCTTCGGCTCAGCCACCGGCGTCGTGTCGCTCAGGCCAATCACGACGCCGGGTTGACGGCCTGACCGCACGCCGACGTTAACCAGATGCCCGACCTGAATCCGGCCTTCCAGCGACTCCGGCACGCGGTAATGAAAGGCGGTCGGCACGGCGGCGTGAATAGCGATTTCCGCGTACAAGCTCATAGCGTATAATACCGGGGTTGATCGTTAGGGTGCGTGATGGAACGAGTCATACTGCATATTATCGCACGCTCTGCGTGGGACTCACGGCTGGATGCGGGCGAAATTCGTTCGCCGTCCCTTGCGACTGAGGGCTTTATCCATTTTTCGACGCCGGCGCAGCTGCTGCGTACAGCCAACAAGCACTATCACGGGCGTACCGATCTGCTTGTGCTGCGCGTGGATGCCGAGAAGCTAACCGCTCCGCTGCGTTGGGAGGCTGCCGGCCGATCCGGCCCGCCCGATAACCCGAACGATCCGCTCTACCCACACCTGTACGGGCCGATCAATCTCGACGCGGTGATCGACACTGTCGGCCTGCCCTGCGAACCGGACGGCTTGTTCGCGATGCCGCCGGCGCTCGCCGCAATTCTGGAGGACTAAAGCGTATGGTGATACGCGACGATAACGACGTGCGCGGCCTGCTCAACATCGGCCGCATTTGCGCGCAGACGCTGCACTACATGATGGAACAGGTCGAGCCCGGCATGACGACCGCTGAACTCGATCGGCTCGGCGCGGCATATCTTGCCAAGCACCGCGCGCGTTCTGCGCCGATCCTGATGTACCAGTACCCGGGCGCGACCTGCATCAGCGTTAACGAACAGGTTGCCCACGGCGTGCCCGGATCGCGCGTGATCCAACCCGGCGACGTCGTCAACATCGATGTCAGCGCGGAGTTGGACGGCTATATCGGGGACACCGGGGCCAGTATGATCGTGCCGCCCGTCAACCCGGATGCCGAACTGCTGCTCAAGCGCACGCGCGCGACGCTCGACAAGGCCGTCGACGCCGTCACCGCAAACGCGCCGCTTAACCTGATCGGCCGCATCGTCGAGGGCGAAGCGCGCAAGTTCGGCTATCGCACCTTCCGCGAGCTGGGCGGTCATGGCGTGGGTCGTACGCTGCACGAAGACCCGCGCAACATCCCCAACCACTTCCAGCCACGCCTGCGCACCAAGATGGTCGAAGGCACGGTGTTCACGATCGAGCCGTTCTTCACCCCCGGCATCGGGCGCATCCGCACCCATGACGACAAATGGACGCTGCTGACCGTCGACGGCGCGATCTCGGCGCAGTTCGAACACACCGTCATCGTCACCCGCGGCAAGCCCGTCATCACAACACTGCTGAACTGATTTCCAAAGGGCTGACGCCCTCTGGACTCCCAATTCTGCGGATTCAGACCGCAAGCGGTCTGAATCCGCGCAATGCGAGTGCTGAAGTCCATACTTCGACAAGGATTGGGGCTTTCTTGACCCCTATCTCGGAAACAGAGGCCGCTTGCGGCTTCTGTTGCGGAAAAGGGAGTCCAGCGGGCGTCAGCCTTCTGGCGGGGGTTGGGGCAGCGCCCCAAACGACCTATCGGCGGCGGCGGCTGAGGAAGAAGATCGCCGCGCCGGCCACGATCACCACGGCCTGACCGACCAGCGCGATAATCAACCACGGCGACTCGCTGGGCGGCTGAACGCTGACCTGTTCGATCAATGCGGGCGCGGCGGGCGGCGGGCTGCCCACCTGCGCGATCACCGTTGCTTCGGGCGTAGGACTAGCGGTTGCCTGCATATTGACCGTCGGGGTCATGGTCATGACGAGGAACGCGGGAACGCCGGCAGATGTGGCGATTCGAGCCGAGGACGCGCTGCTCGTGTTGGGTGTCGGCGTATCGAACGGACGCGGGCTGGGCCGCTGCGTCGGCTCAGGCGTCGATGTCGGTACGAGGGTGGTGGTCGGCGTGAGGGCGGCCGCGGTTGCGTTGGCTGCCGCTTCGGCGATCGCCGTTGCGACAAAGTCCTCCGGTTCGGGAGTCGCGGTTGGCCAGCCCTCCGGAAGCGGCGTCGGGGTATAGGTGCCGTCTTTCGGCGGCACGAGGAAGATCGCGCCGACTTGCAGCAGGCGGATGTCGTCACGCGACAGGTTGTTGAGCGTCAACATCTCGTCGGTGTCGTCCCACGTGTAACCGTAGGTCAGCAGGATGTCGCCCAATGTCTGCTCGGGCTGAATTTCGTGCATGATATTGCCGAAACTGTCGAGGCCGACGACGAAAGACGGTGGCGCCGACGATTGGCTCCCGCTGTTCCCGCCCGATGACGCTGCCGACACCAGCGGCGTACCGCCCACGCGCCCGAAGACCAGCACGTACGACCGTCCCCAGTCGCTGGACGCCGTCGCGATGCCGATTTCCTGATAATTCGGGTTGGTCATGCCGCGATAATGGATTGGCGAATTGAGCCAGAAGTTCCATGCGTTGCCGGGTGTCGCATTTGTTCCGGCGTAGATGTTCTCGCTCACCCAACTGCCGCCATATCCGGCGGCCGCTGCGCGGGTCGTAGGGGTCGATCCGTTCGCCTGTGTGTGGGTAATCTGGCCGGTGCTGACCATGTACTGCGCTTGGTTCAAGGCCGCCGCGCTCAACGCCGAGTTCAGCGTATAGCCGGGCAGGCCAAGCGACCCGCGCAGGCCGTTAATCCGGCCCAACAGATCGCTGACCGCATCTTGCGCACTGGCCGGCATGAGGATCGCAGCCGCCAGCAGCAGGGCGAGGAACAGTCTTGCGCGCTTCATGCGCCGCATTCTAGCACGTGCCGTCGGTCGAATCTCTGACGGTTCCCCACCGTCTCTATCGCTCATCATGGATCGCTAACGTGGATCGCGTACCTTAACGATCAAGCGCGTGTTATAACTACTACACTGCGTTATAACCGTGTAAAGTTTGCGTTAAACCGAGGGTTGTGAGATACAGTTGATGCAGATTTCTTTGCTCGTGGCGTTGATATTGACCATCGCCGCCGGTTATCTGCTTGGCTCGGTGCCGACCGCCTACGTTATCGGCAGGCTGCACCGAATCGACATCTTTAAAATCGGCAGCGGCAACATGGGCGCGACCAACATTTCGCGCGCGCTCGGCATTCCCCTAGGGATTGTCGTGTGGTTCATGGACTCGGCAAAGGGCATGGCGGCGATCTTGTTCGCGCAGCAGTTCATGCCCGAAAATCCTGCACTCGGTATGGCTGCCGGCGCGACCAGTGCGATCATCGGCCACAACTGGTCAATCATCGTGCTGTTCCTGACCGGTTCGATACGGGGTGGCAAAGGCGCGGCGACGGCGTTCGGCACGCTGCTGATGCTGGCGCCGGCGCCGGTTGTGGCGGTCAGCTTCGCGCTGTGCAGCGCGGCGGTCGTCCTCACCCGCTACATGTCGCTCGGCGTCCTGATCCTGTTCGGTCTCTCGCTGCCATGGCTGTTCGTGTTGACGACGCAGAATATGGCGCCTTCGGTGTACTCGCTGTACGCCGTCGCCACAGCCGCACTGATCTTCTACCGCTTCCGCGAAAACATCATGCGGCTTGCCAATGGCACCGAACGCCGCCTCGGCGACCCAGCTTAGTCTCAATCCCCAGATACCCATACCCTTAGATGCAGGGCACGCTGCGCGCCTCGCGGCAGCACGCTGTACATTGAACTGCGTATGCGGCGAACTGCGTATGCGGCACCGTCAACGCACTAGGCCTCCGAATGTGTCGTATTCTAACTACAGTGGCCCGCACTCGATAATGCGGTCCGCTGCACCGCTCGCCCGTCCGAAAGGCCCCGCATGCACCGCCGCCGCCGTTCGTTCCTCCTCGCGTTCGCTCTCGTATTGCTGCTGCTCGCCGCCATACGCTATGCCAAAGCACAAGCGCCCACAGGCTGCCCCGCCGGACCGGTGGCGTGCGCGGTGCTCGCGACCTCCAACTAAGCCGAGCACCCACGGCGATCCATCACCCGCCAGCCGGTGACATTGCACCGATCAGCCGTACGTTCGGCGTGATGGTCGCGTATGTAACTCGTGCTACAATGCAAGCAAGACTCATCCAAACAGACCTCGCCCGACCCGAGGGAGTACCCATGCGTACACCACGTTTTCTGCTGATTTGCGCGCTTGTGCTGGCATCCGCTGTGATGGGCGCGTGCAACCTGACCCAACAAGAAGAGCGCCTGCCCACGGCGACGCCGACAACGCTGGTATCGACCAAGCCGATCGTCACGATCATCAGCCCGGCCAACGGTGTCGAACATCGCGTCAACACCGAGCTGTTGGTCACAGCCAACGTGCGTGACGACATCGGCGTCGACCGCGTGCAGATGACCGCCAACGGGTCCCCGGTCAAGACCATCGCGTCGGACTCCTCTTCGGGCGATACCGACAAGAACGTGATACTCAACTACACGCCGCTGGTGACCGGCGACGTCACGCTGGCCGTGACCGCATTCCGCGGCGCCGTCGCCAGCGACCCGGCCATCCTTAACGTGCGCGTGGTGGCGTCTCAACCCACCGCGACAACCGGCATTATCGTCACGCAGGGCCCGGCGATCGACCCGAACGACCCGACCTGCCGCGCGCTGATCAACAGCGGCCTGAACTTCCGAGCAGGCCCCGGCACCAACTATTCCATCCTTACCACACTGACACAGGGCGCGGTGATCCCGGTCACCGGCCGTTTGGGCGACAACTCGTGGTATCAGCTCAACAACTTCGGCACGTTCGGCTGGGTGTCCGGCGCGTTCGTGAGCTTGTACGGTTCGTTTTGCGTCAGCGTGCCGGTGATCGCCGCGCCGCCGACGCCGACCCCCAACGTCACGGCTACGGCCAGCCCGACCATTACGCCTTCTCCGACCGCATCGCCGACAATTACGGCAACGCCGGGCGTGGCGGATCTGGTGATCAACATCTTCGACGGCGAAGAGGACATCGAGTTTCCGTCAGGCGGCGAGACGAACGAGGAATACTCGATCACCGTGTCGAACGTTGGCACACGGCGCACCGGCGACTTCACCGTATCGCTTCAGTTGCGGCCTAACGGCGAGGTTCGCACGGTCAACGTGGCGAACCTGCGCCCCGGTGAATCGGCCGCCGTTTTGATCGACTACACGTTCGACACGGCGGGCAACTTTATCCTCGAAGCAATGGTCGACGCCGAAGAAATCGTGACCGAGACCAGCGAAGCCAACAACAGGGCCCAGCTCGTCGTCACGGTGACTGAGAACTAACGCCAATTCCACACCGCGAGGCCAACAGGGGTGCCCACGGGCGCCCCTGTTTCGTTTCCCCCCAATCTTGGGTAGTAGACGATTTCTGAACGGTAAGTATCGTAGTCTCCAGATACGTCTGATCAATGCTATCAACAGGAGTGCGAACCATGAACATGCTCGACCACTATCTCGTCCAGTCGTACAACTGGAACAACCGCCGTCCGCGCAGAGCCGCCGAAGGCGAGTTCGACCTCAACACGTGGGACGTTGCGCCGCAGCGTCGGAATTCCAATGCGCTACAGTATTTCCATCCGGGCATGGTCAGCGTAACGCTCGCGCTGATCGTACTCGTCGTGGGGCTGTAACTTCGCATCCGCGCGAACGACGGCTACCCCCAGAAATGGGCGGTAGACGAATTTCACAGTCGGAATAGACTGATCACTGGTAACAACACCCATCCAATTCAAACCCATCCAACAGGAGTACCCGGCCATGAACGTCAACAATCACTTGCTGCTCGAATCCCTCAACCGATCCAACCGCCGCGCTGGCAGCAGCGTGTCGGAAAGCGAGATCAATCTCGGTACGTGGCGTGATGCGCCGCGCCGCCGGGAGTCGGGCGTGCAGCTGAACTTCCACCCCGGCATCGTCAGCGTCGTCTTGGCGCTGGTCGTGCTGGTGGCAGTGCTCTAACTCCCACCCCGCAATTGGGGGAACCATCAACATCACGTGTGTAGGGGCGCCTTCGGGCGCCTCTACTGCATCTACCCCCAGAAATGCGTGGTAGACGCCATTCCCAGTCGTCATAGACTGATCTCTGTACCTAACACACACCCATTTCAACAGGAGTTACCCGCCATGAACGCTCAGAACCACCTCGCCGCACACGTACTGGAACGATCGCGACTCGACCGGCGCACCAACGCCGACCGCGAGTTCGATCTGAACACGTGGGATTTCGCGACGCCCTCCAGCGACGCGCAGTTCCGTCAGCACCTGAACCCGGTCGTGCGCTTCGTCGCAGCACTCGTTGCCGTGTTGGCAGTCGCCGGCACCCTCTCGCTCTAGCCATATCACGTGAGCCCCATCTGCCCCAGCAGCATGGCGGGTTGTATACTTGTCGCGAGCTTTTCCCCCGACAAGAAAGCAAACCGTCATGCTGTTGGCGTTTGATGTAGGAAACACCAACCTTCACCTCGGCCTCTGGGACGGCGAAACGTGGGCGCTGAGCTGGCGCGCACGCAGCGTCCCGGACAAAATGGCCGACGAGTACGCCGTCCTCGTCCGCAACTTCCTTGACAGCGCCGACGTGTCGATGGACGCGATCGAAGGCGTCGTCATCGGCAGCGTCGTGCCCAGCCTGACGCTGGCGTTCGTCGAACTGGTCGAACGCTACTTCGACTTCCCGCCCGTCGTGGTCAGCGACAAAACCGACAACGGCGTCACGCTCGCGATCGATCAGCCGCAGCAGGCCGGCGCCGACCGGATCGCCAACGCCGCGGCGGTCGCCCGATTGCACGGCGGCGGGCCGGCCTTCGTGGTCGATTTCGGCACTTCGACCAACTTCGACGTCGTGGACCGTCACAACGCCTACTGCGGCGGCGCGATCTGCCCCGGTATCGGCGTGGCACACGACGCGCTGGTCAGCCGTGCCGCGCGCCTGCACAAGATCGATCTGCTGCCGCCGCCGTCCGCCGTCGGGCGCAACACCATCCACGCCATGCAGTCCGGAATCTTCCTCGGCTATCTCGGCATGATCGAAGGGCTTGTGTCGCGCATCAAGGCGCAGATGATGCAGGACGACCCCGTCATCGCCAGCCCGGACGAGATTCGCGTGTTCGCGACCGGGGGCCTCGCGCGTGTCTTCCAGCCGCATACGAACGTCTTCGACCGCATCGAGCCTGAGCTGACGCTCGACGGCCTGCGCGTCATCCATCAACTCAACGCGCCGGTGCAGGAGTAGCCCATGGCCGTCACACTCAACCGCACAACCCGGCAGACCATCCTGCGCCTTGTCCTGCTCACCGCGGGCACGCTGATCTGGGTGGTGTCGGTCGTCGTGTTCATGGCGCCGTTCAACATCGCACCGGCGGGCGTTTCGGGCGTGGCGGTGCTGCTCAATCACCTGTTCGACACCCCGATCGGCTTGATCGTGCTGCTCGGCAATATCCCGATCCAGATCTACGCGTACCGTGTGTTGGGTGGGTGGCGCACCGTCGCGTCGACGGTCTACTGCGTTGTGCTGTTCTCGCTGTTGACCGACTGGGCCGCGCCGCTGTTCCCGCCGCAGGGTGTCAGCGACAACGTGCTGCTTAACGCGCTGTTCGGCGGCGTGGTGGGTGGCGTCGGGGCCGGGCTGATCTACAAGGCGGGCGGGACGGCCGGTGGCACGTCGACTTTGGCGCGCATCTTCCAGCATCGCTTCGGCCTGCCGCTGAGCACGGTCTACCTGTACGCGAACATCGCGGTGGTCGGCGCGGCGGGGCTGGTGTTTGGCTGGGAGGGCGCGTTGTATGCGATCGTCGCGCTGGGCGTCGAGGGCGCGACGTCGGACTACCTGCTCGAAGGTCCCAGCGTCGTGCGCATGGGGTTGATCATCACCGACCATCCGGACACTGTGGCACATGCGATCATGGAGATGATGGGGCGCGGCGTGACGAGCTGGCAGGCGACCGGCATGTATACCGGCCATGAGCGCACGATGCTGTTCGTCACCGTGGCGCGCTTCCAGATCGACCAACTCCGGCAGATCATTGCGTTCACCGACCCGAACGCGTTCGTCGTGATCGCGCAGGGGCATGTGGCGTATGGGCAGGGTTTCCTGAGGCCCGGCGGCAGCTTGGACGAACTGATGGCGGGTAAGCGGCGGGACTAAGCGCCGTTACTGTCCCGCCTCCGCCATCAGCGCCTCGGCCACCGCCAGCAGATCGGCACGGCAGCCGGGCCCGATCTCGGTGTTCTCGCGCACGAGTTCAGCGTATCGGTTCAGGTCCTGTGCAGACTCCCTCGCGGCAGGCAGAACATCCGCAACTGTGATAGGGACGCATGCACTTTCGACGCTTTCCAGCAGTTCGAGCGACGGATCGGGAATGACAACGCGGACCACGTCCGCCACGATGTCCTGCGACCAACGCACTGAATTAGCCATTGCGAAAGGCTGTGTTTCATAGATGACTTGACGACTCTTCCACGAACCGACAATGACCCGCCCGCCGTATGGGCTGTAGTCCATGCTAATAAGAGCGAGGATCGGCCGGTAGATTTCCATCTGTTGGCCGGTCTCGAGGTTCCAGATGTACAACACACCCTCGCCCGCTGCTCCAGCTAGTTCGGGCTTTTGCGGATTCCAGCGCAATCGCAGTGGGACAGCGGGCAAGCCGCTGAAAGTATGAACGGTGCCTCCACTTAGCGTCTCCCAAACCGTCACGAACGCGATCTTGGGAGAAGGGGCGTAGGGCAACGTGTTGGGAGTACCTGGTTCAGCATCGGTTAAGAAAGCGGCAGCCAGATAGCGGCTGTCCGGACTCCAACGCAGTCCAATCGGATACTCCATGGGGACCGTGGTGATGAGACGTCCGTCCTGCGCGCTGATGATGTCGGTTCTACCGATGGGTTGCAGAAGCGCGAAGTACTCCCCGTCTGGACTCCAAAGGACTGCGTCGGGGATCATCTCTCCGGTCGGTACGGATCGCACGAGCGCACCGGTGTTCGAGTCGTACAGACCGAGATTGCGTTCGTCCACCCACGCAAGTACTTGTGCGCCGTCCGGACTCCAGCCGCCGATCCCGGAGCGCGAGCTGAGCGTAAGAAGCACATCGAGCGTTTGCACGTCACGGATGTCACGTCCCATCGCAAGGCGTGTGCCGTCCGGGCTCCAGTCGGCACTGATCTGGCTCTCGGTCTGGAAGAACCGCACAAGCTGCAAGTTGGTATCGAAGAGCCACAATCCCCAGACGCCGGGCGAACCGCGCCCGATGACGAACAGCCCTTCCCCTCGCGGGTGCCACTTGATCTCAATTACGATTTCAGGCGTTTCGTCAGCTTGGGCGAGGGACGATCCCATATCCCCCGCCGTCCAAAGCAGGGCAACAAAGGTTAACGTGAAGAACCTGAGTACGACTCGCTTGCTGGACATGGTTATCTCCAACACTCTTAATGGCCCGAGGTGGCAGATCACTGCCAGTCTGGATGGACGTACAACTGTGACAAGTTGATCGTGATATTGCCAGAAGTGTAGGACTGGTAGCGCCAGACCGGATAGCATATCTCGCCTCGGACCAGTCACACTCTAACCGGCGGCGTCCGGTTCGCAGTCACGCATCAAGTCCGCCCAGATCCATCCTGTCGACGAGAGCTGATCCCAGCCGATGTAATACCACTCGCCGGGTGTTTCGCCGGCCTGTACGGCCTGAATCTGATAGACCTCATAATCGACCTGCGACTGCGATTTCGCAATGACGTCGTACTCGGTCCCCGGCCCGCGCCGGATGTTGTTCCCGTCGATTGTTCGGCAGACGCGCTGCGGCGCGGGCGGTGCGGTCGTGACGGCCGCAGACGGATACGCCGCGCCACCGATCCACAGCCCTTCGCCGTCGGAGGTCAGCCGGGCGTCCCACGGATCGAGCCAATTTGTGCGGGCCGGATGATGCGGAGCCCGGACTTCGAAGTGCAGATGAGCGCCGCCCAATCCGGTATCGCCGCTCAGCGCAATGGGGCCGCCGATCTCACGCACATAGGCGTGCTGCTCGACAAGGACCGTCATCAGGTGCGCGTAGCCAGTAAACCACGTTAGCACGTCGGAGCCGACGACGCGCGAGTGCTCGATGAGGATGTAATTGCCGTATGCGTCCCCGCACGTGATGTCTTCACTGCTGCATCCGGTGTTTCTCGTCACGACGAGGCCCGGCGCCGCAGCATAGACCGGTGTGCCGAGTTCGAGGCCGTTCGGTCGCCCACCGACGTCCGTCCCTTCGTGCCCTTGATACTCGCGCGGGGTTGCGAGGCCGGGGCATTCGACCGAATAGTTCAGGTCGGTCCATGCCGAGTCAGGATAGCATGTAACGCTGCGGGCATGATCGGGCAGCGGCCAGCTCAAGAACGGAGGTCCGGACTCCCAAAGCGCGGCGTGTGACTCCTGCGAAATCGGTGCGGGTTCGTTCAGCCAGCTATCAAGCTGCACCGAGTCGACAACGCCAATGACCTGAATCGGGTAGGTTTCGAACACCGACGGCGGAGTTTGCAAGGCGAGCTGAGTGCGAAACGAGATCAGTTGGCCGGTATTCATGTTGATCGAGTATCCGAGTACGCCGACCACGTCGAACCCGATGAACGCCCATCCGCCCTGCAATGCCGCGCTGTTGCCTTTGAGTTCGGGGATCGAGCTTTCGTGCCGAAGCACCGGCGCTTGATCGGGCCCGGCGATCTGCCACAGGCGAACCCGATCCAGCGTATACAGCGAGTGACGCTCGAGCGCAATCAGCGCGCCATCGTCCGACCAGCCGAGCGGGACAAGATACCCGCGCTCCGGGCCGACCTCGCCAGCGAGCCAGACATGGTGCACGTCGTCTTCGACTATCACGACGCGATATTCAGGTCCGTCAGGCTGAATTGCGAGATAGGCAAGCTCCGTGCGATCGGGCGTCCACACCCCTTGAACAAGACCGTAGCCATCGGCCGGCGGCACAGCCGTCAGGCTGTAACGCGACGTATAGACGTTGCCATGACGCTTTGGCTGCAGCGATTCGAACGCGTCCTGTTCACGCCCGGTTGCGATCAATTCGCCCGTGGTCACGGATTGTGCGAAGACGGCATCGTTCCAGACGAACAGCAGCGCGTCTGTGCCTGTATTCTGTGCCTGACCCGGCGAGGTTGCGAACAGCATACACAAGACGACGCTTAGCCGCACAAACAGGTGGGACATGGTCCGAGCCTTCCGGAGCGTGATTCCACCGCGCAGTGTAGCGGGAGAACGCCGGTTCGACGCCCGCGTTTACGCAACGCCTGCCCGGCGGTCGATCTCGGATACACGTGTCACGTGTAGAGCTGCGTCGTGTTAGCGCAGGAACGACGGATCGCCGGTTACCCAAGCCGCGTACAGGGTCACGCCGTCGACAAGCGCAAGCCGAACCAGCGGGCCCTTCCGAACCGGACCTACGCCGTACAGTGCCGCGAAGGCTGCATAGTCGGCAAAGTTCATGTCTTCGACTGCGAAGGAATGGATCAGCATGACCGCATGCTTCGCGCCGCGCTGCAATGCCTCGATGACCGGCGAGGCCGCCCGGTGCAGCAGCTGATAACGGATTGAAGGCGGCACAGGATCGGCCAGACCAATACGTGCGCAGATTCCGACAAGGCGCTGTTCTTTGTTGGCCGAACCGTCACGCCACTGCCCGACCGTCGGCCCGAACGACTCCGCCACCTTCCCCTCGACGGCGATACATACTCGTTCGCCGCCGGCTTCGGCAATCACGAACAGGTCGTTCTGCGAGTCGCGTCCCTTTCCGGGCATCGGGACTTTGTGCTCAATCAGTCCTTGCCGCATGCGGATACCGGGGAATGCCGGTTCGAGGACATCACGCACTTCCGGCGGAAACCCGTCCGCGGCCATCCAGCTATGCGCCAGCGCCCACGCCGAGTAGCCCGGCTTCCACTGACGATCCGGCTCGGCCAGTCCGCGCTTCCAGTCCTCGGCTGCGCGAGCAGCTTCGCCGTTGAAAGAGAACGGCGCGCTTCTGGTCACCGGAGCCGCCAGAACGGGACGTAGTCTTCTAGGCAAGTCAGATCGAGCCGTGTGGCGGGATCATCGAGAAACGCCAGAGACAATTCGACAACACACCGATTCACGTTGACAATGCCATGACCGGCGTGTGCAACCCGGATGATCTGCCCATTGGACAAACCCTCCAACGCGGCATCTGCAAACAACGGCGGTGTAATCGGGTCGAATGCCCCCGACAAGACGAGCGCCGGAATACTACTCTCGACCGTCTGTGTTTCGATATCGGCCGATGCTGGCACACCCCATCCGCGGCAGGCTCCGATCATAAACTGTACGGCCGAATACAGGCCGGACCGGATCATCACAGGAAGTTCCAAACTGAGTGTCTCCGCGGTTCGCAGCGAGTTGAATGGCAGTTCATCAGCGCAAACCACACTCAAGCGCATGCCGTCGGCATATCCCAGCGAAGTATCCTGGGCGGCGGACAGACCCGTCTGTCCCGAGCCGCTCGGAATTATTCGGCCGTACAAGCGGCCAATCGGCCCTGCGTTACCCTCGATCATCTCATGTATCGCACGTGGAAGCTGCGGTATGAACTCACTTACATACAGCAACTCGAACAGCATACCCGGGACCTCGCGACTCCTGAGCGTCAAGATCGTCTCGTCAAGACGCTCGATCGTGACGGGCTGTCCGGTGTTGATCCAGTCGTGGAATCGCTCGGCAAGATTGGGAAAGGCTCCGTTACACGCGTCATCAGCCGCACACGCACTGAACAGCGCGTTGATTGAACGGTACCCGTTGACAACCTCCTGCTCATACATATTGATTTGCAGCGGCACCGGCGAGTCGAGGATGGCCCTTCGCACGATGGACGGGTGATCGCGCATGACCGTTAGGGCAAGTCGGCTACCGTAACTTACCCCGAAGAGGTCGACCTGTAGGTATCCAGCGGCCTCGACCAATGCAGCGATATCGTTGGCAATCTGAGCCGACGTATACATCTCGCGCTGGATACCGGCATCTGCAACGGCGGCCGCGCACGCTGAGTAGTAGGCGACCGGGAACGCTGCACGCTTGTCGAACAAGAACTCGTCGCAGAACAAGCTGGGGAGGCTGTAACCTGTGCCGCGCTGATCCACAAAGTAAACGATACGATCGGCAAACAACTCGTAGGTCAGGAGATAGTCGATACTATCGAGCGAGCCATACCCCGGCCCGCCTTCCAGATAGACCAGTGGCGTCTCCGGTAAATCATCATTGTCCACAGGCGTCGACACGGCGACCGCAATCTGGATTACCGCGCCGTCGGGATTGGCGTGGTCTTCCGGCACCGTAAGTAGACTGCAAGACAGGTCGAATCCGTTCGGTGGCGCAACCGGGCAGTCGATCGGCTCCATATCTCCGACGGCTTGCGCATGCGCCGGTGTCACAGCCGTGACGCTCACGCCAATGAATACGACGACCGTCCAAGCCACGTGTCTTAGGAACGTCAATGTCCTGTCCTCATGTACACACCCGCAATTTACCTACTACACAGATGATAGTCGGTAATCGTGGCAGGTGCGACGATTACAGCCTGTCTGACGCCCTTACCGCACCACCCACGGCACGGTGAAGTTGTTCGCGCACGAGGCATCCAGCGCCGCCGTCGGATTGTTGAGGAAGGTGATGCCCAACGCCTGCGCGCATTCTCCGGAGTCGATTACGCTGTGGCCCGCGCCGGGGATGATCACGACCTGCGCGGCGCTCAGCCCCACCGCGGCCTCCAGCGCCCACACCGGCGGCGTAATCGGGTCGAACTCGCCGGCCAGCACGAGGGTGGGAATCGCGCTTTGGACCGGCTGCGCCTCGATCGCGCCAGCGGCGGTTACGCCCCAATAGCTGCACGTCTCGAACTGGTTGAGCGCGCCCTCCAGCAAGCCATCCTTCACCGCCTGTGGCAAACTTGCCGAAAGCGCCTCGGCCTCTTCGTAGCTGTTGAACGGGACTTCTTCGACGCAGTGGACACTGTTGAACGTCGCATCGCTGTCGCCCACGTCCGTATATCCCAGCGCCAGCGTGCCGATCAGCCCTTCGACGACGCGGAAATACTCGTCGTCGTTCAGGCCCGCCATGTACGCTTCGGTCTGCTCGATCGTATCCGCCCCTAGATACAGGCCGATCAACTCGAAATACTCGTCATCGCTGGTCTCGTCGATGGCGGTACGGTACAGCTCGATGCGCTCGTCGTCGTCCAGTTCGTACAGAAAGTCGAGAAAAGCATCGAAGTCGTCAAAGCCGGAATAGGCGAACGCGATATCGTCGGCCAGTTCGTATAGCAGTTCGAACCGTTCGCCGTCGTCGCCCGAGGTGGACGGCCCGATATAGCCCGCAGCCACCTCGCCGAAGAACGTCCCATCGCCCCTGATCATGAGATCGAGCGCCAGCGGGATATACGGGATCGCCACCGAATAGTACATCGAGTCGAACAGCAGGCTCACGATGTCGGCGCTGGTCAATTCCTCGTAGCCCTCGCCCACGTCGGCATACGTGCCGATGCCGCTCTCGAGGAATGTGTAGAACCTCGTCTTGAGGTCGGGGAACGCTTCGCCGCACTGTGGATCGTTCGCGCAGCGTTCGAGCAGCGCATTGATCTGCTGATAGCCGTACAGGGCTTGCAGCTCGAAGCCGTCGACCTGCGGCGGATACGGCGAATCGAGCACAACCGCGCGGATCACCTGCGGCGCGTCGCGCATGGCGGTCATGGCGACGCGCGTGCCGTAGCTGATCCCGTACAAGTTGACCTGCTCCAGCCCGAGCGCCCGCACCACAACCGGGAGGTCGCGGGCCGTCTGTGCGCTGTTGTAAGCGCCGAGGTCGATGTCGTCGCGCAGCAACCGGTCGCGGCAGGCGCGTTCGTAGACGGCGAAATCAACTTCGTCAACGTCGAACGGATAGTCGTAGTTCCAGCAGAACAGGCCCGGCTCGCTGAAGCCGGTGCCGCGTTGATCGAGCAAGATCAGGTCGCGCTGCTGTGTGAGCGGATGGTCGACCCACACGTCGAGGCCCCACACCGCGCTGCCGCCCGGCCCGCCTTCCAGATACAGTATCGGATCAGGGTACTTGACCGGGTCGCTCGCGCGCAGGACCGCCACGGCAAGCCGGATCTGTTTCCCGTCCGGCACTTCGTGGCGTTCGGGCACGGTCACATACCCGCAGTCGACCACGGTGAACGCCGGAACCGGCACCGGGCAGCGAATTGGCTCGAACGCCGGCGTAGACTGTGCCATGGCGGGGCTCGCAGCGAGGACGATCAGTGTGATGAGAAGTAGACCGAAGCGCAAGGTGCCCTACAACTTTCCCATGCAGAAGAATGCGTAGTCCTGAGGAAATGTCTTGACGCCGTGGCGCGACAGCAGCATGAGTATCTGCGCGCGGTGATCCGTACCGTGGTTGACGATGTGTGTCAGGATTTGCCACAACGTGAGGGTATCGGGCTTATCAGGCGTATCGAACGGCTTGGTCGGCAGCATGTCGTCGGTCAGCCCGGCGAGGTACTCGCGGACTTTCGCCTCGACCCGTTCGCGTTCGGCCTGAATGACGTCGCGTTTGTAATAGTGTACGGGGTTGAGGAACCCCGGCACTTCTTCACCGCGCAGGCCGCTGAACCAGCGGTCGTCAACGTTGAACTGATGCACGACGTGGTTGCGGATCGACCCGATCCCGTACTCGACCTGTTCGGTGAACTGTGCGTCGGTCAGCGGCAGCACGCACTCCGTCCACAGGCGGTTGTTTGCGCGGAAGTGATAGTCGAACAGATGGCGAAACGCATCGGCGGTCATGGTCGTCCTCCACCCTCAATCGTACCGGATTCTTGGCGTAACGAAACAAAAGACGTGCACGCGCTCAGGCCAGTTGCGCCCAACCGAGAGTGTAACACATTTGTTCTATGCCGGTTTGGGTGCTGTATCACCGCGTGACAACCGGAAACGAGCACGATAAAATAGCACATCCGTTTGGATTCTCTGTGCGACCTTATGGCCTACGAAACCCCCGACCACATCCGGCAGATACTGCGCACCCTGCCCAGCAAGCCCGGTTGTTACCTGATGAAGGACAGCACCGGTCACATCATCTATGTGGGCAAGGCCAAGGCGCTCAAGAACCGCGTGCCGAATTACTTCACTAAGCACGCCGACCATACGCCCAAAACGCTCAAGATGCGCGCGCTGGTCCACGACATCGAGGTGATCGTCACCGAGACCGAAGTGCAGGCACTGATCCTCGAAGAGACGCTCATCAAGCAGCATCAGCCGCGCTACAACATCCTGCTCAAAGACGACAAGCGCTACCCGTACATCCGCGTGACGTGGCAGCACGCCTTCCCGAAGGTCGAGACGACGCGGCGGGTGGTCAAGGACGGGTCGCGCTACTTCGGCCCGTACGCAGCGATGTGGGCGGTACAGAACACGCTGCGCGTGCTGCGCAAGGCCTTCCCTTATCTCACCTGCGACCGCACGATCACCGGCAACGACGAGCGCGCCTGCCTGTTCTGGGACATCGGGTTGTGCAACGCGCCATGCATCGGGAAGGTGAACCAAGAGGAATACCGGGCGATGATCGCCGAGCTGATGGACGTGCTGAGCGGCAAGTCCGAGCGCGTCATGGCCCGCTTGACGAAAGCGATGGATGCCGCCTCCGAGGCGCTTCAGTTCGAGCGCGCCGCCGTGCTGCGCGACCAGCTCAAGGCGATCGAATACATCACCCAGCGCCACCGTGCGGTCAGCCCGCAGATGACCGACCACGACGTGATCGCCATCGCGCGCGACGACAAGACCGCCGTGGTGCAAATCCTGTTCATCCGCAACGGCAAACTGATCGGCAGCGACCACCGCAGTCTGGAGCACTTCGAGGACGAGACCGACAGCGAGGTGCTGGAGCAGTTCCTGACGCAGTTCTATAGCACGACTCAGGAAATCCCGCGCGAGATCATCCTGCCCGACGAGGTCGAAGAGGCGCGCATCATCGAGCGTTGGCTGTCGGATCGGCGCTCCGGCGCGAAGGTGCAGATCACCGTGCCCAAGCGCGGCAACAAGATCGACCTGATCGGCATGGCGCGCGAAAATGCGTCCGAGGCGCTGCGCATGATGAAGGCACAGTGGGAGGCCGACACCACCAAACACGAGCAGGCGATGGCAGAGCTTCAGGAGGCGCTCACCCTGCCCAAGCCGCCCAACCGCATCGAGTGCTACGACATCAGCACGACGCAGGGCACGGCCATCGTCGCCAGCCGGGTCGTCTTCCTGCAGGGCACGCCGGCCAAAGGCGAGTACCGGCGCTTCAATATCCGCACGGTCGATCACGCCGGCTCGGACGACTACCAGTCGATGCGCGAGGCGCTCATGCGGCGGTTCAGCCGCTGGCAGACGCTCAAGGACGAGCCGCCGGTGCACGTCCCCGGCAAGGAAGACCGCGACGCGACGTGGCGCACCTTGCCCGACCTGCTGCTGATCGACGGCGGCAAGGGTCAGCTCGGGGTGGCCTACGAGGTGCTGAGCGCGTTTGATCTGCTGGACAAGGTGCCGGTGGCGTCATTGGCCAAGCAGTTCGAGGAAATCTACCTGCCCGGCAAGCCGATCCCGGTCATCCTGCCGCGCCAGTCGCAGGCGTTGTATCTCGTGCAGCGCGTCCGCGACGAGGCGCACCGCTTTGCGATCACCAGCCATCGCAACCGCCGCGACAAGGCCGGCATGGCGAGCCTGCTCGACGGCGTGCCGGGGATCGGCCCGAATAAGCGCAAGGCGCTGCTGGCCGCGTTCGACAACTCGATCAGCGCGATCCGAAGCGCCAGCGTCGAGGAACTGGCGACCGTCAAAGGAATCAACAAGAAGCTCGCCGAGCAGATCAAGGCCGTGTTGTAAAGGATTCTTCCAAAGGGCTGATGCCCTCTGGACTCCCGTTTCTGCGATTAAACGAGGTGCAGGAACGCCAACTCCTGCCGGGGTGCGGGGCGCTACCCCGCACGTTCCACTACCAACACGAATGGCTACACGGCCTAAACAACTCTTGAACATCGAGCGACTACACTGCGGGTGTATCCGGTCGAACAGGCCGAATCCGATCGTTCAATCTGAGGTTCAAGAGGAAGTCCCGTGACACGCAAGTCCATCCTACCCATCGCAATTCTGCTCGTCGTCTTGAGCGCGCTGGCCCTCGGCAGCGCGAGCGCGCAGTCGACGCTTGACGTCAATCCCACCATCGACACCACCCTCACGCTCGACGGCACGTCGATCACCGTCGACGGCAGCGGCGTAGCCGTCAGTGGCAGCACCGCCGTAATCGACGCCGCCGGCACCTATCGGTTGACCGGCACGCTCAGCGACGGTCAGATCGTCGTCGACACCGACGACGACGGTTTAGTAACGCTCGTTCTCGACGGTGTCACCCTCAACAGCTCCACCAGCGCCCCGATCTACGTTAAAGAGGCGGACAGCGCGGCGATCCTGCTGGTGGACGGCACGCAGAACGTCGTGACCGACGCGTTCGCGTACATCTATGAGACCGCCGAGGACAACGAGCCGAACGCGGCTGTCTTCAGCGACGATCCGCTGACGATCTACGGTTCCGGCACGCTGACCGTCACCGGCAACTACGGCGACGGCATCGCCAGCAAGGACACGCTGACGATCTACGACGCGATTGTTGCGGTCACTGCCGCCGATGACGGTATTCGCGGCAAGGACTCGGTGCTGGTGGCCGGCGCGCAGATCACCGTCAACGCGCAGGGCGACGGCGTGAAATCGGACAATGAAGAGGACGCCTTGCTGGGGACGATCACGATCGAAAGCGGCGAGTTCGACATCGTGGCAGGCGGCGACGCCTTCCAAGCGCAGACGGTCCTGACCATCGCAGACGGCACGTTCTCGCTCACGGTACACGGCGGCAGCCGTGCCAACATCAGCGCAGACGCATCGGCTAAGGGTCTGAAGGCAGACGTGAGCGTCGTTGTCAACGGCGGCAGCTTCACGATCAACACCGCCGATGATGCGGTGCACTCCAACGGCAGCATCACCATCAACGGCGGCACGCTGAACCTCGCCACCGGCGATGACGCCATCCATGCCGAGACCGAGGTCCTGATCAACGGCGGCACGATCCAGATCACCGAGTCGTATGAGGGTCTCGAAGGCACGACCGTCACGATCAACGGCGGCGACATTCACATCGTCTCCAGCGACGATGGCATCAATGTCGGTGTCGACGGCATGGGTGGCGGACGCGGTGCCTTCGTCTCGACGGCCAGCGGCGCGATGGTCGCCATCAACGGTGGCTATACTGCGGTCTACGCCGAAGGTGACGGCATCGACGCCAACGGCTCGATCGTGATGACCAACGGCACGCTGATCATCAACGGTCCGACCGGCAACATGAACGGTTCGCTCGACTACGACGGCTCGTTCCAACTGACCGGCGGCACCCTGCTCGCCGTCGGCAGCGCGGGGATGATGCAAGCGCCGGACACGTCCTCGACGCAGTACACGCTGGTGGTCGGCTTCAACAATGCCCTGCAGGCCGGCACGCTGATCAACATTCAGAACAGCGCGGGTCAATCAGTGCTGACGTTCGCGCCAGCCAAGACCTACCAGTCGATCGTTTACTCGGCCCCGTCGCTGGTCGCCGGCGAGACATATACGATCAATCAAGGTGGCAGCGCGTCCGGCACGGCGACCGACGGGCTGTACGATGCGGCAAGCTACAGCGCTGGCTCGCCGTACACGACCCTGACGCTGTCGAGCGTCATCTCGCAGGCCGGCGTCATGGGCGGCTTCGGCGGGCGGCGCGGGCGTCCGTAACGATCGTGCGGGGCGCTGCCCCGCACCCCGGCAGGGGTTTGCACTCCTGCACCTCTTCACTGCGAATGGGTGCCGCTTGCGGCACCCATTCGCATGTAAGGGAGTCCAGAGGGCGAAAGCCTTTTGGTGGAGGTGTGGAGGCAAAGCCTCCGCATCTCTTTCTTTTACCCCATGGCTACGCCGCGCGCTTTGAGAAACGCCTCGACCTCGTCGGCAGCGCGCGAGACGCCGCCCGCGGCGACCAGCGATTGGCGGATGCGCTCTGCCGCGGCACGGTAGCTGGCGTCTGTGAGCAGCCGGTCGGCGCTTGTGCGCAGCGTGTGCGGGTTGACCTGATCGACCGTCAGCATCAAGCCCGCGCCGAGGTCGACGACGCGCGTCGTGTTGAACGTCTGCTCGGTCTGCTGCGGCACCATGAGCAGCGGCAGCCCGCAGAACAGCCCGTCGTGCAGGCTGTTGAGCCCGCCATGCGTGATGAACAGTGACGCTTGCTTGAGTACCTGTGTCTGCGGCACCCACGTCTTGACCGTGACGTTCGGCGGCAGCGCGCCGAAGTGCTCCGATGAGAATCGGTTGCCAGTGCTGATCAGCACGTCGTATGGCGAATCAGCAAAGGCGGCGATGCACGCGCGATAGAAGCTGTCGTTGTCGTTGATCACCGTGCCGAGCGAGGCGTAGATCAGCGGCCGTCCGCTGTCGTGTGTGAACGGCTCGCCTGCCCCGTCCTGCATCGTCCAGCCGACGAGCCGGTAGTAGTCGGGCAGTGAATCGGAATACGGCACAAACTCCAGCGACGAGTAGCTGATCGCCAGATCGGCCGGCACGCTCATCGTGTTCATCATGCCGAGCGGCTTGACACCGTACTGCGCACCGATGTCCCGCGCGATCTTGTTCGCCTCGTTGCCGGCGCGGAAACCCTTCACCAGCATGGGCAGGATGATGCGCAGGTTGCGGACGTTGAGCAGGGCCCGTGGAGTGAGTGGCATCAGCGAGTATGAGACGACGCTCGGCAGGCGGGTAATCTGGCCGAGGTAGTAGCCCCACTGGCACATGCAGTCGTACAGCACGTAGTCGGGGTTGTACGCCTCGATCCGCTTGAGCAGATCGGGGATGATGTCTTTGGCGGTCGTCAACATGACGCGCGCGGCCTGCTGCGGGATGCTGCCGTTCAGCCCGCGCCGGTCGAAGTAGTCGTCCGGCACACGCTCGTCGTAAAGTTCGACCGTCGCGCCGGTCGCCTCGATGCGCGACTTATGCGACGGACTGGTGAAGTAGGCGATGTCGTGCCCGCGCTTGACCAGCTCGGCCACCAGCGGCAGTGACGGATTGACGTGCCCGTGTGCAGGCACATTGAAGAACAGCGCTTTCGGCATCGCGACATCCCCCGGATTTCGAGCCGTTCCAGACAGAGTATCACGAAAAGCGACGCGCGCGGGCGGATTACATGCCGCGGCCCGCGATGTGCTCCGAGATGAACTCGGCGTCTTCGGCGACTCCCAGGAACAGACTGGACTGGGTCTTGTGGAGCCATTGCAGGCCGACAAAGTACAGCCCGGGAACACGAGTCACGCCGCGGTGGTGTATCGGATAACCGCGTTCGTCCAGCACCGGAGCATGAATCCACCCATAGTCGAACGCATACCCGCAGGCCCAAACAATCGCCGTAATCCCCGCCTCGGCTGTATCAAGCTGCGTGAGGATCTCGGTGTCGTAGCCGTCCCGCAGGTGCGGAAGCTGCGGCGGCGGGGCCTGTATGCCAGCGCGTTCGATATATCCATCGATCGCCTTGGTGATCTCGGTTTCCATCCGATCCATTGCAGTGAGGTTCGTGGCGAGGTCAGGCGCGAACGTCAGCGACGTCTGGCTGCCGTCGACCAGCCGCCCCAACAGCGTCACGCCATCACGCGCAAACTCGTGCAGGTTGAGCGACTTCCCGCCGTCGCGCCCGGTCAACTGCGGGTTCGGGGCGAAACGCTCGGCTTCCGATTGAAGCTGCGCGGTCGTGCGGTCGAAGAAGCCCATTTCGGTGAGCCAGTGGAAGATTTCCCGGCCGCGGTAGATGCGGGGTGCGCGGCCAGCCTTGCCCGTGGACAGATACACTTTGCGGCCCGCCTGACGCAGTTCGTAGGCGATCTGACAGCCGGACTGCCCGCTGCCGACAATCAGCACGGCCCCCGGCGGCAGCAGATCGGGGTTCCGATACTGGCTGGAATGGAGTTGCAGGATATCCGGATCGATGCGCACGGCAAACATTGGCAGTCGTGGCTTCTGAAATGCGCCGGTCGCAACGACCACGTTCGACGCGGTGTATTCGCCCATGTCCGTTTCGACTGTAAACCCGTCGGCAATCGGGCGCACCGCCGTGACGGTAATCCCGGTCTGCACCGGTGGCGCGAACTGGCTCACGTAGTCTTCGAGATAGCGCACGACCTCGGCACGGGTCAGGAATCCGTCGGGATCGTCGCCCTGATACGGAAATCCGGGCAGATTCAAGGTGAAGTTCGGGGTAACGAGCGTGAACGACTCCCACTTGCCGCTGCGCCACGCTTCGCCGATGCGATGCTTTTCGAGGACAACGTGTGTGCGGTTCCGCTGCGTCAGGCAGTAGCTCACCGCGAGACCCGATTGTCCTGCCCCGATGACGACCGTCTCCACATGCCCTGCCATGTTCCCGCGCTCCCCCGATGGCCCGCCGATCTATGCGTTTCGGTATGTATCAGCATACGCCGATTTTCTGTCCGTGGCGGCACGACTTGCGCGGCGTCGCTCCGGGCTTACTCCACCTCGTCGTAGTGTTCGACGGTCGGGAACGGGTCGTAGAAGGGGTGAAGAATGGCCTTCCATTCCTGATACTCGCGCGACTCGCGAAAGCCGATGGTGTGCGACTCGAGCGTGTCCCACCACGCCAGCAGCAGATAGCGATCCGGCGTCTCGACGCACTTGTGCAGCTCGTGGCCGAAATAACCCGGCGCGCCGCTGATGATCACTGAGGCCTGCTTGAAGGCCGCCTCGAACGCCTTCGATTGCCCCGGTTTGATGTTCAGGATCGCGTGTTCGAGGATCACTGTCGTTTCCCTTCGGCTGACTGCGAAAGCAAAACCGCGAGTGCTTACGCGCCCGCGGCTGTGAGGACGTACGCTGGGTATGAAGCCGCCTCCGGCGGTCACTCTTTCTTGTACGGAATGCCGTCGGCCTTGGGGGCCACGGCGCGCCCGACCAGCCCGGCCAGCACGATCATCGTGACGAGGTACGGGGTCATCTGGATGAATTGCGCCGGGATCGGCACGCTGAAAATCTGGAAGCGGCTGTTGAGCGCCTGCGAGAAGCCGAACAGCAGCGCCCCGCTGAGCGCCCCGAACGGCGTCCACTTGCCGAAGATCATCGCCGCCAACCCGATGAAGCCAAGGCCGCCGGTCATCTGGTCTTCGAACAGGCCGACCGTCTCGATCGAGAACCACGCCCCGCCCAAGCCGGCCATCATGCCGCCGATCATCACGTTGATGTAGCGTGTACGGATGACATTGATGCCCAGCGTATCGGCCGCGTGCGGGTTCTCGCCGACGGCGCGCGTGCGCAGGCCCCAGCGCGTGTTGTACATCACCACGTGCGTGACGATCACGAGGATGAACATCAGCAGGTAGACCGGTTTGCCGGTGAAGAAGATCGCGCCGAGGATCGGGATATCCGACAGGCCGGGGATCTGGATGATGCGCAGGGTTTCGCGCGCCGTCTCGGTCGACAGCAAGATTTCACGGCGTAGGAAGCTCGTCACGCCGACGGCGAGGATGTTGATCACCGTCCCGCTGACAATCTGATCGGTCATGAACGTGATCGACAGCCAACCGTGCAGCGAGGCCATCAGGAAACCGGCGAAGATCGACACGACCACGCCGCAGGCCAGTGCGGTCTGGAACGGCATCACCTGCCCGAACATAAGCGACGCGATGAAGCCGAGGCACGCGCCCATCAACATCATGCCTTCGCCGGCGATGTTGGTGACGCCCGCACGCTCGCACCACAAGCCAGCCAAGGCGGCCAGCGTGATCGGCGTGGCGAGGCGGAAGCTCGACTCGAGCATCTGCGTTACGTTGGCGTTGCGTCCCACCGCTGCGAGGATCAGCGCCGTCGGCACGATCATGATGCCGCAGACGATCAGCGCGATGTTGGTCTGCCGTTTGGTCCCGATGGGCAGCACGCCGACCGCGCCGCCGATGACGAAGATCACCGCGGCCACGATGCCGAACGTCTGCGCTGGCATGGTGATATCGGGGATTCCGTCGCCAAAAACGAGAAGTGTCGTCGCGGTGGAGGCGATGTCGCCCGGTACGCGCAGCAGCATGAAGATGCCGACCAGCAGGAACACGATGCCGACGACGAACTGCCGGGTGATCCGGAAGCCAGCCCGTTCCTCGACCATTTCCTGCGCCACAGTCGCTTGTGCCATGGGTTAGCCTCCCCACCCTTTACTGAAGGTCGCGCCGGTGCTCTGTTTTTCTTCCTCGCTGGCCGCCGGCACGCGCCACAAGAAGCGGACGATGGCATCCGCGGCGATGAACATGATGATCAGGGCCTGAATGATCCGCACGAGGTCGTTGGAGATGTCGGTACGAATCTGAATCACGCCTTGGGCCGACACCAAGCTGCCCCACAACAAGCCGGCATAGATCATGTTGCGCGGGTTCGAGCGCGCCAACAGCGCAACCGCGATGGCGTCGAAACCGAGGCCGGCGAAGAACGCGGGCTTCATATTGAACTGCACGCTCGAAATCTCGATCGCGCCTGCCAAACCGGCCAACCCGCCGCTGAGCATCATCGCCAGCACGATGTTCCACTTGACGTTCATGCCGGCGTACTTGGCCGCGTCCGGGTTGGTGCCGACCGTCCGCAGTTCGAAGCCGGTGGTCGTCTTGACCAACAGCCAGTCGATGACGATGACCGCGAGGATCATCACGCCGATGCCGAGATGCAGCGAGTCGCGCACGGTGATCCACTGCAAGAATAGGCCAGCAACGAGGATCAGCAAGGCGCGCAAGGCGGGCCGGATCGCCAGCGCAAGGTTGCGTTGGATGGCCTCGCGGTGGCGGTAGACTTGCAGCGCGAAGAAGATGACGGCGACAGCGACGAACCACCACGACGCGATATCGTCCAAGCGCGGCAGGATGGAGTTGGGGTGTACGTTCGGCGTCGATGGGTTGGTCGCGCCCGGGTCGCGCATGATGTACGGATCGCTGCTGTTGATCAGCCAGTCGGTCAGGCGCAGCGCGATGTAGTTCATCATGATCGTGTTGATGACTTCATGCGCGCCCGCGAAGGCTTTTAAGAGGCCGGGTATCGAGCCCCATAACGCGCCGCCGAGGATGCCTGCGGCGAGCACGGCGATCATGCGCGTGAAGCCGGGCAGGAAGTCGAACACCGGCGAATAGCCGACAAAGACCGCCACCAACCCGCCGAGGTAAAGCTGACCTTCCGCGCCGATGTTGAACAATCCGGCCTTGAAGCCGAGCGCCACGGCCAAACCGGCGATGATGAAGGGGATCGCGCGGACAATCGTGCGTTCGAGTTGATACGGGAAGAACAGGAACGCGCTGCCGCCCACCCGCAGGTACACCGTGTCGGGCTTATCGTCCTCGGTTTCCGGCGTGTTCTGCGTCGACCAGATAATGCCCGCCGATTCGGTGTGGCCCTCATGCACCAGCAGCGGTTGGTTGCCGGGGCGATAGACCACCGTGTTAGCCGCCAAGTACGGCTCGAGTTCGGTGGTCAGCGCCGTGTAGACGTCGGGATTGGTCAGGATGCCGCGTTCGTACATGGCGTTCACGAGCGAAAGCTGCCGTGACAGTTCATTTTCGTCCACGATGCCGCTGGCGAGCAGGCGGTCGTCAATGCCGCGCAGATCGTTGACGTAGTCCGACCCGGTGCGCGATCCCTCCGCCAGTTCGCTGATGGCCGCGATGGAATCGGCCTCGTCGCCCATCGGGTCGATGCCGAGCTGATCCAGTACGTCCAGTTGCTCCAACATGCGGCTGATCGTGACGGCGCTGCCGCGCTGGTTGGTGATGCTCAGGTAGGCCAATAGATCGCCCATGCTGTAGTCGGCGGCGACCGGGACCTGCTCGACAATCGCGGCGACATCCTCATCCGTGAGCGTGTCGAGCACGCCGTAGCTGCGGAAGATCGACGCGGCGCCGCTGCTGCCCAGCGCGACCAACCCGTCGGTGAGGGGCTGCATCGCGCGCAGGGTATCCGGGCCAACCTCTTGAATGCCCTCGATGCGCTGGCCAAGCGCATCAAGCGCGGCGGCGTCGAGGTTGTCGGCATAGGCATCGATCACTGCAGCGAAACGCGCAACGGTCTCTGCCCCCAGTTCGGAAAGGCGTGTCACGCTGCGGGCCAATAGGCGCAGGTCGCGATTGGTGAGCGAATCGTTCTCGGTGAACGTCGTCACTGAAGCGACGTCGGCCGCCGTGACGAGGTTGTTCACGGCGACACCGGTTGCGCCTTCGATGAACGCCGCGTAGGCGGTCAGCGCGATGTTGAGGCCGCGCCCGATATCGCCGCGCCCGCCGGTAATCATCATGAACGGAATCGTCAGAATCATGGCCGAGAGCACGGCCAGAACCGGCACGAAACGCGGCGAAATTCGCCGCCAGGAATATCCGATTGAACTCAGGGCCGACCCACCGGGGCGCTGCATCGTACCTTCCGCCATGGCTAGGCCGTCCCTTCCGGTTTGAGTTCGGCTTCACTGTGGACGCCGGCCATCAGCAAGCCGATCGACTCGCGCGTGGCGGTTGCCGCGTCCACGATGTCGATAATCTGTCCAGCGTACATGACCGCGATACGATCGCTGAGCGACATAATCTCGTCCAATTCGGTGCTGACCAGCAGCACGGCGACGCCCTCGTCGCGCATGCGCACAATTTGCTTATGGATGAATTCGATCGAGCCGACGTCGAGACCGCGCGTAGGCTGGGCGGCGACGAGCAGCTTGCTGTCGCGGCTCAGTTCGCGCGCGATGATCACCTTTTGCTGGTTGCCACCGGAAAGCGACCCGATGTTGGTGTCGATGCCGGGCGTGCGGACATCGTACTGCTTCACGAGCTTGTCGGCGTGTTCGGCGATCACCCGTTCGTTGCTCAGGATGCCGATCGAGAAGGGCGCCTGATAGTACTGCTGCAAGCGCATGTTGTCCTTGATTGGGAAGGGCATCACCATGCCGTTCTTCTGGCGATCTTCCGGCACATGCGCAACGCCCGCCTCGGTCACTTTGCGCGGGGGCGCATGCGTGACTTCCTTTCCCGCGATGCCGATATGCCCTCCCAGCACCGGGCGCAGCCCCGTCAGCGCCTCGACCAATTCGGTCTGGCCGTTGCCCTGCACGCCGGCCACGCCCACGATCTCGCCTGAACGTACCATCAGCGAGACATCACGCACGGCGGGTAGTTTGCGGTCGTCGAGTACGTTGAGGTGGCTGATCTCCAGCACGGTATCGCCCGGCGCCGCTGGCGCCTTGTCGACGCGCAGCAGCACCTCGCGGCCCACCATCATCGACGCCAGCGACTCTTGCGTGGATTGTTTCGGGTCGGCCTCGCCGGCCACCTTGCCCAAGCGCAGCACCATGATGCGGTCGCAGATGCGCAGCACTTCCTTCAGCTTGTGGGTGATAAAGATAATGCTGACCCCGCGCGACTTGAGCGTCTCCATAATGGAGAACAAGCCCTCGGTCTCCTGCGGGGTGAGCACGGCGCTTGGCTCGTCGAGGATCAGGATTTCGGCCTTGCGATACAGCGCCTTGATGATCTCGACGCGCTGCTGCACGCCCACCGACAGGTCTTGCACCATCGCGTCAGGGTCGACGTGCAGGCCGTACTGCTCGGCGATCTCAATGATCCGCGCGCGGGCAGAACGGCGGTCGAGGAACGGACCGCGCACGCTTTCGTTGCCCAGCATCACGTTTTCGGTCACGGTCAGCACCGGCACCAACTGGAAGTGCTGGTGAACCATGCCGATTCCGGCGCGGATGGCGTCGTTCGGGTCCTTAATGCGAATCGGCTGGCCTTTGACGAGGATTTCACCCTCGTCCGGCGCATACAGGCCGTAGATCATGTTCATCAGCGTGGACTTGCCTGCGCCGTTCTCGCCCAGCAGCCCCAATACTTCGCCGCGATGGACCTTTAGGCTGATGTGGTCGTTGGCGAGCACGCCGGGAAAGCGTTTCGTCAGCCCGCGGACTTCCAGCACCACGTCTGGAGTACTCATAAGTAGGGATCCCAATTGGCCGTGTTCGACGCGGGATTATAGCGAACGTCTGCCGCTTGTCACTAAGACCGGAGGCTACGCTAAGCGGCCTAGAATCCGTTCGGCGCGCTTGTCCCACGTGTGATGCGCGAACACGTCGCGGTGCGCGTTGTCGGCAAGGCGCGTGCGCAGCGTCGCATCGGTCATCACGTGGATGAGCGCGGCGCTCAATGCCGATGCCGACTCAGGCTCGAACAGCAGAGCATTGCGCCCATCGGTGAGCACATCCGCCCAGGACGGCAGGTCGGAGGCGATTAGCGGACGGCGCGACGCCATGTACTCGAACAGCTTGAGCGGGGACGTGTAGTACACGAAATGCGACTGCTTGGGCAGCGGCAGCACGCATGCGTCGAAGGCCGAGATCCAGCGCGGCACGTCGTCCGGCGACACCTGACCGGCGTACAGGAACCGCGCCGGGTCGAGGCCCGCCTGTGCCCACGCCTGCCGGTACTGCTCGGCCACATCGTCCGGCCCACCGACCAGCCCCAACGCCGCGCGCGCACGCAGGTCGGGCGGAAGCAGGCCAATGGCCGCGATGATCAGGTCGACGCCTTTGCTCATGCCGTAGGTCGTCAGGCGGCCCATGTAGCCGACGACGAACGGCTCGCGCGGCCACTTGGTGGCGGCGCGCGCGTCATCGCGGCTGGGGAGCGATTCAAACCGTGTACGGCGAATCCCGTCATGCGCGACGAGGACGTTCGCGGCCGGTTCGAGCGCGTGCAGATCGTCGCGCAGCGGCGGGGTGATCGCCACGGTGAGGAACGCGCGTTTGAGCGTCTGGCGCTGGATCCAGCGGCCGCGCCCGGAGGTCTTGAGGCTGTGCGCCTCCCAAACCATTTTGGCGCGCGGATACAGCAGGCTGACGAGCCACAGCGTTAGCGGGTCGCGCCCGTAGATCACGTCGGGCCGGGCAAACCGCGCACCAATCGCCGCCGCGATGCCGAACGTGGCGAGCATGATGTTGAACGCGAAGGCGACAAACGGCGCAGGCAGGCGCGAATCGGCCCACGGATGCAGATTCAGGCAGGGCACCTTGCGCACTTTGAACGCCTTCGGGACGCCGTAGAATGTGTACAGCGCGTCTTTTCCGGCGGGCGATCCGTGCCGCGCATACCAGAGCCGCACGTCATGCCCGGCGGCGGCGAACGCCTCGCAGTTCTGTGTGATCTGTACGCCGTGTGCCATCGGATTAGGCAGGCGCGCGCCGGTCAAGTAGATCAATCGCATCCGTCATGCCCCCCGACGCGCGAGCAGCTCGTAGCGATTACGATGCGCAGGCGGAAGATCTTCGACACGGCGGATCGCAACCGGCGCGGGCCGGATCAGTGTGCGATGGCGCCACAACGGAATGTATGCGAACGTGTACCCCGGCAGCGCCTCGCGCAGGTCGTCCAGCGTGAAGCCAGCGCGCCGCCACAACCGTTCGACGTACTCCAGCACGATCGCTGGCCGCGACCGGGCGATCGTCTCTGCTGCGCCGCGCAGCGCGGCCACGTCGAATCCCTCGACGTCGCACTTGATCGTGTCGACATGCGGGTGGCTGCGCGCCGCCATCAGCGCGTCGAGCGTCGTCACCTCGACATCGACCGACAGCCAATCGTCTTCGCCCGCGTGGGTTGCCAATCTGCCTTTCGACCATTCGGCTCGGTCGGGCGGGTAGTAGAACGGCAGCGTACCGGGCTGATCGGACACGCCAACCGGAATGACTTCGATGTTGGCATAATGCGGCGACGACGCGACGTTCTGCCGCAGGCGCTCGACGACATAGGGATTGGCTTCGACGGCGAATACGCGCCCGCGTTCCCCAACATGTAGGCTGAGCGCGGTCGTGTGGACGCCGAGATTCGCGCCGAGGTCGACTACCGTCCCGCCCGCCGGCGTGACCTGCTTGAGCACGCTCAGCACATGCGGCTCGTAGCGGCCCTCCACATACAGCTCTCGTTCGCGCGGGTTAGCGAGGTTTACGACGAGCCTACCCTGCCCCTGCCAGCGCATGAGGCGGTCGGCGTACGGCGGCGGGGGCAGCAGGCGTGCAGCAAGCGAGTGCCACCGCACAAACGGCACCGCGCGATTCATCGCACATACCGCGTCGAACATCATCGTCCCTAGATACGACATTTCCGTCTCGTTTGCAGATACCCTGCGAAGCATACCCGTACGCCGGGAGGAGTGCCAGTGCCGCCGTGACAAAAGATACATGCAACGCTCAGCGACGCGCGCGCGTACCTTATGATAGACTCGCCCCCGAGAACCAGAGGACGATGCAATGATGATTCGGAGACGCTCGCGGCGCAGGCAGCAGGCCAAGGACGCGAACACCGACAAGAACGGTCAGCCAGTCGAGGAAATGGAAGACGACCTGCGCGGCGTGCCGATGCAGTGGCGGCGCATGCTGGCGTATTTGCGACCGTACTGGCGCCGGCTGATCGTGGCCTTGATCGCGCTGCTGTTCAGCGCCGGGATCAGCTTGATCTTCCCGGCCGTTATCGGGCAGGTCATCGACACGGTCTTCGTCAACCGCGATCTGGCGCAGCTCAACACGATCACGCTGGCGCTTTTGGGCGTGTTCCTTTTCCGCGCGTTCACCACCATGATCGAGTCCTACAACGTGAACTACATCGGTGAACGGATCGTCGCCGACCTGCGCATGCAGGTGTTCCGCCATATCAGCGGGCTGTCGCTGGGCTTCTTCGTCCAACGGCGGGTGGGCGAGATCGTCTCGCGCATCAGCAGCGACGTCACGATGATGCGCTCGGTGCTCACCAACAACGTTAACACGCTGCTGCAGCAGCTGCTGATCCTGACCGGCTCGCTGGTGCTGATGATCGTGCTCAACTGGCGGCTAACAGCGTTCATCGTCGTGCTGCTGCCGGTCATCATGGCGGCAGGATTCGGCTTCGGCCGCGTGATCGGCCGCATTTCAACCCGGGTGCAGGACGAACTGGCCGGCACGACCGTGATCGCCGAAGAAGTGCTGCAGAACGTCAAAGAGGTCAAGAGTTTCGCCCGCGAACCGTATGAAGTTCAGCGCTACGAGAACGCGATGGTGCGGGTCGTGCGCTTGGCAATTCGGGTGGCGCGCTACAACGCCGCCTTCGGCGCGCTGATGGCCTTCCTTGCCTTCGGTTCGCTGGCCGGATTCCTGTGGTTCGGGGGGCGCGAGGTGATCGAGAATCGCCTCACCAGCGGCGAACTGGTGACGTTCCTCGTGTACGGGCTGTCGGTCGGTCAGAGCTTCGGCACGCTGGCGTGGCTTTACGCCGAGTTTCGGCGCGCGCTGGGGGCGACCAAGCGGGTGTTTCAGATCCTTGACGAGCATCCGACGGTGCAGGACGCTCCAGACGCAACGCCAATCGCGCAGGCCGAGGGACGCATCACGTTGGACGGTGTCGGTTTCAGCTATGACGGCCGGACGGATGTGCTGACCGACATCAACCTCGACATCGCGCCGGGTGAGATCGTCGCGCTGGTCGGGCCAAGCGGTGCCGGCAAGTCGACCACATTCAACCTCATTCCGCGCTTCTACGACCCGACCTTCGGTGCAATCAGGCTCGACGGGCGCGACTTGCGCACGATCACGCAGGCCAGCCTTCGCGCGCAGATCGGCATTGTGCCGCAAGAGACACTTCTGTTCGGCGGGACGATCCGCGAGAACATCCAGTACGGCCGGCTTGACGCGACCGAGGACGAGCTGATCGAGGCAGCCAAAGCGGCCAACGCACACGACTTCATCACCGAACTGCCGGACGGCTACGACACGATCGTCGGCGAGCGCGGCGTGCGCCTGTCTGGCGGTCAACGCCAGCGCGTCGCGATTGCGCGTGCCATCCTGAAAGACCCGCGCATCCTGCTGCTCGATGAGGCCACCAGCAGCCTCGACAGCGAAAGCGAGCATCTCGTGCAGGAGGCGCTGGCGCGGCTCATGACGAACCGAACGACGCTCATCATCGCCCACCGGCTGAGCACAGTGCGCATCGCCGACCGGATCGCCGTGCTCGAAAAAGGCCGGTTGACGGAGATCGGCAGCCACGACGAGTTGATGGCAGCCGACGGGTTGTACGCGCACCTGTATATGATGCAGTTCCGCGAAGCCGAAGCGGCCGACGGCCTACTTGCCAGCGATCCAGCGAGCGATTGACGGCTGTCTGTATCCTTTGTCATCGATTTTCGCTGAAGCGGGTAACGAACCGCTCAGTCGCCGACTTTGCGAGCGACATAGTAGCCATAGCTGACGGACGCCCGGTAATGCTCGTAGAGCGCGATTTCTACCTCCTCAGCCGCCGCGATGGCCTTTGCGGCATCGGAGTGGTTGTGCGATTCAAGAAATCCGCCAAGCCTGAGCTGGATGGGCCTGTAGTAATTGTCGAGCCAGCAGTATTCGGGAAGCGCAAAATAGCCGACCGGCGAATAGCCGTGCCGCTCCAATAGCGCCAGCTTGGCCGCGGCGGTATCTACCTCGGGGTACTCCGCATCCCAATGTGCCTGAAGCTCGGCGGGTCGATCATGCGTCAGCCATGTGAGTTCCGAGACGGCCAGTATCCCGCCCGGCTTTAGGAAGCGCCTCCACGCGGCAATCCCGGGTTCGAAGCCCATGTTGTAGATCGCGCCTTCCGACCAGATGGCGTCCAGTTCCCCTTGCTCGAACGGGAGCGCATCCATCGACTGCGCGAGCGTCGTGATCCGATCCGCGACGCCGGCCTTGGCGGCAGCACCCTCCAGCACCGCAAGGAACTCCGGCAAGAAGTCGACGGCGGTGACGTGTGCGTCCAGTTCATCGGCCAGCACCAGCGTGGATGCGCCGGTGCCGCAGCCGATATCGGCGACCTTGAGATTTCGCCGCCCCTTGAGTCCGGAGAGCGTGACGGCCAGACGCGTCTCGCCGTCGCCGCCGGGGCCTTGACGCTTACCGTCGATGTGGAGGTCGATAAGCAGTTGCAGGCTGTCCATTACGGGTGATCCTCCTACGCTCCGCTGTACTGTTTACTCGCCGGGAGCCGTGGCTCGGTGTGGTTTGCCGCACGCGCGAGCAAGACGCATGTCCGGCGAAATCGATTCCCCTCCCTGAGGGAGAGGGGCTGGGGGTGAGGGCTACGGCAGCTCGGCGTGTTCTAACAACCAGTCGGTCACGGCGTCGAGGAAGCCGTCCACAAAACGCGGTTGAAGCAGCGTGTATTCCGACGGCGAACCGGTCGCCGCAAGCTGGAACAGGTGATTGGCCGCGGGCAGTGTCTCGACCGTGACGTCGAGATTGCGCGCACGTGCCATCGCCGCCTCGAACGCAGGCCGGTGGAGTGCCGGATCGATCTGCGTGTCCAGTTCACCGAATAGGGCCAACACGGGTACCGTCACGATCGACCAGTCGGTCGACGGATCGTAGTTGAGCAGGAACGGCCACCACGGCCCGTCGAAACTGAGGAACTGCACGTTTGCGACCTCGCGGATGAACACGTCGATGTCGGTGACGCCCATCTGCTCCAACTGTTCCTGCGTTAGCTCGGCGGCCTGTTCGCGGATCAGCAGCTCGAGTTCGGTGCGCGCACCGGCCGTATCGCCGGCCGCAACGCGCGGGAAGAACCGGCCAAGAAAGTCCAGTTGCTCGGCGATTGCCGCGGCATCCTCGCCGTCGGCTTGATACACGCGCTCGGTTTGGTGCAGGATCGACTGCAGTCCGTCGACTGCCTGCGGCGCGAGCGCGACGACAAAGGCGATGTCGTTTCGGCTGCTCAGGATGATCGCGGCCGCGTTTGCCCCTTCGCCATGCGCGATCAACCCGACCTGTGCGGAATCGATGTCGTCGCGGGCCAGCAGCGCGTCAAGCGCGGCCGAGGCGTCAACCGCGAAGTCGCCGGTGGTCGCCTGATCGTGATCCCCGCGCGACCGGCCAACGCCCCGCTCGTCATAACGCAAGACGGCGAAACCCGCGCGCGTAAGATGATCGCTCAAGACCGCAAACATCGGGAACGATCCGCTGATGAGCTGCGTCTCGTCTTCGGTAACGCCCACCAGCGCGCCGTCACGGTCGTGCGGGCCGCTGGAGCTAACGAGGACGACCACAGGATGCGGGCCGTCGCCTTCGGGCAGCGTCAACGTGCCGGACAGCTCGGTGCCATCTGCGGCCGTAAACGAGACGTCCTCTGCGGTGTAAGGCGTGTCCTCTGGCAGCACGTCGGCGCTGCTCAGCGGCACGAGCCCATCGACCGCCGGCAGGAATACCGCCTGCTTGAGCGCGTCGTGCTCTTCGACGACCGACGCGAGGATGATGAAGTACGTCAGCGTTCCCTGCCCGGTAATCGCCACGTCGATCGCCGCGTCCGACCCGGCCGGCGCGAGAATCTCATAGATCGCCCACGTCAGCCCGTTGGCATCGCGGATTTCGACCGGCTCCGGCACGGTGTCGATACCGAACTGCGGCAGCAGCGAAACCAGCACGACATCCGGCGCTTCCGTGCGCGCCTGCTGCGCCATGAGGACCTGCGCGCCCGACTCGCGGCTCCACAACCCGGCAGTGACCTGTACCCAACTGCTCGGCACGACGCCCGTGAACGTATAGTTGAAGTCGGTAAACGGCACCAGAATGATGTCGTCGGCGGCCTCTTGCGCTACCGTTCCGGTCAGGACGAACACGGCCAGCAGCACAGCGGCGACAATCCGTTTGATCATGAGCAGTGCCTCACGTCGGTTGGCGTATAATCGCGGCTATTGTACAAGCACACCCGCGGTCGCCGTATGCCCAAGCCGATCGAACCGTACTTGCCCGACCTCTCCAACCCCGATGAAAAGGTGCGCCGCGCGGCGGTCAAAGGGCTGCGCCAGTCGCGCAACCCGGCGGCCCTGCCGCACTTGATCGCCGCGCTGGACGACCGCTCGTTCGGCGTGATCTACCATGCCGTGCGCGGGCTGGAGGCGCTCGGCGACCCGGCCGCGATCCCCCCGCTGATCGCGATGCTCGAACGCGACCGGAGCTGCGATGTGTGCGACGAGATTGGCGCGGCGCTGACCGAATTCGGCGAGACGGCCGTCGACCCGATGATCGATGCGCTGAAGTCGCCCTCGCCGCGCGCCCGGTCGATCGCCGCGCGCTGCCTCGGCCAGATCGGCGATCCGCGCGCAGTGCCCGGCCTGATTGGCCTGCTGGACGACCCGCACCCGTGGCCGCTGAGCGCCGCGCTGGCGGCGCTGTGGCGGCTCAAGGACGCGCGCGCGACCGATCCGCTGGCGGCCTTCCTCAGCCGTCCGGAAGACGCACTCCCGGCCGACGAGGTCACCTCCCCGTACGATCAGAAGCGCGCGGCCGCCTACGCGCTGGCCGAGCTGGGCGATCCGCGCGCGATCGACACCCTCGCCGACGCGTACACGCGTGACCGCGGCTCATGCGTGACCACCATCCAGCAGCTGGGCAAGATTCACGATGCCCGCGTGCGCCCGCTGATCGAACGCTATCTGGACGCCGACCCGCAGACCCTGTGCGCGTCGCAGGCACGGGCCACGCTCGAACACCTTAAAGCGCGGGGGCGGTAGTACATTGGGGCGCTGCCCCAAACCCCGCCAGAAGGCTTTCGCCCTCTGGACTCCTATACCCGCAGATTTGATGCGCATGCGCATCAGTTTCGCAGTAACGGGGTCAAGGGATGTAAATCCCTTGTGGAGGCTGGATCGCCGGCGTTTCGGGCTCAGCGCGGAAATTGTGAATTACCCAGTATCGCCACTGAGCCATCTGACATCATGATGTCCTCATTGACAGAATTGGTGGTATGCAATACGGTGTAATAACACGTTCCATTCGGGGTGCAGGGTGATTAACCGGGGTACACTGTCCTCGATGTTTGACATCCGCCGCAGCTTCCGGGCGCGGCTTGGATTTGTAACTCTAGCCGTCCAAGTAATCGTCGGGGTGGTGGCCACGGCATTTATTACGGCCGACGCGCTGCGCACCGCACAAGAAGGCGTTGGTGCTCGACTGGCCGACCTTGCAACATACGTGTCGGACACGTTCGACTGGACGATGTTCGAGCGCGTCCGCGAAATCCGGGTATCCGCGTCCCAAGTGATCCTCATTCACCCGGAGAGCCCAATCAGCGATAAACGGGAACTTCTCGAACTGGTACATGCAAACCACTCCGATTTTGCGTGGATCGGCCTCACCGATGCGAGTGGCACCGTAGTTGCCAGCACTGGCGGGCTGTTGGAGGGCGCAGACGTCTCTCAACAACCGTGGTTCATCAACGCGCAAGAGGGACCGTGGCACAGCGATGTCTATGTTGCGGACTCGCAGACCTCCCTGCTTCCCAATCCGTCGAATGAGCCGCTCAGGCTGATCGACATAGCCGCACCAGTCTATTCCGCGGATGGCGCGCTCATGGGTGTGCTCGGCGCTCACTTGAAGTGGTCTTGGACGGAACCGATCCGGAATACGTTTATCAGTGAAGTCCACTCCACCGAGGCCATTGACGTCATCGTACTCAGTGCTGACGGCGACGTATTGCTCGCACCCGAACACGTGACCGCGACGTCCTTGAGCACCCTCGAAAGCTTCCGTATTGCGTCCGATGCAGACCGCAGCTCGGTGATCGAAACGTGGCCGGACCAAGAACGCTATGCCGTAGGTGTCGTGAAAGCCGCTGGATTCGGCGAGTATCCCGGTCTCGGATGGATCGTGCTTGCTCGGCAGTCAACGGACATAGCGTTCGCGCCGCTGTTTCAGGTGCAGCGAAGGCTGATCTTGATTGGACTGTTGGCAGGTGGGGCCATTGGTGCGGCGGTCTGGTTGTACTCGAGCCGAATCGTACAACCCATCGTCAATTTGTCTCGTGCCTCGAAACAAATCAGCTCCGACGATTACAGCGTGATCATTCCGGTTCATCCCGGGCAGGATGAGATCGCGACGCTCGCACAGAGCCTGCACGACTTGGTCAACACACTGGTCCAGCACATCGGACAGCTGACGTTGAGTTCCGAAAGATTCCGCGCGATGAATCGAATCGATCGCGCAACCCTCGCCGCGAAACAGGTCGATGAGGCAGCATGGATTTGCGTTGATTTCTTTAAGTCTCATTGGGATATCGCCAGTGCAAGCATCGTCGCCTTCGGCGATGACACGCGTGAAGCGACCGTCCTCGCCGACTACGCCGCCAGCGGGTCAGGCCTGTCGACAGGTACGGCAGTTACACCGAATGCGTCCGCGCTTGAGGCCATTCACGACAACGGGACACTGGTCGTCGACGAGCTGGCACGTTTGCCTGTTGCGACCCCAAGCACAGCAGCGGATCTGTCGAGACCCGGCCGCGTCGCATACGTTGCGCCGATGTTTGTGCAAGGGCAGCTCGCGGGCCTATTCACCGTCGTAACCGATCGCAACCGCGCGACCGACCCTGAGAACATCAGAATCGTCAACGAATTCAGCAGTCAGATGGCCGTTGCTCTACAGCAAGAACGTTATCGCCTACAGATTGCGCAGCATATCGACCAGCTCGAAACGCGCGTCCAACAACGAACCGCAGAGCTATTGCAGGCCAAGAACCGGATCGAGGCCATTTACAGCAGCACGAGCAATGCGGTCGCGACCGCCGATTGCGACGGCGTTATCAATACCTTCAATCCGGCTTTCGTAAGGACGTTCCAACTCGCCGAGCAGAACATCGACGGCCGCCGGGTGACGGAGTTTGCGGAGGCCGACTCGCGAAGCGTCCTTGAGTCTACGCTGCGCAAGGTCTGCGCGACGGGCGAGCCACGCACGGTTAGCGTGGTTCTCCAACGCGATGGCTATCCATTTGAGGCCGATGTCGCGATCTCTCCGGTGCTGGGGGCCGACGACCTGCGGGGGATCGTCTTTGGCGTACGTGACGTGACGGAGAGGAATCGGCTCGAACGCGCGTTGCAGGCAAGCGAGGAGATGTACCGCAGGTTCTTGGACCTCACGCCGTATCCGATCGTCGTGATCAACAGCACGGGCGAGATCGTACGGATCAATGAACGGTTGACGACCTCGCTGGGTCACAAGGTCAGAGATTTGATCGGCAAACCCGTCGAGATCCTTCTGCCCGCGCGCGACCGCGAGCAGTACACAGCGCTGCGCAGGGAATACATGCATGCCCCGGATACTGTCGTGCTGGGGGTTAACGAGAGCTTCAGGGCCCTCCACCAAGATGGTCGTGAAATCGAAGTCGAAATCGGCCTCAGTCCGATCATACTTCAGGGCGAACGCATGGTCTTAATCCAGATCGTCGATGTCACCGCGCACCGGCTGCTGCAGAGAAGCCTAGAACTGGCTGTTGAGAGGGAGCGCGAGCTCAACGATCTCAAGTCGCGGTTCATTTCGATGGTCGCGCACGAATACAAGACACCGCTCGCGGTAATCCTGTCGTCCGTTGGGCTGATCCGCGATTACAGCGACCGCCTGTCCGCAGAGCGCAAGGCGAATCTGTTGGACACGATTTCAGTACAGGTCGAGGAATTGACCGCACTGCTCAATGATACCCTTACTCTGACAAGACACGAAGACAGCGGGACCGTTTTTTCACCCGAACCTGTGGACCTAATAGAGATCGTCTCTGCGCTGGTCGACGAGATCCAGTTGACCTGCCTTGCTACGCACAGGATCGAGTTCACGCATCGCGGGCAGTGCCAATCCATTATGATCGACCTGAAACTATGCCGAGGTGCATTGACCAACTTGCTGTCCAATGCCGTCAAGTACTCGCCGCAAGGGGGCAGCGTATTCGTTGACGTCGAGTGCGGTGAGTCCGAAGCGAGTATCAGCGTGAGGGATACCGGCATCGGCATACCGCAGGCTGATCAGGCGCGCATTTTTGAAACCTTCCACAGAGCGCATAACGTCGAGAACATCTCCGGAACCGGCTTGGGTCTGGTGATTGCCAAGCAATCCGTCGAGGCGCATGGGGGGACGATTTCATTCGAAAGTGTAGAAGGCGAAGGAACAACGTTTACAATTAGACTTCCTGTAATGAAAGATCCGCCAAAAAATCGGAGCGAACGACAATGAGCGCGAGAATTCTTGTCATTGAAGATCGATCTGATATTCGTCGGAATATGGTAGAGGTTCTTCAGTTCGAAGGATTCACGGTATTCGATGCGCCGTCCGGCGGCATGGGGCTGGGAATTTTACAGGTGCAGTCGCTCGATCTCGTCATCTGTGACATCAATCTGCCTGATTTCGACGGTTACCAGATTCTGCGTCATGTCAGGCAGGACAAGAACATGGCCAACCTGCCGTTTATCTTCGTAACGTCCCGATCCGAGCGCAAAGATGTACGGCTCGGGATGGATCTGGGCGCCGACGACTATATCACCAAACCGTTCACCAACGAGGAACTGCTTTCGGCCGTACATTCCCGCCTCGAACGTTCGAAGTCGCACGCTTCGGTGAACACAGTCGAGCTTGAAACCGCCAAGAAGCACCTCACGCAGATGGTTGCGCATGAGCTACGCACACCGCTCTCGTCGCTTTCCATGGTCGAGCAGATCATCTCGCGTCAGATCGACAATTTGACATCGGTGCAGATCCATGAGCTGCTCGACTCGTGGAAGTCCGGCGCGCATCGGCTGCACCATCTCGTTGAGCAGATGGTGCTGATGACACACCTTGACTCAGGAGCCCTTTCCGCGACAGAGATACGGCGTAACGGCCAATCGCACGATGTGTGGTCCATTGTCGATGCCGCGGTCAAGCTGGCGCGCCAGTTCTCCTATCGTCACCCGCACGGTGAGATCGTGTTTGATCCCGCGGACGAAAAACTGTTCGTCAAGTGCAATTTGCAGGCCCTCCGACATGCCTTCGCGGAGCTGATCTCCAACGCGTTGGATTTCACGCCGGAAGGTACGATGGTCATCATCAGCCAAAACAAGCACATGTCTCGCGCCCGCACGGAGATCATCGATTCGGGTGCCGGCCTCACGACGCGGCGACTCGAGCGCGCCCTGCAGCCCTTCGAACAGATTGACCGTCAAAAACAGGAGCAGCAGGGGATGGGGTTGGGTTTACCCCTAGCAAAGGCCATCCTCGAGATTCATGGCGGCGCCATCGAGTTCCAGCGCGTCGCATCGGGTGGAACCAAAGTTGTCCTGAGTCTTCCGCTTGCCGTGTACTAGCAGGCGGTTGCTAGTGTCGTTCGGGTCTTGCGCAACGACACAATAAAAAGGGCCGCGCGGTGATGCGCGGCCCTTCGATTTCGTGCGGTGTGCAGGCTAGATCGCCGGCGTTTCCGGCTCCGTGCGGAATTCGTTCTCGCCGGTGAATTCCTCGTCGCCGTTGACGAGGCCGAGCGCGTTGTCCTCCACGATGACGCGGACGACGCTGCCCAGACCGAAGCGCCCGGCGAGAATGCCGTCGGACAGCCGGTCTTCGACCTCATTCTGGATCAGGCGGCGCAGCGGGCGCGCGCCGAACTCCGGATCGTAGCCGTGCTCGGCCAGCCAGTCCTGCGCTTCTTCGCTCAACTCAAGCGTGATCGCGTTCTCGATCAGGCGGTCGCTGACCTTCTTGATCTCCAACTCGACGATCTGCTTGATCTCGGCGCGGGAAAGCGGGCGGAACACGATAGTCGCGTCAACGCGGTTGAGGAACTCGGGCCGGAAGACGCGGCGGAGCTGATCCATCACGTTCTTCTTCATGTCGTCGAAGCGCTGGGCTTCGTTGCGTTCCTCGTCGCCACTGATCTGGAAGCCGAGCGTTGTGCCGCGCTTGATCGTATCGGCGCCGACGTTGCTGGTCATCACGATGATGGCGTTGCGGAAGTCGACCTTGCGGCCGCGGGCATCCGTCAGGCGCCCCTCTTCCATCACCTGCAGCAGCATGTTGAAGGCTTCAGGGTGCGCCTTCTCGATTTCGTCAAACACGACGATGCTGTACGGGCGGCGGCGGATGGCCTCGGTGAGCTGGCCGGCATCTTCATAGCCGACGTACCCCGGAGGCGCGCCGACCAGACGGGCAATGCTGTGGCGCTCCATGAACTCGCTCATGTCGAGCTGCACCAGCGCGTCTTCCGAGCCGAACATGAATTCGGCCAGAGACTTGGTCAGCTCGGTCTTGCCGACCCCGGTCGGCCCGAGGAACATGAACGTCCCGATCGGGCGGCGCGGATCTTTCAACCCGGCGCGGCTGCGGCGCACGGCCTTGCTGATGGCATCGATGGCCTCGTTCTGGCCGACAATGCGGCTGTGCAGCGCGCGTTCCATCTCGAGCAGGCGCTGGGTTTCGTCGCTGGCCATGCGGCGGACCGGGATCCCCGTCCACATCGACACGACCTCGGCGATGTCGTCGCCCACCAGACGCGGCTGATTGGTCTCGCTGTTCCAGTTGGCCTTGAGGTCCGTTAGGGTGGCGCGCAGACCTTCGGCCTGCATGCGCAGGCGGTCGACATCGTTGGCCTCGGCCTCTTCGCCCTCCTGAAACTCGTCGATCTCCTCCTCGATGCGCGACAGCTCGGCTTCGGCTTTGCGCACCTGCGCGGCCTCAGGCGACTTGTACATGCGCAAGCGGGCGGACGCCTCGTCGATCAGGTCGATGGCCTTGTCCGGCAGGAAGCGGTCGGGGATATAGCGCGCCGACAGATTGGCTGCCGATTCGATCGCCTCGTCGGTGATCTCGACGCTGTGGTGCTGCTGATACGGTTCCTTGATGCCTTGCAGAATCTCGACCGTCTCTTCGATCGACGGTTCGGCAACCAGAATCTGCTGGAAGCGGCGCTCGAGGGCGGCGTCGCTCTCGATGTGCTTACGGTACTCGTCCAGCGTGGTCGCTCCGATGCACTGCAGTTCGCCACGTGCCAGCGCCGGCTTGAGGATGTTGGCGGCGTCGACACTGCTGCCGGCCGACCCTGCGCCGACGAGCATGTGCACCTCGTCGATGAATAGGATGCTGTCCGACGACTTCAGTTCTTCGATCACGCGCTTGAGGCGTTCCTCGAACTGCCCGCGGTACATCGTACCGGCCACCAGCGACCCGACATCCAATTGGAGCACGCGCTTCCCGAGCAGCGGGCGCGGCGTGTCCCCGGCGACGATGCGCTGGGCGAGCCCCTCGACGATGGCCGTCTTGCCGACGCCCGGCTCACCGATCAGCGCCGGATTGTTCTTGCGGCGGCGGCTGAGCACCTGAATGACGCGCTCGATTTCGGTCTCGCGGCCGACAACCGGATCGAGCTTGCCCTCGCGGGCCAGTTCGGTCAGATCGGTCGCCAGTTGATCGACCATCGGCGTCTTGTTTTCGCTGCTGCGGCGCGACGCGGCCGACCCCGACGAACCTACCGGACGGCGCGGTGTCGGAGACGTCGGTTCCTGCGGCTCGTTCGCCTGCGGCGGCTGAACCGGGCTGTCGCGCAGCACGTTGTTAGTCTGGCGGCGCACCTCTTCCGGCGTAATGCCAAGCCGGCGCAGCACCTCGATCGCGGTGCCCTCCGGCTGACGCACGAGCGCCAGCAGCAGGTGTTCGGTGCCGATATAGTGGTGGCCCATACGGCGCGCTTCGTCGATGGCCAGTTCCATCACGCGCTTGGTGCCGGCGGTCAGGTCGAAGTTGCCGGAGCGCTTAGGCGATTCCGGTTTCTTCATCTTGACGACCAGATCTTCGACACGGCGCGGATCGAGTCCGAGTTCGCGCAGTACGCGCCCCGCAACGCCGCCTTCTTCGCGCAGCAGCCCAAGCAGCAGATGCTCGGTGCCGATATGCGCATGGTTGAGGCGCTCGGCCTCCTCCTGCGCCAGCCCCAGCACCCGCCGGGCGCGCTGCGTAAAACGCTCCATACCCTTGTTGGCCACGGCAAAGACCTCCGCCGCATTTCGTGTGTTGACATTGACCCCGCATGGCGGCGACACAAATGCATCATCCGCCGGCGTGGTAGGAGAATTATACCGCAATCGGTCGCGATGTCGCGTCAGAAGTGACTTAGAATCAGTGTCACCCGTCACAATGCGCCGAAACCCCTACCAATTCGGGTAGGTGAATCGCGCACCGCTTTATACGCATCAGTCGACCAGCGCGGACAGGTCGTACAAGCGCACCTCCCACCCCGCAGCCACGGCGACGGTTCCGCCGTCCGAGCTGAGCGCGGCGGCGGTTGTCGTCTGGCCTTCGTAGACTAGACGCATCTCCTCGAGCGACCATACCTGCAGCGGTTGTGTCATCCCGGCACTGATCATGAAACGTTCATCCCCGCCGATTTCGAAGCGACCCCCGGCGACCCAGATGTCGTCCGCATACGTCAAGACGACCTGCCCGGTGCGCTTGTCGAACAACCCGGCCAGCGTCGCCGCGTAGTTCGCACTCTCCGCCAACAGCGCGTGATCCTGAAACGCACCGTTGATCCGGTCTGGCGGATGCGGAAAGTCCACCGACGGGTCGATCTCACGCGTGCTGACGTCGAAAGCAACGATCGGCTCAGGCGAACCGTAAGTGAACAGGGTGGCGCCGTCCGCGCTCCAGACGACCGAGTGCACCCAGTCGCCGGCGTTCAAGACGGCGTACGGGCGCGGCTCGGAGGGCCGTTCGTACGGCGGGAACTGCGACGGATCGACGTGCTCCGGCAGCCATTGCACACATCCGGCCCGTGAGCCGCACGCCTCGATCTCGCGCCGGTACGTGCCGTCGGTCACCTGCGTGAAGGAAGTGCTGGCGCAGTAGGCCGGGCCATCCTCGACGCTGATGAGCCAGTTCTGCGTCGGGTGCCATTCGACCCGCCCGCCAAGGTTGCCCATGAAGCTCAGGGTCGTGGGCGGCACGTAGGTCGCCTCGCCGGTCGTCCGATCCACAATCACCGGGCCGTCGTAAATGTGCGCAATCAGCCGTTCGTCAGGCGAGATTTGCGGCGTCGAGTACGCCTCGAAGTCCCAGGCGATCGGTTCGACCGCACCGGTGTTGTCGTCGCGAATCGTGAGGCCTTCCGGCGTGCGAAACAGGAACCGTCCGTCGCCGAGTACTTGCAAGAAGTCCCAGTCGAGCGGGTGGCTGTAGAGCGCGTCGGCGTATAGCCAGCGCTCGTTGTCCTGCACCCATGTGAACGGCAGCGGCGGTGCGCCGGACCGTTCTCCCAGCGGCCCGTCAGGCAGATCAAGCTGCTCGACGACGATCCCGCCGCGGTCCGAATTGGCGATCAGTGCCCGCCCCTCAGGCAGCAGCGCAACCACCGGGAAGTCGTATGCGGCTTCGCGAACGTGCAAGTCCGGCCCGATGATCGTGAATCGCGATTGCTGCTCGGCGGTCGAGACGATGAGCGCGGTCTCGCCGATCCACTGCACCCGCATGGAAGCAAAGGTCCACGTCAGTTCGCCGGCTGCCAGCGGCTGATCCGGCGTGCTCGGATCGATCACGAGCCACTGGTGGCCGCCCGGTGGTGCGCCGGCAGTGAGGATCAATACGCGGTCGACCACCGGCGACCACGCGAACTGGGCCTGCGAAAAGGTCCATGACGCGCCGCCCTCCGGCCCGGCGAGGACGAGCCCGTTTGGACCCGCAGACATCCCACACGTGCTGCTATCGCGCGTCCCCCCCATCAGCCAGCGTCCCGACGCCGACCACGTCCCGCCAAACGCACTGACGTCTGGGCCAAGTTCGGCCGTGATGATGCGGCTGTCGGTCCCATCGGCGCGCTCGATAACGTAACCGTCGTCAGTCGGGTAGTAGATGTACGGCGGCATCTCGTCCTGTGCAAAAACGCCGGTCGCCATCAGGACCAGACAGGCCGCGGCTGCCAGTCGTCTCATCGTCAAGCCTCCGTGCTAACGTCACACTCCAGTGTAAACAAAACGGCCCCGGAGGACTGTCCCCCGGAGCCGTTCGTATCCGATACGTAGAGTTAGCGACTAATGCTCGTCGCCCCAGTCGCGGCCGAGGTCGAGGTCGAGATACTCGGCGCTGTTGACGCGCTTGAGGCTCAGGCCCAAACGGCGATTGCGCACGTCGACCTTGATCACGCGCAGGGTGACCTCGTCGCCTTCGTTGACGACATCCTTCGGGTGATTCACGCGGCTGTCGGACAGCTCGCTGATGTGGATCAAGCCCTCGATCTCGTTGTTGTCGACCAGCCGGGCGAACGCGCCGAACTTGGTCAGCTTCGTCACTCGGGCGCGCACAAGCTGGCCCTGCGTGTACGCCGTGGCGATTTCGTCCCACGGGTCGGCCTCGGTGCGCTTGATGCTCAAGCCGATACGCTTGCGCTCGCGGTCGACGCTGATCACCTCGACGCGCACCTCTTGGCCGACCTTCAGCACATCGCGCGGGTGCGTGACATGCTTCCAGCTTAGTTCGGTCAAGTGCACTAGCCCCTCGGCCCCACCGATGTCGACGAACGCGCCGAAGTCCTCGAGGCTGACGACGCGCCCATTCATCAACTGGCCGACGTTGAGCTTGGAAATGAGCTCTTCCTTGCGCTTCTCGCGGCTCTCGCGATTCGCCATCCGCTCGGAGAGGATCAGCCGGTTCTGTTTCTGGTCAACTTCCATGACTTTGCAGTTGATCGACTGATTGACCATCGAGTCGTACTGATCCGGGGTCGACGCCTGCACGGCGCGGCGGCGTTCGTCGCTCATTTGGCTGAGCGGCACAAACCCGCGCAAGCGCCCGAAGCGCACGATCAGACCGCCCTTGTTGAAGCCGGCCACGGTGCCATCGAAGACCTTCTGCTCGCCGCGGTATTCCTCCGCCTGACGCCAGTCGATTTCCTCTTCGGCGCGGCTGAGCGAGACGAGCGTCTTGCCTTCGTGGTTCATCGGGTTGACGATGAAGACGGTGTACGACTTGCCTTCTTCGAGCTCCTGCAACTGCTGCGGAGACATACGCTCCAGCTCGCGGCTCATGATCTCGCCGGTCGTGCCTTCACCCAAGTCGAACGTGATCATCAGCGGCGACTTGGAAGCCAGCACGCCGGGCACCAGATCGCCACGGTTGAAGCGGCTGGGCGGACGTTCGGGCTTTGCTTCCGGCGCGGGCTGGGCCGCGGCTGCCGGTTCGGCAGGGGCCGGCTCGGGCGCCGCGGGTGCTTCGGCCACCGGTTCTGCAGGGGCAGACTCGGGTGCTGCGGGTGCTTCGGTCACCGGCTCTGCAGGGGCAGGCTCGGGTGTTTCGGACGACTCGGGCGCGGATTCAGAAGGCGCTTCGGCGGCGGCTTCTTCAGCAGCAGGCTCGGACGACTCGGTCTCTTCGACAGCGGCGGCGGGCTCATCTTGTTGTGGAAGCGGTGGCTGCGCGGAGGCGGCAGAATCCGCCTCCTCCTGCGGTTTTACATCCGCAGGCTCGCCGTTCGGCGCATCCATCGGCTTTTCCATCTCGTCGGTCATGCTCGATCCCTGTGTGTGTACTTCGGCTGCTGCCACGCCAACAACCCTGTCTTTAGTAGTGGGAGACGATTGCTGCTTCGGCCGCGCGTCCCGCGCGCCGTGCGCTATGCGCACAAAACTATGATCCGTGCAAACGGACACAATCACGGGGATTATACACACCTGCCTAAACGGTGGCAACTTATGCGTGAACCGTCTTGACCTACCATTAACGTGACACCATTCGCCGGGCATGATGGCGTGGTGCGCAGCCGCATTCGACTGCCTGCCACCTTTCGCTCAGCGCTTCATTTCGCCGCGGCTAAGGTGAGCGCGGTACAATGCCGGTCACATGAGATGAGGCGGGGCGTACCAGCGTACTAGGCGCGTGAAACGCCCGTTTGTGGAGACCGGTGTACATGACCCGACTTGCCCTGCGGCGCACGAGCGTGCTGGCCGTACTGATCATTGCGCTGGCGGTGTGGGCCGCGCCAGCCTTCGCCCACGCCAATCTGGTGAGCGCAAACCCCAGCGCCAACTCCCGCATGAACGCCGCGCCGGGCGCCATTCGCCTGACCTTCAGCGAGCCGCTCGAACCGGCCTACAGCGACATTCACGTGCGTAACCTCGCCGGTGAGGAAGTCGCGGCAGGCGGCCAGCTTGCGCAAGATGATCCGTTCACGCTCGAGCTGCCACTCGCCGGCAACCTACCGGACGATGTGTATACGGTCGCGTGGCGGGTCGTCAGCGCAGCCGACGGCCACGAGTCGACCGGGCGCTACACGTTCGGGATCGGCATGGCGGCAGGATCGGCCGTGCGCATCACCATTGACGAGTCCGTGCCGCCACTGAACGTGATCGGCCGCTGGCTGGATATGGCGGGCGCCGCGCTGACGTTGGGCGTCGCGGCGTTCGCAACGCTTGTGTGGCGACCGGGCCTTGTGCAGGGACTCCCGGTGCGGGACAGCCGCTTGCGCCGCGCGGGCGTCGCCGGGTGGGTGCTCGGCGGCGCGGGGCTGGTCGCCGGGTTATCCGCCAACGCATCGGTGATCGCTGGATCGCCGTTCCCGGCGAACCTGTGGGATGGCACTGCATTCGGAGTCATCGGCGGGTCAGGGTATGGCGCAGTCTGGCTGATGCGCGCCGGGCTGTGGGCGGTTCTCGGCGTAGCGCTGGCGATCCGGCAGGGAAAGCCCTTGCATTGGGGCGCGCTCAGCCTGATCGGGTTGGGGCTGGCCGTGCTGCCAAGCCTGATCAGCCACGCCCGTGCCTTGGGCAGCGGCGATGCCGTGTTGAACGACATGGTCCACCGCGCGGGCGCGGCCCTGTGGGTCGGCGGGCTGGCGGCGTGGATCGTGGTGCTGCTGCCCGCGCCGGATTTCCCTGCCGCCAAGCCGCTCTCGAAGGCTGTCAGCCGCTTCTCGAACATCGCGCGCCTGCTGGTCATGCTGCTGGCGATCGGCGGGTTGTTCGCCGCGCTCCAACAGATCACCGACGGCGACCTGCTGACCGCAACGGTGTATGGACGGGCGGCCGTGGTCAAGGGCGTTCTGTTCGTCGCGATGTTCGCGCTGGCAGGGTTCAATTTGCTGATCGTCGAGCCGAGGCTCAAGCGTGGGATCGAATCGTGGTCGCCGACGCTGCGGCTGACGGTCGGCGGGGAGTTGATTCTGGCGGCGGCGCTGTTCGTCGTGTCGGCGGTGATGGCATCGGGACTGCCGGCGATCGACGTAGCGCAGCTTCGTGCGCAGGCGGACGAAGCCAACGCGGTGACCGACGGCGCGCCGTACTTCGGCATGGAGATCGCCGGCGATGTGATGGTGCACATCGAGGTGCTGCCGGGTCGTGTCGGGGCCAATGAGATCATCGTGTCGCCGTTCGTGCTCAGCGACGACAACCGTGCGCTCTCCGACGCGGCCCACGTACAAATACGGGCAGTGCCCCCCGACGGCGGCGGGACTGACCTCACGTTCGACGCCGAACCGCTCGACGACGGCGCGTACGTCGTGCCGGAGGCGCTGTTCGATCGCGCGGGGACGTGGCTTCTGCAGGTGGTGATCGGGCAGGCTGGCGCGGACGACACCGTGACGGAATTCGAGGTGACGATTCCCCTACCATCGTCCTAATCGTTGAGAACCGCAATGCGCGCGCCCGTCCGAGACGCTATAATGAAACACAAGCTCTCATACATAAGAGACGGAGGGAGTCGTCATGGTGAAGCGGCTCATCTTGTTTGCGATGGCGGTGGTGGTATTCGGCGCAGTCAGCCTTGTGTCGACTCCCGTGCAAGCGCAGGCGTTTACGGGTAGCAACTGGACGGGCGAGTACTTTAACGACGCCAACTTCACGCCGCCGGCCGCGTTCACGAAGGTCGATCAGGTGTTGAACTTCAACTTCGGTGCCGGTTCGCCCACCAACGGGCAGGTGACGCTCCCGGTCGACAATTTCTCGATCCGCTGGAGCGGCACACAGCAGATCCAAACCGCCGGCACCTATCAGTTCACCGTGCTGCGCGAAGACGACGTCCGCGTGACCGTGAACGGCATTGTGATCATCCCCTTCACCGGGCAGGACATCGGCACGGCGCAGGTCGTCAGCGGGACGGTCGCGCTCAACGCCGGCCCGGCCACGATGACCGTCGAGTTCCGGGCCTTCACCGGCAACGCCAGCATTAACTTCTACTACCAGTTGGTCGGCGGTGGCGGTGGGCTGCAAACCCCGGGTTTCGCCTTTACGCCGACCGTCACGCTAACCGCATCGCGTACGCCGCTTCCGGCCATCCCGCCGGGCGCGCTGACGGCGACGGTCATCCGCGCCTCGGTGCTGAACGTGCGCGACGCCCCCACCACCGGCGGCCGCAAGCTCGGCCAGATTCTGCGCGGCGAGACGTATCAGGTGCTTGGCCGTGACGCCGACGCGCGCTGGTTCCTGCTTCAGCTTGGCGGGTATCAGGGCTGGTCGTACGGCTACTACCTGTTCGTCAACGGCAACGAGTTCAGCCCGCCGATCACCAGTCCGTTCGGCACGCTCGGCGTCCCCGGTGGCTTCCCGGATACGGGTGTCGTCGCACAGTCCACCGCGACGCTGGTGCTGCGCGATGTCCCAAGCGTCGCCGGAACGCAGATCGGCCGCGTAACTTGGGGCGGCTTCCTGCCGGTCGTCGGCCGCACGGGCGACGGATTCTGGTATCAGGTCGCGTGGAAGGGCACCATCGGCTGGGTGTATTCGCCGTTCACGAAGATCACGCAGGGCGACCTCAACAACGTCCCCGTGCGATGAGTGAACGCGCTCACTTCGTAAGTCTGTACATCGCGGTTGGCTCGACCAGCCGCGATGTCGTATTGGCGGATGTCACCGCCGCATTGGACGCCGCCGGGGGCCGTGCCTACGATCCGTTCGGACTGATGCCTGCCCCCGCTTTTGCCCGTGCGGTGAAACTGCTGGCCGCGCCCGTACAAGAGGGTTGGCTTCGGCTTGCCTCTGCGCCCGACAGCGATCTCGACCCGGTAGTTGGTGCGGCGTCGCATCATGGTCTGACGATACATGCCACCATCGATGCCGAGCTCGTGCCGCACGTCGCCGCGTATCGAAACGGGGAGGCGGTGGACTTGGCCGGCAGCTTGCCCGGTGCATTCGACCGCGCCCGGGTAAACGCCTTGCTGGCCGCGCCCGTTACCGGAAGCGGAAGTGCATTCGGCGGGGTGAGCAGCGCGGCGCTGCCACCCGATGTGCGCGCGATGGGCAGCGGGCTGGGGTCGCGGCAGGTGGAGCGCCTGATGCACACCATGACCGCCGGTATGGGCGGCGACAACCGCGCCGACGCACAAAGCGCGCTCGTCACCGTCGATTGGGAGGCCGGCGCGGGGCGCTGGCTGCGCGACGTTTTGATCGCCTGCGCGGTCGGCGACCGTGTCTTGCCCGACTATGCCACGCTGTCGACAGCTTATCGCGTGTTCAAGCGGCTGGAACGTCGACCGGGAGCAACCCTGTATCCCGGCGACTCCGAGGCGACTGCTGCTGCGCCAAATGCCCTCGACTACACTCCGGTGTACTACGGCTGGAAAGGCTAGACCACCCGTGAGCGCACGCGACCGCGCCACATGGAACAAGCGCTACCTCGACCTTGTCAACTCGCCGTTCCCGCGGCCCGACCTGCTGCTGATGGACTACACGCCGCCTGCCGCCGCCGTGGATGCGCGCGCGCTCGACCTTGCCGGCGGCCGCGGTCAGAACGGGCTTTGGCTCGCCGAACAGGGTTACGTCGTCGACATCATGGATATCAGCCGCGTGGCGCTGGACAGCGCCCGTGAGGAGATGACCCGCCGCGGACTGCGCCGTGTCAACCTGCTGGATGTCGACCTCGACACCATGCATCTGCCAGCGCAGACGTACGACATCGTGAGTGTGTTCCGCTTCTTCAACCGGCGGCTTCTGCCGGCGATCGGCCGGTCGGTCAACCCCGGCGGACGGCTGATCTACGAGGCGTTCTCGCTGCACATCCTCGACGAGCGCCCGAACATGAACCCGGACTTCTGCGTGCAGGGTGACGAGCTAGCGGACGCCTTCCCCAAGTGGAAGATCGTGCTGCACAGCACCGAAGGTGTATTCGCCCGCTTGGTTGCTATCAAGCCAACGGGCGGATAGTCTCGCCTACCCCTTCTTGCCGGTATCCAGCTTTCCCCGAACTTCGCGCACGACCAGCTTCGCCAGCGATTCGCCGTGTGCGTCAAGGAAGGAGGCCACCTCCTCACGGTGATGCTTGATCGCCGAGCGCAGCACCCAGCTCACCGCTTTGACGATCAGCTTGTCGCGTTCCGGCGCGTGATGCTCGGCCAATTCGAGGGCCAGCGCGATCAGGCGCGGGTCGTCGCTTGTACGCACCGGCGTCACCAGCAGGACGAGGCTCGCGCGCCGCTTGTTGATGTTGGCATCCACCGACAGCGCGCGCAGGAATGCGTCCCATTCATCCCAGCGGTCGAGCAGATCGGACGGCTTGAAGTTGTTCTGGCACGTCGTATCGACCTCAGCCCAACCCTGCAGCGTGCCCAGCCAGCGATCGAACCGGTCGAGCGGCAGCGCACGCCGCACGGCGTGTAGGCGGCCCAACAGCAGTCCGGCCAGCGCGGCCTCCTCAAAAGTCTGGCCATCGTACAGCGTATCAAGCAGGTCGAGCCATTCCGCGCCCGTCATCTGCTTGCCGTACGCGCGGACCAACTGCGCCACAAACGCGTGCAGTTCGTCCGCTTTCAAGCCCAGCGACTGCCGCTGCGATCCGGTGTAGTTGGCGAAACCCGACCATACCTCGTGCCCGCCCTGTTTCTCGGCCAGGAATGTTCGAATGTCTTCGATCGCGCTCATACTCGCTCCCTACTTCGATGATTCGGCAGGAGTCTGTCCTGCGCCGCGTTGCTCTCTTAACTCGCGGTATTGGACCGCGTGCGGTCCAATACCGCAGATAAGGGAGTCTAGAGGGCGAAAGCCCTTTGGAAAAACAGCCCTCACGCAACCGCCCCCGCTCCGGATCGTTTCGGAACAGGGGCGGCAATAGAACTGCATGTGGCGTGCGTCTAGTTGACGCGGTTGATCTTGTCGGTAACGCCCCTGATGAACGTCTCGTACTCAGACTGCGAGATTTCCGCCTTGGGCACGATACGCACTTGCGCCAACTGTTCGCGCTCTTCGTCGCCGAGGGTGGTATCGCTGGTGACGACCATGACCGGGATGTTTTGCGTCTCCGGATTCTCGCGCAGCTCGCGCAGCACGGCAAACCCGTCCATCTCCGGCATACGCAGGTCGAGCACAATCAGGTTTGGCCGGCGGATCGCCACCTGCTGCAGCCCTTCAATACCGCTGCTGGCGGTGTACACTTTGAATGTGCCGTGTTCGCGCAGCAGTTCGCCAAGCAAGCGCAGCGCGTCGTCCTGATCGTCGATCAGCAGGACGCGCGGGATGTTGGCGGCTTTCTCCGCACGGTGGACGGCTTCCATCAGGATGTCGGGCGAGAACGGCCGCTGCAAGAAGGCGAATGCGCCCTTGTCCAGCGCGCGGTCGCGATCTTCGCTCAACGTCGTGACGATCAGCGGAATGTCGCGCGTGTCGTCGCGGGACGTGAATTCCTCGAGCAGTTCCCAGCCTGCGCCGTTCTCGAAGTTGACGTCCATCAGGATGAGCGTGGGCTGCATGGCCGGCACGACCGCGCTGGCTTCGAGCGGCGACGCACACACGATCACTTCCCAGCCCTCGCGCTGCAGCGAACGCCGGAACTGGTCGACCATGTCCGGGTTGTCCTCGATCAGCACAAGCTGGCGCTTGACCTCGACAGGCATTGGCGGGACGAGCATTCCGGTGTTGCCTGTGCGGCGCGGCAGCGTCTTGGGGACGACCGGCTCGAGCGGCTCTTCCTCGGTGACGATCATCTCGGTCGGGATGGTCACGCTGAACGTCGACCCGACATTGACCTCGCTCTCGACCGTCAGCGTGCCGCCCATCAGCTCCATCAGCGACTTGGCGATCGGCAGGCCGAGGCCGGTACCGCCGGCAGTGCGCGTCAGGGACGAGTCGACCTGACGGAACGGTTCGAACAGCAGCGCCATGTCGTCGTCAGAGATACCGATACCGGTGTCGATGACGTCGATACGCGCAAACGCTTTGCCGTCCGCGGTGATCGGATAGGCTTGGATCGTCACCTCGCCCTGCCGCGTGAACTTGGCCGCGTTCGAGACGAGGTTTAAGAGCACCTGTCGCACGCGCGTCTTGTCACCGTATACGTTCGGCAGGTTGTTGGCCACGTCGAGGCGCAGCTCGATGGGCTTATCCTTGATCAGGCCGACGGCGATCGACCGCACCGCCTCAATTTCCGGCTTGAGGTCGAACTCCTCGACGTTCACCGTCATCTTGCCGGCGGTAATCTTGGCCTGATCGAGGATGTCGTTGATGACCGTGAGCAGATGCTGGCCAGAGCTGAAGATCGTGTTAAGGTCGGTCTCCTGCATCTCGCTGAGCGGGCCGGACATGCCCTTGAGCATCATGCGGCTGAACCCGATGATCGAGTTCAACGGCGTGCGCAGCTCGTGCGACATATTGGCGAGGAAATCGCTCTTGAGACGGTCCATCTCGCGCAGTTCGTCGTTGGCATGGGTAAGCCGTTCAAGCAGCTGGTTGGTCTGCACGACTGCGGTCAGCGAACTCGACAGCGTTTGTAGAAGCTGAACGACTTCGCGCGGGAACTCGTTGGTCTCGTTGCCCTCGACCACGATCACGCCGAGCAGTTCGCCAGCGCCGACGAGCGGCACGATCGCCGCCGAGCGCGACCCCGGCGACATGCGGCGGTAGGTCGGAACGCGGTCAAGGTTGTTGAACACCGACACGGTCTGCTTTTCGGCGGCGCGCAGCAGCGCGTCGTCGGGCAAGCTGCCGATCCGCACCGACATCACCTCGTCGTTCTCGATCCCGAAGCCAGCCACGGCCTCGACCTCGAGGGCTTCGCGGGTAGCGCCCGTATGATCCTGATACACGCGCTTGACGTACACGCCGATCGCGCGCGCGTTGAACGATTCGTACAGCGTATCCGCCGCGCTCTGCAGCGCCTCGCGGACGGTCGGCGCGGCGGCGGCGGCAGACGTCACCTGGAACAAGAGACCCATGCGGTCGGCTTGATCCTGCGCCGCTTCGTACAGGTTGGCATTGTCGATGGCAACCGAGATCTGCGCGGCCAATGTCGTTAGCGCGGTGATGTCGTCTTGGGTGAACGCGTTCGATAGGTTCGACTGCACGTCGAGCGCGCCGATCACCCGCCCTTTCAGGATCAGCGGCAGCGCCATCTCGGAGCGTGTCAGCGGCAGGAAGCTGTTGGGCGCGTGCACCACGCCCTGTGCGGACGTGTCCTGCGCGATCACCGGACGGCCTGTGGCGGTCACCTGACCGATCACCGAGGTCGAGCCTTTGGCCAACCGGTGACGGGCGGCGAGCATTCTCTCGCCTGCTTCGCCGGTCGATGCGCGCAGCACCGCATACTCGTCGCGGTCGTCCATCAGGAAGATTTGCGCATGGTCGTAGTTGAAGCTGCTGCGCACCAGATCGACGATCTGCGGCAGCAGTTGGTCAAGCTCGAGGATCTGACCGGCAGCGTTGGACACCTGCGCGGACGTTTCGAGCTGGCGGGCGCGCCGGTTGGTCTGATCGAGCAGCAGCGCCGCATCCAGCGAGAGCGAGGCCTGCTCACCGAACGACTGAAGGATACGCCGCTCGCTTTCGGTGGTCGCGTGCGGCTCTTGGCTCGAAATCCAGATGGCACCGAGCGAGCGCGACGCCACGCGCAGCGGGATGACCGAGAACGAGCGAGCGTTCAACACCATGCCGACTTCCGGGCTGATGCCGAGCTGCGCGAGCAGTTCCTGCGCACCAGCCGAGTGGATGTCGTTGATGCTGACCAACTCGGGCTGCCGCAGGGCTTCCCACCCGGGGAAGTCCTCGCGCTTGAACGTGACACCGCGCATGATCGGCGTTTCGTCGCGCGTCCACTCGGCCGTGATGGTGATGGCGGCGTTCGGGTTGTCCCATGACACGCCGTTGAGCTGCGCGACGAACGCATGCGTCAGATCATCCGACAACAACGTGGCGACCAGCGCATTCAACACGTCCGCGGCATTGGTCGCGTTGCTCAGCGCGCGTGATGCCTGATACAGCAGCGCGCTTTCTTGCAGCGCCATCTCGGTCTGTTGGAACAGCAGGCGGTTATCGATCGCGGTTGAGGCGACCTCGCCGATCTGCGACAGCAGGCGCTGGGCGTCGTCATCGAAGCCGACGGGCTTGCGCGAACCGAGCACCAGCCACCCGACGGGGATGTCGCTGATGGACGAGCGCAGCGGCACCGTCATCAACGATTGGACGCCGATCCGGTTCAATTCGGTCTCGGCCTGCTCGCCGACGACTTCCGGCTTGACATGATCGAAGTAGCGCACTTCGTCGTTGCTCAGCACGTTGATCAGCGCGCCTGCGCTCTCCAGAGGAGTCACGCTGCCGCGCGCTTCGCTAAGTTGGCCGGTCACCAGGTCGCGCAGGAGGATGTACGACTCGTCAAAGCCGAGGTTCTGCAATTCGAAGTTCAACACGTCGAGCGCCTCGTCGAGCTGCTCGGCCTGCGCCAAGCGGCTCTGCGCGCCATAGATCGTCACCGTTTCGTTCAGCACGTCTTGCAGCGAGCGTTCGAGCACGCGCAAGCCGGAGATGTCGCTGAACGTCAACACGATGGCGTTGGTTGCGCCGGCGACGTTGGCAACCGGCGCTGCGCTGATCAGCAGGTCGACCTCGCCGTAAGGCGTGCGCACCGCGACATCGTCGTTCGAGGCTGGCTCTTGCGTCGCTTGCGTGGCGTATACGCACAGCTGGTCTTCCGGGTACGGTTCGAACGTGTCGCTGCGGATCAGTTGGTAGTTCTCGATGGAGAACGGCTTGTCGACGCGGTCGCCGAGCAGCTCGCGCGCACGTTCGTTGGTGATGATCGGCAGCAGGTTGCGCGCGTCGAGCACGACGACGCCGGCGGGCAGCGTAGCGAGCGTGGACGAGAGCGTCTTCTGCTCGGACTGCGCTTGCAGGAACAGGCGCTGGTTTTCGAGCGCCACCGCGATCTGCGAAGCCAGCGTGCTCACCAGTCGGGCGTCGGCCTCGTCGAGGTTGGCGCTCTCGGCGGCGCGGCCCACGATCAATGCGCCGATGGCTTGATCGCCGACCCGAATCGGGGTCGCGATGGACTTGCCGTATACCGGGCGATAGGTCTGTGGCAGCGACCGAGGATCGTTGATGATAAGCGGCTCGGTCATGCGCAGCGTCGACGTCAGCGGGTGGGCATCGGTCGTGTGCAAGCGGTTGACGGTCGACTGTTCGTAACCCGGCAGGTTGGCGCTGATCGTCTCTAGCAGGTCGTTACGCGGGTTGTAGATCGCCAGATGCCAGCGGTCCAATTCGGCGGCTTCGGCTACACGGCGAAGCACCTCGTCGATCGACTGCTCGAAATCGACACCGATCTGGTTGGCAAGCTGCGCGGCCTCGGCCAACGCGAACGCGCGCTGTGCTTCGAGGCGGGCATTCTCGAACAGCAGTTTATTTTCTAGCGCCAAGCCCAACTGACCGGCGGTCGTTTGCATGAAGTTGGCGTAGCGGTCGGTCAGTCCCTCGGGACGGTTGCTGTGCGCCACCAGCGCGCCAAACCAGTACCCGTGCGACTCAACCGGAACGATGACCGCGAAACCGGCGCCGTTGCTGTGCAGTACGTCGGCCACTTTTGCGGCGGGATCAGTCTCGTCAATCGCGTCCGACACGTTGAGCGTCACAGCGCCGACGGCGTCTTGCAGTAGACTGGCAATCGGCAGCTCGTCGCGGCCAAAGGTGCGGCGCTCGCCCCCTTCGGTGATGCGCGACTCGGAACCATCGACCGCCCACTCGTGGGCGAGTTCCAGAAACGGCGCGTCTTGGCGCGGGTCAGGCTGCGCCAGCCAGATCATGATGCGCAAATCCTGCGCGCCCTCGGCTTCGACAGCCAGCAGCGGGCGTGAGAGGTGATCGACTGTTGCGCTGAAAATGTCGTCGGCTGTCTGGGCGCTCGAAATGGCGCGGGTGGCGATGTACAAGCGGCGGGTTTCGTCCAGCGCCTGCTCGGTGCTTTCCAGCAGGCGGCGGTTTTCAAGCTGTGTCGACATCTGGCCGGTAATGGCGCGGTAGACGACCCCGTCTTCCGGCGAGAATTGGCGCGGCTCGCTGGACGTGATGTAGAAGAGCGCGATCGGCGTCGCGCCGCTGAACAGCGGATAGATCGCGACAAAGCGCACAGCCTGCGGATCGGGCAGCCACGGGACACGCTGCGACAGCACCGGCGAAGTGCCGCGGTCGTCCAGCAGTAGTTCCGGTTCGCGGCTGCGCATCGGAGATTCCGGCGCGATGCGAATACGATGGCGGAAGTTGACCTGCTGTACAGCGAGGTTTTCGCTGTAGGCCACGACACGCTGCATGACCGGCCAGCCGGTCTCGTCCAATTCGCCTTCCAACAGCGCGAGGCTGAAGTTGACCTTCAAATCGGTGGTGGTCGCCAGCGCGGCGCTGATCAGATCGCTGAAGTCGCGGGCAGTGTTGATGATGCGGCTGGCAGCGTAAAGGCTTTCGTTGCGGGCGCTGGTCAGTTCGTTGCGCTCAAGCAGCAGCAGGTTGTCGCAGGCGATGCTGACCGGGTCGATCAGCGCCGGATACAGACGCGTCTCGCGCACACTGAACACGCGCGGCAGCGGGAAGCCGAACACCGCGATTCCGAACCACTCGTCGCGGACGGTCAGCGGGAGCACGAGGGCCGACCCGCAGGCCAATTGCTTGAACAGCGTGCGGGTGGCTTCGTCCATCCGGTCGTCGGTTTCCACGTCCTCGAGGAACAACGCTTCCTGCCGGTTGAGATTGCGCAGAAACGGCACGTCCTCAAAGCGGATCTCGCTGTCGTCCATCGGGTTCGGGCGGCGGCTTGCGGTACGCGCCGACGGGCTGTAGCGGTCGGCACGGATGACAGCAGTCTCGGGCACTTCGTCGTCGCTCACGGGATCGGCGAAGATCCAGATTTGGCTGCGATGTGCGTCAGGGATGGCGGTCGAGTGCACGGCATCGACCACGCCGGGCAGCACATCGGCTTCACTGAGGCTGCGGCTAAGGGTATAGAGCGTACGCGTCTCGGACAGGTTATTTTGCGATTCGGTGAACAAGCGCGCGTTTTCGACAGCCAGCGCAACGCGGTCGGCCACGGCCCGCAGCACGGTTTCGTGCGCATCGGTCAGCGGCTCTTCGACGTCAGGCTGAGCGCGCAGTTCGCCGATCACCTCGCCACGTACGCGGATCGGGACGCTGATGCCGATCTCGCCGTCCTGCGGCTCTTCGTCGACTTCCTCGACCTTCATCAGGTCGTACTGGTAGTGGTATTCGGTCGAGAGCGGGTCTTCGAACGATTCCCACGCGTCACGCGTCAACTGGCGGTTCAGCGCGTTGATCTGCTCGACGCGCTCCTGCGTCTGCTGGATGAGCTGCGCCTTGTTGATCGCGACGGCCAACTGGTCGGCCAACAGCCCGTACACCGGCAGGTCTTGCTCGCTGAACGCGTTGACCTGTGAGGATTGGATATCCAGCGCACCGATCACCTTGTTGCCAACGATCAGTGGCAGCCCGATTTCCGCGCGGGTCTCCGGCAGCAAGGCGTTGAAGCCGTGGCCGGCCTGCGGGTCGCGCGTGTCGTTGACGACCACCGGGAGCTTGGTCGACACGGTACGCCCGATGACCGTGGGCGAGCCGTAACGAATCTTGTGCCCCTGCTCGAGCATGCGTTGGCCGGCCTCGCCCTGACTGTAGGCGAGCACCGCGTTCTGCGAGACGTCGTCCAGCAGGAACACCTGCGTGTGGTAGAAGTTGAACTCGGCGCTGATGAACTGAATCGCCCGTGTCACCAGTTCGTCGATGTCCATCAAGCCGGCGGTCTCGCGGCCAATGCGCGAAGCAATTTCGATTTCGCGATTGCGCCGCCGCAGTGTCTCGTCCAGCTCGTCGCTCAGTTGATTGATCCGGAACGTCGCCGATTCGATGGCCCCCATCAAGGCATCGATTTGCTCGTCGTCGCCCGTACCGTTGGCGCTCGCGCCATTGGTCGCCGTCACCGGGCGCAACTGTGTCGCGGAAATACGCGAGACCTCGGCGGTTGCCAGCCGTTCGGCGGCGGAGTGCACGGCGGACTGGAACGGCCTCAGCGCGCTGACCAGAAGCCGGTCGAACAGGAAGACTGCCGCCACGCCCAGCGCAAGCACAATACCCGCCGTGACGACCGACGCGTTGTTGGCGTCGACCAGCAAGGCGGTCCCGTTGTCGATCAGCGCGACGCGCCACGGGAAGTCTTCACCCGGGTACGGGCTGACCAGACTGGTCGAGTACAGATCGTTGCTGACCCACGTATCGTTGAACGCGTCGGGAATCTGCGAGAGGTTGAAGCGCGTGGCCGTCTCGTCAATCGACAGGTCGGACAGCGCGAGAACGTCGTTGGTGTTGTTGACCAGAACGGCACGCCGTTCGGATTCGAACAGCGGGCTGGTGCTGTCGCCGACTTGCGACAACACCGATTGGAAAGCGGCCAAGCTGAGTTCGAGTTGCAGCACACCGCCCGTCTGATCGATGGCGACGTATAGGCTCACGGATTCGTTGAACGTATCGGCAGGGCCGACACGGACGCCGGTCTGCGCGGACTGCGCGACCGCGTTGAACGTGATATCGGTCTCCATAGACAGGCGCTGCCGATAGCGTGTCACCAACGTGACCTGACCGCCGAGGTTTTGCGCCTCACCCCACACCGCGTTGGTGCGGGTAAGATAACGTGCAGCGAGGTACAGGTCGGGCGACCGGGTGATCAGGTCACCGAACGAACGCAGCAGGTCGCGCTGGGCAAGGCGCAGGCGCGCGCTCGGCGCGACCGGGTTCGGCTCTGCAACGACGATCTCGTTGTAGCCGCGCACAAACGCGCTCGACGCCAAACCCTGCAAGTCGGTAGCGGCCTGTGCCAACAGGCTGTTGACGTCGCGGTTCACCACGCGCATCGCGTCTTCGCGTTCGATTGCAAGCCGCTCGCGCTCGCGGATTTGCGGCACGACAAACGCGATTACGACGGCGGTCGCGACAAACACGCCGAGGATCGGCAGCATGCGGAGGCGAATGCGCCGGAGCAGAGAGTTGCGCGCGGCCTGCGTCCGCCTGATGGTCGTCGTCATAGGTCAACGCTCCGTAAACGTACTCTACTCGTCCGAATTCACGCCGTTGGTGTAGCCGGCGCCACCCAACTTGAAGATTTCGCTGCTGCGCGTACGCCGGCGTGCGCCTTCCACGCCGAGGCGCAAGCTGACGTTGCGTGTTTGCAGCGCCTGCCCAACCTCGCGCACGGCCGTCGTCAAAATCGCTTCGACATCGCTTTGCGCGGTGATCTTGGCGGCGATGTCGTTCAGAACGCGTTCGCGCTCGGCGGCGCGCTGGCTTTCCTCGAACAGGCGGGCGTTGTCGAGGCTGACAGCCAAACGGCTGACCAGTTCCTCGGCAAGCTGCACTTTGTCGTCGCCGAATTCGTTCACCGGCAGTTCCCACAGCACCGCGCCAAGCACCTGACCGCGCAGCGCGATCGGCACCGCCAGCGGGATGGTGCGGTTGCTGGTGATCGATCCGATCTGAGTGACGCCGGTCTTGATGGCCTGCGCACGCAGCGTTTCGGTATCGGTGCGGGTGGGCGTCCCCGACCAAGCCACCAGTTCGCGCGAGCGTACCGAGAACAGGTGCTCGCGCCAAGCGGCGGCGGTGTTGTCACGGTTGGTGCGCGCGATTTCGTTCAGCGCGGCCACCGATTCCTGATACAGACGCGCGTTCTCGAGTGAGACGGCGATCTGGTCGGCCATCGCTTGCAGCGTACTGATCTGATCGGGCGTGAAGCTGTTGGCGACGGTGCTCTGCACGTCGAGCGCGCCGATCACGCGTTCACCGAGGCGCAGCGGAATAGCAAGCTCGGCGCGGGTGTTCGGCAGCAGTTCGTTGACTCGGTGCACTTCAGACGCTGCCGTGTCGAGCACGGCGGTAATCATGCCCTCGCCGGTGGTTCGGCCGATAACGGATGTCCCGCCAATGCCGAGGCGGTGGCCGCGTTCGAGGAGCTTGCGGCCCGCGTCGCCTGTCGAAGCACGCAGCACGGCGTTTTCGCCCAGTTCGTCGTTGAGGAAGATCTGCGCGTGGTAGATGTTCGGGAACACCTTGATGATGAGCGCCACGACCTCGTCCATCAGGCGCTGTTGGTCGCGCTGGGTGGTCGCGTAGCGGCCGACTTCTTGCGTCGCCGCGATGTCGCGGATGCTCGCCTGAAGACGTTCATTCAGCGCCCGGATGCTGTCCTTTGTCTGCTGGTGAACGGCTACCGCTTCGCGTAAGGCAGCACCGAAGGCGTCGCCACGCCGCAGCGCGCGCTCGTTGACTTCCAGCGGCGCGTCGAGATCGGACGAGATGACGCGGCGGGTTTCACGCAGCATCGTGGTGCCATCGCGCCATACGGCATACACCATCACGGTGCCGATGAGGGCCACGATTGGGATCAGCCACGGCGAGCTGCCGAACGCCGCTTCGGTAACCGATGTATCGAAGCGCCCCGTATTGACCTCGGTGATCAACGCCAGCGCCGTGTTCGGAATCGACAGGTAGTATCCCAGCATCGGCAGCGCGACGCCGGTGATCTGGTATTCGGCGAACCCGCGCTGGCCGGCCAGAGCCAGATTGATCGGGGCCGAGCGCACGGACTCGGTCGCTTGCTGAACCGAACCGGGATCGGTCAGCACGACGCCGGTACGGGTCGCCAAGTAGCTGACGATCGAGAACTGGGTCTCAGCGTCGGGGTCGGTCACACCCGCAAGGTTGTTCAAGAGCGTATTCTGGAGGTTCAGACGGCCGATCAGGAAGCCGACGATCTCTTGATCGATCTCGATCATCTGCACGATTTCGGCCTGATCTACGTCGTCGTCGGTGCGATACACGATAAGGCGCTGTGGTTCGCCGAGGGTTTGGGCGTCGATAGCGCCGCGGAAAGCCGGCGACTGTGAAATGTCGGTGCCGACGATTTCGCGCTGGGCCGCTTCGGTATCGAGCGGGTATACGCTGGCAGCGATTACACCCTCCGGCGATACCACGCGCACATACTCGAACAAGCCGTTCTCGATCAAGCGGAATCGCAGAAGATCAGTCGCCTCGGACCGCGCGACGATGTCCGAACCGGACGGCGTGCCGGTGATCTGGAGCAGACGCAGCAAGCGCGGGCGCAGATACGCCGTGGACGACGCGTTCTGGATGGTGTTGAACGCGTTCTCGACCGCGTCTTCAATACGCGCCGCACGCGTGATCGCGGCCTCGTACACGAAGTCGCGCAGGCGGCCTTCGGCTTCGGCTTCAGCAGCAGACTCGAAGGCGTTAATCACTAAGCCGCGGCTGATGACGATGAACGCCAGCAGAATCGCCGCGAGCTTGAGCCAGTACGGCCACTGGCGAGGGTTGAGGGCGGCTAGCATGCTTAGTCTCCGGCCACGGGTTCGGTGTCAGACAGCGGCGACGGGATCACCTCGGTAGAAGCGGGAGGCTCGTCGCGCATCGGCGGCGCTTGTTGTTGGAAGGGCTGCACGTGGATGCGCGAATTGACCGCGCCGAGTACTTCTCGGAAGCTCTCGACCGCCGTAGACAGCACGGAATCGACGTCGGTCGCCGAAATCAGGCGGTTGGCCACGCCGGATGCCAACGCTTCGCGCTCGGCCTGTGCGCGCGTCTGTTCGATCAGCCGCTTATTCTCGAGCGCGAGCGCCAGACGGCCGGCAAGAATGCGCGCCGTCGCGAGCTGGCGCTCGCTCAGCGGCTTGCTGCCGGGCAGCGAAAATGACATCACGCCGAGCGTCTCGCCGCGCAGGGTGATCGGCAGGCGCACGATCCGGCTTGCGCCGCGCTGTTCGACCTGAAGTTCGGCGCTTTCGAGCACCGGGCGCAGGTCGGTCGGCATGTCGTTGGCCGGAACCAGCGCGCCGCTGGGCGACACATCATAGCCGGCGAGCCGCTGACCAACGCGCTGATTGCGCCGGCCGGTCGAGGTCAGCTCCGCCAAACGGGCACGCAGGGATTGAGTCGTTTCCTGCTGTTCGCGCACGGTCGTCTTAAGCGACAGCGATTGGCGTACGGTCGTCAGCGTCGCGGCGATGTTGTCCGCCAGCGTCTGCAGCGTCAGCAGTTGATAATCGGGGATCTCCGACACGGCTTCGTGCTGTACGTCCAACACGCCAAGCAGGGTATCGCCATAAACCATCGGCAGCACTGCGCCGCAGACCGTAGTCGGCAGAAAATGGGTGCGCCGGATGAACGTGTCGGTGCGGTCGATACGCACGCTGCGCCGTCCTGTCGCGGCCTCGCGGACGGCACTGGTTTCAGGCAGGGCAGTCACGCCGGCGCGCTCGATACGCTGACCGCTTCCAACCGCCAGTCGAACGCGCTCGTCCAGCCCGCCGCTCGTGCCGATCAGGTAGAACTGGGCGAACGGGAACTTCATGTCCGCGCGCACAAAAGACAAAGCCTGACCGAGCAGGCGGTCTTCGTCGTTGATGTCGAGCGACGCGCCGATCGCGGCAACGCGCTGGAGCGCGATGACGTCGCGCTGAGCATCACTGGCGACAACCGGCGCCCATCCCGCAAATGCAATCAGAAGCGCCGAGTCGACGATTAGCGTGAACATGACGAGCAGCAGGTCGGGCAGCACCGATTGGCCCGGATCCATCACGACGGTTTCGGCCGTCTGCCGCTGCGCAACGGCCAGCACAATTGCGGTCGCCACCAGCAGTGCGCCGGTGATGGTCATACCGGTACGGCGCATCAGGCTGCCGGCCGCTACCATCGGGATCGACAGCACGATGACGCTGCTAAACGACAGCGAGCCGCCCATCACGGTCATCGCAAACAGGCCGAGCAGTGCGACCAATACCGCCGATGCCACGCCGATCAGACCGCGCCGCGCCGTAAGGTAGACGACAAGCGCTGCCACCGGGGCGACATACGAAATCACCAGCCCGGCGCCACGGGCCATCGGCGCATCCGGCGCGGTCGCCGCCGAAAGCAGGCTGAGGGCCAGCCACGGCAGCGCGATCAGCAGCAGTGCGAACCCGATGAAAATCAGGCCGCGCATCCGCTGCTGATCGACACGGTCCTCGAATACGACCGGCGATGAAAGAATTCCCGTCGATGAACGCTGCATATCTTGTCCTCCGCCCTGCTACCGCGCCGCCTGCCCGGACGGCATCAATCCGACGCGGATCGAGCCCTCGTCGGCGGCGAGGGTCTCTGCCAATTCGGTCAGCGAAATTTGCAGCAGTTCGTCGACCGTCTCAGCCTCCTGGAAGCGCGAGATGACGGTATTGATCCGCTGCTGCTGCGCGGATGTCGCCTGCGCCTCTTCAATTAGCCGCACCAGCTCGAGCGCGGCGACCAATCGTTCGGTAAACCCGATAATCGCGTAGATCAGGTCGATTTCAGTGTTATCGCCGCCAATGATCTCGATGGCACCGAGCGTCGCATCGCGTAGTTTAATCGGCGTGGCAGTCAAAAGGTCGCCGTCAGGCGTCCGACGAGTCACGACCGTACCGGAGTGATAAGCGTCGATCATAGCGGGCGTCCAACCGGGGTTGTACGTCACTTCGTCCCCGACGATCCGGATACCCGTTACCTCGGGCTGCGCACTCAAGGCGTCTTCCCATGCTTGGCGCGTCAGCTCACGGTTCAGGCGCTGAATCTCGCCGAGGCTCTCCTGCGCGCGCTTGGCCAGCTCCTGATTCTCGCGCACGCTGCTTTCCTGCGCGGCGAAGAGCTGTGCATTGCGGATCGTCACGGCAAGCTGGTTGGCGAGCGCCTGAAGCGCCTGCACGTCCGTATCGGAGAAGGCGCCAGCCTCCACGCTCTGCACGTCGAGCGCGCCGATGACGCGCTGTTCGCCTGCGTCACCCGCGACCTGCATCGGAAGCGCCAACTCGGCGCGTGTTTCCGGCAGCAGCGCGTTAAAGGCGTGCCCCGGCTCGTTCCTGGTGTCGTTGATCAGCACGAATTCGTTGGACAGCGTCACGCGGCCGATAACCGATTGCGACCCGACCCCGAGGCGGTGGTTGCGCGCGAGCAGTTCGCGGCCTGCGTTCCCGGTTGAGGCGACGAGATTGGCAAACTCGCGCTTCCCGTCCACAAGGAAGATCTGAACGTGGTAGAAACCGAACTGCTCCTGAATCGTGTTCACAGTATTCTGGAGCAGCGTCTCAAGCGCGGTTAGGCGGCTGGTCTGACGGCCGATGTCCGCTACCGAGACCAGACGGCGGAACGACCGTTCGGCCGTGACTGTCGTGCGCTGCGTGATGTCGAACAGGTAGCGGAACACGATCGCCACGACGACCGTAACGCCGATCCCGCCAACGGCCTCAATGCCGCGATCCGTCGGCGAGATGCCGGTCTCTTGGATGACCTCCAGCAGTGTGCGAAAGAACGGCACGGTTGCGATGACCGTCGCAACGATGAAGAACGGCGTCGTTGTCAGCGTGGCAGCGACGATGACACCCAAAACCACCAGCAGCAACCGGATTTCGTTCTGAGAAATGAACAGCGCCGCCGCTAAGAGGATGAACGCGGCGATCACGCCCGCCGCGTTGATGCGCCCTTGGCGCACCAACAGCAGCGCAACCAATCCAACCAACGATGTTCCGAGGTTCAGTGCCAACTGGCGCGGCGAGAAGATGTCTGCGCCTGCAGCGGCTTGTGCGACCGCGCCGAACCACGGCAGAATGAGCAGCACCCAGCTCAACGTCAGCGCAAAGCGCCGTTGAATTGAACCGATGCTTCCCGTCAGGACATTCTGGCGGGCGGCGCTTTGGCCGGTCGCAACACCCATTGACTACTCCTCGTTTACATCCCGGGCTCCATTCACGTTGTCGCGATGCGATTTCGACTGCGACTGCTCATCGGGCGAGCCCAGTTGAAGCGTAACACCTTTTGCACCCAATGAGTCTTGATAATTCTTCGCACCCGTCACAAGGGTGTCGTGCACGGTCGAGGTGCCCTGAAGGCGTTCGGCGAAGTGCGCCGTGACCTGCTCGGTCTTGGCCGAGCGTTGGGCGGCTTGCAGGTTTCGCGCGCGGTCGAGGGCTCCGCTGATCTGAGCAACCATCTGCACGAATACATTGGTGTCGTTGCGCGTGTAGATCTCGGGCTTGGCGCTGTCGATTTCCACAACGCCGACGACCCGTTCGGCCACGACGAGGGGCGCGGCCAGTACCGAGCGCACCGGCCGGCTTGCCACCAATGGGCGCAGATCAGGATTGGCCCGCATATCGCTGATGGAGACGGTGTCGCCCTTCTGCGCGCGCTCGGCCGGCGTGCCGTCCAGCCGGTAGTTGATCGGCTCGGTCGGGCGGTACGGGCGGCCGTTCTCGAACTTCATCACCACGCGCACGGACCCCGGTTCGGACGGTTCGAGTTCCGGCCACGACGCACGGCCTTGCAGCCAATCGGTGTTGACGAGCACCCACAGGTCGTCGGCAGGCAGGATGTCGTGTATGCGGTCGGCCACAGAGTCGAAGACTTCGTCGTCGTGGCTCGCCATCACCAAATCCGACGACAGCCGAGTCAGGGCTTCGAGCTGCGACGCCTGGCGTTGTGCCTCGCGGAACTGCCGCAGGCTGAGGAACAGCATGGCGAGCTGGTTGGTCAATGTGCGCGCTACCTCGACGATGGTCAGGTCGAACTCGTAATCGTCGCGCTTGATGTCGAGACCGATCGACCCGAAACAGCGTTCGGACGCGTCCAGCATCGGCAAAAACAGCATTTGCTTGATGCCCGACTCCACCAACGCGGCGCGGTTCTCAGGCGTCAGCTTGGTGTCGTTGGCGACATCCTCGACGATCACGGGTTGGCGGGTCTCGATGGTCTGGATGAGGTACGGGTTGTCCGGCGGGATGACGAGGCCGACCAGCTTCTCGTCGGGGTACTCGGCGACCACCTCGGCGGATTTGTCCTCGCGCACCAGCGTGATGCCCGCGTGGTCCACGCCGAGGGCGCTCGCAAACGTCCGCGCGCCTTCTTGCAGCAGGCTGGGCTCGTCACGTACCGTGAGCAGGCGCAGCGCGAGGTCGTTGACGACCTGCAGCACCGGGAATTCCTGCTTATGCGGCGTGCCGTTGGTTTCATTCATTGTCCTGACCTTCAGACTCACTTGATCGCATACAAGTTGGCAAAGTTGGGCAAATCCGGGCGTCATGTCGACAGCCGCGTGCAGAGCAACGTAGATCTGCGCGACGAGCTGGTTGTTGACGATGACCGGCAGCGCCACCGCGCTGTCGAACGTCAATTCCGTCTGGCGGATGAGCGCCGGCATCACCGGGTCGTCCTGCCAGTCGTAATCGGAATGGTAGAACACGGGTTTTCCGAACGCCCGCGACGCCAGCCATGTGCGGAAGAACCAGTCGCTGCGCTCGACGTCGAACGTTTCGTGCAGCGGGATGTCCGGCACGTCGCTGCGCAGGCCGTACAGCAGTCGATTGACGACGTAGCGTCCGACACGCTGTGTCTGGAACGGGTTGATCTGCACGCTGGCCCATGCGACGACGTCGTAGTCGGTGCCAAGACAGCGGCGGACGGTTTTCATCACGTCGGTCTCGTCATGGGCAGCCAACAGTGCGCGGCTGAATTCAACGACTCGCGACAAATCGTTGGGCTTGCCGCGCAGGTCGTCGTCGCGGAGCCGCACGACCGCCGCCGTCACCGGTAAGCTGATCCCCGGCAGCACGACTTGTAGCGGCTGGAGCAGTTCGGCAGTCGTCGCGCCGATGACCAGCACGCCGTGGACCTCGTCGTTGGCGACCAGTCCGATGTACGCGGCGGCTTTGCAGCCCATCGCCATCAGGCTGTGGGCCAAACGTGGCGCAAAGCGGGCCAGTCCGCTGTTCTCAAGCGCGTCGACGAACGGCTTCGCTTCGCCTAACCGCGTGATCATCTCATAGGAGTCGCGGCTGCGCGCATTGTCGTACAGTTCGTCGACGACGGGCTGCATACCACGCACGCTAAAGCGCGACGCCACCGCTTCGACGGTCAGCAAATGCGGGGTCATACCGCCGCGTACTGGCTCGTTGAACAGCGCCACCATGGCGGTCGTAATCGTCGGCGGCAACGCGTCCAGCACGGCGGCCGCTACACCCGGGTATTCGTCGGCATCGAGCATCTGCTGGCTGGCTTGCACCAAACGCGAAGCCCAATGCTCGCGCACCGACACCTCGTTCAAACCGCGCGCCGTATCGGTCAACAGGGCGATGCGGTCGGCAAGGCGCTGGAAGCTATGAATCGCGACATCGCTGATCACGCGCGATACGGTGGACAAGACGGCAAGCACCGCCGTCGTGCGCCCGATGCGCGAGATGGGGTAGAAGGCCGCGTTGACGAAGTCGTTAGCGTGCAGCCATTCGTATAATGCCGTGCCAAGCGTGAGTTTCGTGTCCGGACCGAGCGCGTGCAGCACGAACGCATCACCGGCGCACACACGATCGCGCAGCTTTTCGCCCAACCGCGACCACGCAATATCGAGCGAGATGCTGCGCCGGACATCGGCGTGGTTGGCCGGCAGGGGGCTCCATCCTTGCAAGTACCCCGCCTCGTCGTACTGCAGCACGTTGACGGCCAGCACTTCGCGCTTGGTCAGCAGGCGCTGCGCCACGATATCGGCCATCTGGCCGAGGCTGGTGGCCGTGGTGAGCGTCGTGAGGACGGTCAGCAGGTTCTGCTCGATCATCTGCTGGGCGTTGTCTCCGTAACGCTCCATAGCCGCGGCGAACGTGTTCACCGCGCGCGAATCGCGCAGGTCGAGCGCCAACCCGATTTGGCGCGCCAGATCGATCAGCCGCGCGCGGGCCTCATCGCCGAGCGCGCCGCGACGCGTCACCTCCAGCACGTATTCGGGCGCGCGGACAAGGTCGGCCACTGCCGGGAAATACCAGCGATCCGGCGCGTCGAACGCCGGCACGCCCTGATGCAGGACCGGCACCAACGCCGGATGCGTGCTGAGCCTGATGACTTCCCGCCGTTCAGAGTCAGACGCGGCGGGCACTGCCGCCGCTGTCGGGACCAGAATGTCGTCTTGAACTTGATACAACCGGAGATCGTACAGGTCGCGATCGGAACTACGTGCACTGTCGAGCAGACGTGCCAAGAGATCACGGGGAGGAGCAAGGCTCCTCGACCACTGGTCGATGATTGTGAGTAGGTCTGCGCCCATACTCCACCCTAACTGCCGGGTGAGCCCCCTTCACCCTGCGTTTCACGCTGAAACCGACACCCGCGTCCGGCTACTGCCATTCCCACACGGGTTCACCGTTCAGAAGACGCCGAATCTGGGTGGGGAAACGGTCGGGATCCAGTGGTTTGCCGAGAAACCCGTTGAAGCCGGCCTTCTGCGCCCGACGCATTTGTTCTTCGCTGGCTTCGGCGGTCACAGCACACACCACCGTGTTCTTGAGCTTCGGGTTTTGACGCACTTTGTCGAGCACCGCATAACCGTCATTATACGGCAGTCGAATATCCAATAGAATCAGATCGACGCGGGGAAGCATCTCCGCGTACTGGACGACCTGCCAGCCTGAGGTTTTCCATTCGCAGCGGCGAATCCCCATGTGATTGAGCATACGCGCAATCAGCATGAAGTTCGGCACCGTATCCTCCACGACGAGGACGTGCGCCTCAGTGGGATCCACCACCTTGCGCTCTTCAACCATCAATCGGCACCCCCGTTCTGCGATGCGTTAGCTGCCTGCACGGGCTCCGCGCGCTTGAGAAAGCCTCGTACAGTGTCGACGAATGTGTCAATGTCGATGGGTTTGCTGATGTATCCGTCGCATCCGGCAGCGATAAATCGCTCGCGGTCGCCTTCCATAGCGTTGGCTGTCAGCGCAACGATGGGAACATGGCGAATAGCGTCAAGCTTGCGGATTTGGGCAGTCGCCGTGAGGCCGTCCATATCCGGCATGCTGATGTCCATGAGGATCAAATGAGGAGGCTCGGCAATCGCCAGCTCGATGCCGGTTTGCGCGTTGTCGCTCTCGAGATATGTGATCTCAGGCGCAAGCATCGAGAACAACCGCTTGACCAGCAATCGGTTGTTCGGCTCGTCCTCGATATATAAGACACGGGTGGTCATTCCGTGGCGCCCCTCAATCTTCAAGCGTATACAGCATGGTACTGCAGACACACCCTCAGGCGATTGCAGCAAACCCATTGTAACCGTGAATTGTCGATCTGCAATTAAGGTTACAAGACCGCAATCATTCCGGGCCCTGCGGGAGTTTGGTACACTTGACCCCGACGTGCGCGCACCGACCGCACGGCATGTGATCCGGAGATACTCAGGAGATTCGCACATGAAGCAGTACAACACACCGCCGGCGATGGCGATCGACCCCAAGAAGAATTACACCGCCGAGTTCGTGACCAACAAGGGCACGTTTCAAATTCAACTGTTCGCCGACCGCGCCCCGATCACCGTCAACAACTTCGTGTTTCTCGCGCGCGAAGGGTTTTACGACGGGATTACCTTCCACCGCGTCATCGCCAACTTCATGATTCAGGGCGGCGACCCGACCGGCACCGGGCGCGGCGGCCCCGGGTACCGGTTCAACGACGAGGCCGGCTCGCTCCAGATTCGCCACGGGACCGGCGTCTTGAGCATGGCGAACGCCGGGCCGAACACCAACGGCTCGCAGTTCTTCATCACGCATTCGCCCCAGCCCCATCTCGACGGCAAGCACGGCGTGTTCGGGCAGATCATGGGCGACGGCATGACGGTCGTCAACGCCATCCGTCAGGGCGACAAGATCGAGTCGGTGACGATCACCGAGGCTTAGCCGATGAGCGATCCGGCCCCCGAACCGGTCGAGCCGATCAACGCCGAGCAGGCGCGCAGCTTGTTGTATCAGGCGATTCGCGACCGGCTGGGCGAGCATTGGGACGACGAAGAGACCGGATGGCGGCTGGTCACCGGCCATGACTACATGGCGCGCCTCACCCGTGGCCGGCGCAACGTCGACTTCTACGTCGACCTGCTCGGCAATGTGACCGTCGAGGAGAAGCCGATCAGCCCGGCGCAGGAACAGGGCCGGTTCAACGCGTGGCTGCTGCTGATCGCGTCGCTGCTGTTGGCGTTCGTAATCGCGTATCTGGCCGGTTTCTTCTCGTGATCCGCCGACTTGACCGTTGGGCGTTGGCGGCCGCGGCGCTGGGCATCGTGCTCGCGCTGCCGATCCTGACCTACCCGATGGGCCGCGATCAAGGCATGTACGCCAACATCGCGCAGAGCATCCGCGCCGGTGGCTTGCCCTACATTGATATGTGGGACATCAAGCCGCCGGCGATTTATTACCTTTACGCCACCGGATTCAGCGTGTTTGGCGCGTCTCCGCTGACTGTGCGCCTGCTCGACCTGATCGCCATACCGCTGGCGCTGCCGGCGTTGTTCGGCCTCACCGACTCGGCAGCGGGCCGGCGCGCGGCGCGCTGGGCAATGCTGCTGTTCCCCGTATTTTACTTCACCGAGACGTTCGCCAGCCTGAGTCAAAGCGACTCCTTGGTGCTGCTGCCGATGATGTGGGCCGCGTGGGCGGCGCACCGCGCGTCGAAAGCCCCGCCGGCCACCCGCCGCGCGCTCGGATTCGCGCTGCTCAGCGGCGCGTTGTGCGCGGCCGTGATGTGGTTCAAACACTATTACGCGCTCTTTGCGGCGGCGCTGGCCGTGGCGCATCTCGCGGCGCGGATCGCCGTGCGGGTTTCTCCGGGGCGTATCGTTCGCGAAGCGGCGGCGTTCGCGGTCGGCGGGTTGGCCGTCGGCCTGCCGGTCCTGCTGTATTTTGTGGCCACTGGCATCTTCGACGAAATGCTGATCGTCGCTAGCGGCACGTCGCAGTACAACGCGCAGGCGTTCTCGAGCTTGTCGGCGTTCTGGGATCAGATGGGTAATTACGTGGCGTTCCGCTGGTGGCACTGGGGGCCGCTGCTCGTGCTGGCCTCTACGCTTCCGCTGACGCTGCTGCTGCCCCGACGCCAACCTGCGCGCATGACGACGCTGATCGGCCTGTGGCTGGTGTCCGGCATCGTATTCGTCGTGATTCAGGCCAAGGGGTTCGACACGCATTGGCTGCCGATCCTCCCGCCGCTGACGATCCTCGCCGCGCTGGCGCTCGACCGCTGGCTGTCGGCGGCGCAGCGTATCGACCGCAGATTGGCGTATGCGATCGGCGGCGCGGGGGGTGCCCTGTTCGCCGGCATCCTCGCCAAAGACACGTGGGTGCGGGCGTGGCCGTACATCTCCGGCGAACAGGGCGTGCGCGGCTACTGGCGGCAGTTTCAGGCGGGCGACCTGAACGCATGGGACTCGCTGCAGATGGCGCGCTGGCTCGAAGAGCGCACCACCCCCAGCGACACGGTGTACATCTTCGGCTTCCGGCCTGAGGTCGCGTTTCTCGCCCAACTGCGCCCCGCGACGCGCTTTCAGGCGCAGTTTCCGCTGGTGGGAGACCGCTACCCGCAGGCATGGAAGCAGGAGAACGTCGATACGCTGTGGGCGGCGCTTCCGCCGTACGTGATCGTGCTGCGCGCCGATTATATGCCGTGGGTCACCGGCAGCGACGACGACTCGAATGTGATCCTTGCGACGCAATACCCCGCGCTTTCCGATTGGCTCGCATATAATTACGAACGGGACATTGAACTGGGCAATTTCCTCGTTTGGAAGCGTAGGGGGGATTCATGAGGGACGCCGCGGGCTTCTTGGGTACGGGTGCGTCATTGGCAAGCGATTTGACCTTGCTTGCATATTTGTTGTTTCTGCTGCCGGGCATGCTGCTCGGCTTTTATTTTGCGCGGCGCAAGAAGTTCTCGCCGCATCACAAGCTGGTGATGACCACGGTCGTCATCATCAACTGGATCCTGATCGGATTCCTGATGCTGGTCAGCTATCGCGAGGGGGTTATCCCATTTCTGTCGGCGGAGTTCAACGCCGACCCGCGCGTGGCGCTGCCCATCGTCCACGGCGTGATCGGGTTCACCGCACAAGTATTGGCGACCTACCTCGCTCTGCGCATGTGGTTCGAGAAGCGGCTTCCCAGCATCGTGATGGTGCGCAACATCAAGGTCTACATGCGCTTCACGCTGGCGATGTGGATCGTCACGGCGATGTTGGGCGTGGCGATTTACGCTGTGTGGTATGCAGCACCTTCGGGTGCAAGCGCCGATATCCCGCCCGGCGCGACTCCCGAGCTAGCGGCGACCGACGAAGTACGCGGCGACCCCGGACATGTATCGTCGCTCATCTCCGACGTGGGGCCGATCGGGCTACAGATAACGCCGGCAGCAACCTCTGAACTTGTGCCCGCAGCCACGATCGAACTACGCCCGGAATCGACCTCCGAACTGAATCCGGCGTCGACGCCCGAGATTCGACCAGCCGTGACGCCCGAAATCGGCCCTGAGTTCACGCCCGAACTTCGCCCGGCTATGACGCCCGAGATCCGCCCCGCTGCGACGGCAGAGATTTTTCCGGTATTTACTGCCGAGGTGCGATCTGACGCGGCCGAACGGGCAGCCCGGGATGCCCTGCGCGCCACCGAGGACGCAATCGACGCTCTGCAACGCGCGGCACGCGATGCGCAGCGCGCGACAGAGGACGCGTGGGACGACATCATGGATGCTACGGAAGACGCAGCCAAACGCCGTGATGATGACGATGACTAAACGAGGATACGCCGATGAGCAGCGGCTATCACATCGCGCAGATCAACATCGCGCGGCTGATCGAGGAGATCGATTCGCCGCGCATGGCGACATTCTTTGCCCGCATCGACGAGATCAACGCGCTGGCCGAGCGCACGCCGGGGTTTGTGTGGCGGCTCAAGGGCGACGACGGCAACGCCATGGCGATCCGCGTGTTCGACGACAACATGCTCGTCATCAACATGTCGGTGTGGGAGTCGATCGACGCGCTGTACAACTACACGTACTTCAGCGATCACGCGGAGGTCTACCGCCGCCGTGCCGAGTGGTTCCCCAAGCTCGGCGCGCAGCATCTGGCGATGTGGTGGGTCGAAGCGGGTCACATCCCGACGCCGGCGGAGGCCAAAGACCGGCTCGCCCACATCGAAGCGCACGGCCCGACGCCGACCGCCTTTACGTTCAAGCAGCGATTCGATCCGCCCAACAGCTAGAGGAAGCGTATGAAAGTCATTGGTTTGATGTCCGGCACGTCGGCAGACGCGATCGACGCGGCGCTGTGCGAGATCGACGGCGCACCGCCCAAGCTCGAGGCGCGCACGCTCCACGCCATCACCTACCCGTATCCGGACGGCTTTCAGGCGCGGATTCTGGAAGGCTGCCTGCCGGAGCACAGCCGCGTCGATACGCTCTGCCAGCTCAATTTCGACATGGGCGAGCTGTTCGCGAAGGCCGCGCTGGCAGTGATCGAGGCGGCCGGCCTGACCCCGCTGGACGTCGACCTGATCGGCTCGCACGGGCAGACGGTGTGGCACATGGTCCAGCCCGGCGGCGCGGTGAGCGCGACCCTGCAAATCACCGAAGGCGCGGTGATCGCCGAGCGCACCGGCATCACGACGGTCAACAACTTCCGCACGCGTGACGTCGCCGCCGGCGGGCAGGGCGCGCCGCTGACCGGCTACGCCGATTGGCTGCTGCTGCGGCACCCGACGGCCTGGCGCGCGATCCAGAACATCGGCGGCATCGGCAACGTGACATTCCTGCCGCCGCTGAGCGATACGCGCAGCGTGCCGGTCGCCTTCGACACCGGCCCCGGCAACGCGCTGATCGATGGCGCGGTGGCGTACATGACCGGAGGGCGCGAGGCCTTCGACCGTGACGGTCAGCGCGCGCTGCGCGGGCATCTCGACGAGGATTGGCTGCAAGACCTGAGCGCGCATCCGTACTACGCGCAGAAGCCGCCCAAGACGACCGGGCGCGAGTTGTTCGGCGCGGTAATGGCAGCGGAGTTGGTGCAGGCCGGACGAGCCAAAGGCATGAATGACGACAGTATCGTCGCCACGATCACCGGACTGACGGCGGCCAGCATTGCGGACGCGTACATCCGCTACGGCCCGACCCGGCCGGAGGAGGTGATCCTCGGCGGAGGCGGAGCGCGCAACCCTGCGCTGATGAGTCTGCTGCAAACGCTGCTGCCGGGGTCGCGCGTGCTGACTCACGAGGATGTCGGGCTGGACAGCGACAACAAGGAAGCGGTGGTGTTCGCGCTGCTGGCGCACGAGACGTGGCACAACCGGCCCGGCAACCTGCCCTCGCTGACCGGTGCGGATCACCCCGCTGTGCTCGGCCAGATCACGCCCGGGGCGAACTACGCGGCGTTGATCCGCCGGACTTGGTGTTGAGGGGAATTCGGAGCGTATGAGAAGCGTACGCCCTTCGCTGTCTTTCGTAGGGACACGGCCGATCTCGGGTAGCAAGTCAATATGCAACAAAAAGGGGGCTTCTCAGCCCCCGGGTTCTAAAGGTGTAGCGCGTGCGTGCTAGCTGTTCACGACCGTGACAGCGCTCGCCTGCATGCCCTTCCGGCCCTGCGTGATCTCGAACTCGACCTTAGCGCCCTCTTCAAGGGTGCGGAAGCCGCTGCTCTGGATCTCGGAGTAGTGGACGAACAGGTCTTCGCCACCGTCCTGGGAAATGAAGCCGAAGCCCTTTTCCCCATTGAACCACTTCACGGTACCATTCGTACGATTTGCCATTGTGATACTCCTAAACGGATTGGGTTTTGCCACGACCTGATCACACAAAATCCAATCGGTGTAGGATGCTTTGTGTACCTAGAGGGTTACTTGAAGAGTGACGACTGCCTGGTGAATGCGCGCATTCGCTGCTGCAGGAGGCTCTTACTGTTTCTCTTGTGAGGCTGATGGGTGCACAACCACTGCACCAATGTAGTCCGGCACCATTGCCGGGTTATGTGCTACATTGCTCAGTCAGCATAACAGAGTTCTTGCCGAATGATAGGGTGAACCTTGATCGCCGGACAACCGGGATAAAGAGGCTGGCAGACACCGGAGTCTGGCGCTTGAGAAACAAAGCAGGTTTGGTGCCGGCACTTCGCATTCCCCTTCCCCCTCTTCACTGGACTCTGGCGGGCTTTCGCGCGGGGCGGGGTCGCGCTACAGTCACCGTATGAGCGCCGTGTCGTTCCGCCCCATGACCCACAAGGACGCCGAGTTGCTCGCCGGATGGATCCCGCAGGTGCCGCTGTGGCAGCGCTACGGGCTGACCAGCGAGCGTGCGTTTTCGCTGCTGCTCGGCGGGCTGGACGCGGGCGACGTGCTGCCGGTCGCGGTCCTCGAAGGCGACTGGATCCCGGCCGGGTTCGCGTGGGTGCTGCCGCGCGGGGCGTTCGGGCGCAGTCCGTACCTGCGCTGGTTCGGCATCCGGCCCGGCCTGCACGGGCAGGGGCTGGGGAGTTCACTGCTGGCGCACGTCGAGCTGCTGGCGGCGGAGCATGGGCGTGAGCTGTTCCTGCTGGCCGCCGACTTCAACATCGAGGCGCAGCGCTTCTACATCCGCCACGGCTACGTGCAGGCCGGCACCCTGCCCGACTATGTGGTCCCCGGCGTGGGGGAATTGCTATACTTCAAGCGATTGGAGGCCCGTGCGGAACCGGACAACACGACATCGACCTCTGAGTAGTGGTTTTTGCATCCAGGGAGTAGACCAACCATGCGTAAAGCGTTTCTCGCCCTCGTTTTGATCGCCCTCGTGGCGCTGGCGATTTCGCCGGTGGCTGCGCAGGGCAACGTGCTGGTGATGGCCCGCGCCGCGGACACCACCGGCCTCGACCCGCACACCCAGACCGCGTTCGCGTCGTTCCGCCTGTTGGAGCTGATCTACGAACCGCTCGTCAACCTCGACGCTGACCTTAACGTCATCCCGGCGCTGGCCGAAAGCTGGGACTTCGCCGAAGACGGCATGACGCTGTCCTTCGCGCTGCGCCAAGGCGTGACGTTCCACAACGGCGCCGACTTCACATCAGCCGATGTCGCGGCGACGTTCGCCCGCATCCTCGATGAGGCCACCGGCGCCGCTGCCCGTGCCAACTACCTGAACATCGCGTCGATCGACACGCCGGACGACTACACGGTTGTCTTCAACCTGTCGGCGCCGGACGTGCCGCTGTTGGCCGCGCTGGCGACCACCAACGCCGCTATCGTCGACAGCGCCGATATCGAGAGCGGCGCGGTCGCCACGGTCGCCAACGGCACCGGCCCGTTCGTCCTCGACAACTGGACGCCGGAAGAGACCACCACGCTCAGCGCCAACGAGACCTGGTGGGGCGACGGCCCGAACGTCGACGGCATCGAAATCCGCATCATCCCGGATGAGGCGTCGATCCTCGCGGCCCTGCGCGCCGGCACCATCGACTTCGCGCTGCTCAACGACCCGCTCGTGGCGACGCTGTTGATCGGCGACGCCAACGTGCAGCTCAACCGCGTGCCGGCTATCGCCTACCACGTGCTGCAGCTCCGCGCCGCCGTCGAACCGCTGGACAAGCTGGAAGTCCGTCAGGCGATCAGCTGTGCCATCGACCGGCAGGAAGTGCTCGACACCGCGTCGCTGGGCGAAGGGATCGTGACCGGCCCGCTGACGATGGCCGCATTTGCGCTGCCGACCGACGAGCTGTTCTGCTACGAGAAAGACCTCGACAAGGCCCGTGAACTGATGACTGCGGCCGGGGTCGACGGCTTCACCCTCAAGGTGATCGCCGCCAACGCCGAGCCGCCCACCGCCCTCAGCGAGGCGCAGAGCATTCAGGCGCAGTTGGCCGAGATCGGCATCACCGTCGAGATCGAGTCGCTGGAACTGAGCGTGTACGTCGACCGCTGGCTGGCTGGCGACTTCGAGGCCGCGGTGGCGCTCAACGGCGGCCGCCCCGACCCGTACACGATGTACTCGCGCTACTGGCAGACGTCCGGCAACCTGAACAACGTCGCCGGCTACATCGACGAGACGCTCGACGACCTGATGGCGCGCGGCCGCACCGAGACCGATCCGGAAGCCCGCTACGAAATCTTCGCCGAGTTCCAGCGTCACCTGACCGAGATGGCGCCGTGGGTGTGGCTGTACACCGGCTACGAATACACTGCGCAGCTGCCGGTCGTGCAGGGCTTCGTGCCGTACCCGACCGACTCGCTGATCTCGCTGGCACAGGTCACCCTGAGCCGCTAGTCGGCGACCTGCACGTGCCAAGGGGCTAAAGCGCCCCCTGCACGCTCATTCACGCGGATTGGCCTCGTTCGCGGGGCCAATCCGCACAACACCGGTGATGCGCGATGCATATCCCTAACGGGGCATGCGACAGCGCCCCGTCTTTCTTTCCTTAGGCATCAGATATGATTCGCTATTTGACCCAACGCGCGATCGCCTTTGTGCCAACCCTGATCGGCGTGTCGATCCTGATCTTCTTCGCGATTCGGCTCGTCCCCGGCGACGCCATCGTGGCGATGCTCGGCACCGAAGCCGGTATGCTGACGCAGACTCAGCGCGAGTCGCTCGAGGTCTACTTTGGCCTCGACAAGCCGCCCGTGGAACAGTACTTCTCGTGGATGGGCGGCGTCGTGACCGGCAACCTCGGCCTGTCGGTGCGCCACGGCCAACCGGTGCTCAACCTGATCCTCGCGCGCTTCCCGGTCACGCTGCAATTGGCGGTGATGGCTTTGTCGATTGCACTCCTGATCGGCCTGCCTATCGGGATTCTATCGGCCATTCGGCACAACTCGGCGGTCGACCTGTTCGGGCGTCTGCTTGCGCTGCTGGGGCTGGCCACGCCGAACTTTCTGCTCGGCTCGCTGATCATCGTCGTGCTGTCGGTCGTGTTCAAGATCCTGCCCAATTCCGGTGACTTTACGCCGCTGCACGAAGACCCCGGCAAGAACCTCAGTCAGCTGATCTTCCCGGCGTTCACGCTCGGCTTTTCGTTCTCGGCGTCGGTGATGCGCACGACGCGCTCGGCCATGCTCGAAGTGATGGGACAGGACTACATCCGCACCGCCCGCGGTAAGGGGCTGGCGGGCGGCGTGGTCGTGCGGCGGCATGCGCTGCGCAACGCGCTCATCCCGGTCATTACGATCATCGGCGTCGAGCTGGGCTACCTGCTCGGCGGCGCGGTCATCATCGAAGAAATCTTCGCGCTGCCGGGGATCGGGCGGCTCGTCTACAACGCCATCTCGCAGCGGGACTACGCGCTGGTGCAGGGCGTGGCGCTGTTTGTCGCCTTCAACTTCGTCGTCATCAACCTGATCACCGACCTGCTGTACGCAGCCGCCGACCCCCGGATTTCGTATGGACAGCATGCCTAAGCCGCCCTCGACGTTCGCGCGCCTGCTGCGCAACCGCAGCGGACTGGTCGGACTGCTGCTGGTCGTCGTCTATGTGGCGGTCGGTGTGTTGGGACTGCTCGGCACGACTCCCTATCCGGTCAACGAGCAGCACGTCCGCGACCGGCTGACCGGCCCCAGCGAGACGTACGCCTTCGGCACCGACTTGTTCGGCCGCGATGTGTTCAGCCGCTTGATGAAAGGCGCGGCGAATTCGCTGCAAGTCGCCGTGCTCTCGGTGGCGATCGCCACGCTGGTTGGCACCGCTATCGGCACCGTCAGCGGCTATATCGGTGGCCTGTTCGACAACGTCGTGATGCGCATCATGGACGTGTTCTTCGCGCTGCCTGCGCTGCTGCTGGCGCTCGTGATCGTCAGCGTGTTCGGGCCGGGGGGCGGCACGACGGTGGTCGCCATTGGCATCGTCTACACGCCGATCTTCGCGCGCGTGTCGCGCGGGCCGGTGCTGGCTGTCAAGGAGATGGAATTCATCATGGCGGCGCGCTGTTTGGGGCTGTCGAACCTGCGCATCATGCTGCGCCACGTGCTGCCCAACACCCTCGCCCCGCTGATCGTGCAGGTCAGCCTCGCGCTGTCGTGGTCGCTGCTGACCGAGGCGGGCCTGAGCTTTCTCGGCCTCGGCACGCAACCGCCCGAGCCGTCGTGGGGCGTGATGCTCAGCGAGGGCCGCGCGCTGGCCGAGATGGCGCCGTGGCTGATGATTTTCCCGGCGCTGGCGATCATGCTCGGCGTGCTGGGGTTCAACCTGCTCGGCGATGGCCTGCGCGACGTGCTTGACCCGCGCCTGCGCGGCGTAAAAGCCTAAGGGCGAAGTTGCCAGATGTCAGTAGGCAGTTGTCAGCGACCCGGACACGGTAGTGCCGCGTCCCTACGAAATAGTCGGTTTTCCCGAAGCCTTACATCTGGCCACGGACTCCTGATAGCTGACTCCTGATTTCATACACCTCGCGTAGTGTATACTCATGCGCGGGGACTGCACATTGAGGCACGTATGAGCGACAACGAGTGGGTGAGCCTGCGCCGCGCGGCCGAGCTTCTCGGCGTACATCCCGCGACTGTCCGCAATTGGGCGGACAAGGGCGACCTGCCGTCGCGCCGCACGCCGGGCGGGCACCGCCGCTTTCGCGTGTCCGATCTGCAGCGCCAGATGCAAGCGGACAGCGAACTGCAGCCCATCGAAATTCAGGTCATCCTGCAAAGCGCGCTGGGGCAGGCGCGCCTACAGGTCGGGGATGGCGATTTGGCGAACGTGCCGTGGTACCGCGCCATGCGCGACGAGACCCGCCAGCACATGCGTGTGCAAGGCCGCGCCCTGCTGGAAGAACTGCGCGCGTTTCTCGCCGCCGGATCGCCGGACAGCGGCCTCAGCCGCGCCATCGAGATGGGCAAGCAGTATGCCGTCTCGCTGATCGAGGACGGTTTGACACTGCCTCAAGCCGTGCGCGGATTCCTGTTCTTCAGCGACTTTGTCATCAACTCCGTGCTGACGTGGTCGGAACTGACTGCGCCGCGCAGCCCGATCGAATGGGCCGCGCTGCTGCGCCATGTCAACACGTTCATGAACACGATGCTGTTGTCGATCATCGAATACTATCAGGAAGACTGAGCGTGGCCGACGCCGCGTGGGTGGCCCTGAGCGTCATTCGCGGCCTCGGGGGTAAGACGCTGCGTGCGCTGATCGACCGTTTCGGCGCGCCCGACGCGATCCTCGGCGCGTCGGCCAGCGATCTGCGCCGCGTACGCGGAATCGGCCCAGCGCTCAGCGCGGCAATCACCGCCGTCGACCTGCCGGAAGTCGAGCGCGCGCTGGCACGCTGGCAGGATCGCGGCGTCCGCATTGTGGCATCGGACGACCCTGAGTACCCCGCTGCGCTTCGTACACTCGACGACGCTCCACCAACATTATTCATCAGAGGCCATTGGCCGTGCCTGACCGAACGCGCTGTCGCCATCGTAGGGACGCGCACCGCCTCCCCCGACGCGCTCGCGCTCGCCCAACGCGTTGCCGGCGATCTGGCGGAACAGGGGGTCACGGTCGTCAGCGGGCTGGCGCTCGGTATCGACTCGGCCGCGCACATCGGGGCACTTGCGACGACCCGCGGCGTCACCGCGGCGGTGCTGGGCAGCGGACTGCTCGACATCTATCCGCCGCAGAACGCAGGACTCGCCGCCGCGATTGAACGGCGCGGGGCGCTCGTGTGCGAAATCCGGCCGGATTCACGCGTGAATACGCCGGCGCTCGTCGCGCGAAACCGCATCATCAGCGGGCTGAGCCAATGCGTCCTCGTCGTGCAGACCGACGCTGACGGCGGGGCACTGCACGCCGCCCGTGCGGCGATTGCGCAAGGGCGGCGCGTGTGCTTCGTGGACGATCCGCTGGGCAACGCCGACACCGGGCGCGGCATCGACGCGCTGCGTGAACTGGGTGCCGATCCCCTGCCGCCCGGCCTGTCGATCGATGCCCTGCTGGGCTAAGCGCGTAAATGAGAATCGTGCAGAGGCTTCGCCTCCGCACCTCCACAAGGGGTTGACACCCCTTGACCCCGTTACTGCGAACTCGGCACGCGAGCGTGCCGAGTTCGCGGAAATGGGAGTCCAGAGGGCGCAAGCCTTCTGGCGGGGTTTGGGGCAGCGCCCCAAAGCAGATGGCTAGACTGTCGTGCGCGGTTCGCGGATGAGGATGGCCGCTGCGCCGACGATCACAGCCATCACCGCGGCGCCGGCCAAGTAGGGGGCCGTCGCGCCGATGGACTGAAACAGCACGCCGGCCAGCAGTGGCGCGGCAGCGTTCGCCAGGCTGACCATGGCGGCCGATGCGCCAAGCGACTGCCCGTAGCGCGCGTCGCCGGCGCGTTGGGTGATCAGCGTGTTGATCGCCGGGCGGACCAGCCCTGCGCCGAGCGCGACCGGGACGACTCCCACGATCAGCCACACGACGGCGCCGATGCCCCGGTTGGACTCGGGTGGAAGGGGCACTTGCAGCGTCCCGATCACGGACTCGGTTGCGGTCGGCGCCAGCGAGGCGATCTCGCGCTCGGCGATTCGCGTGATGTAGAACGGGTGCGCCTGCTGCGGTGTGAATGCCAGCACGAACAGGCCGATCGTGAGGGCAGCGAGTGCGATCAACATCAGGTTACGCGCGCCGTAGCGGCGCGCCAGCTTGCCGATCCCGCGCGCCTGCACGCCAACCAGCAGCAACCCGACCCAAATGAACAGCAGCGCGTTGGCCTGCCCCAACATGCCGGCGCGGTTGAGCGTGAACAACCCGAGCGTCGCCTCGAAACCGAAGAACACGACCTGCTGCGCGAACATCAGCACAAGCAGCGCCGTAAAGCGCCGGTCGCTCAGCAAGCTGAACGCGGCCAGCGGCGAACGCGTGACCGACGTCCCCCGCCCGCGCCTGTCCGGTGGCAGCGTTTCCTTGAACGCGAAGACGGTGATCAGAATCGAGATGAACGAATACGCCGCGGCGATGAAGGCTGGCAGGGCGAGGCTGTCGACCGCTTCAAGCGAGGCGATGGCGATCGCCGGACCAAGCAGGAAGCCGAACCCGAACGCCGCGCCGGTCACGCCGAGCCCTTGCGCGCGTGTCGAATCGTCGGTGATGTCGGCCATCGCAGCCTGCGCGGTGGCGAGATTGGCGCCGAACAGGCCGTCGAACACGCGCGAGATCACCACCATCGTCAACGACTGCGCCAGACCGAGCATGACGAAGCTGATACACGTCGTGATCTGACTGATGATCAGCAGCGGTTTACGGCCGAAGCGGTCGCTGAGCGCGCCCATCACCGGCACACCGACCAACTGCGCCAGCGGGAACGCCGCCGCGGTCAGCAGCACTTCGAGCGGCGACGCGCCGAATACCGCCGCGTACAGATGCAGCAGCGGAAGGATGATCGTCAGCCCGAGCACGTCGACGAACGTCAGCGCAAAGATCGGCAGCCAACGGTCGACCGTCAGGCCGGGCCGCGGGGTTTCGGCGGTCATAGAACGGGGCGGTCTTTCTTGGGCAACGTGAGGAAAAGCGCGGCGAGGCCGTAGGTCTGGCACAGAATCTGCACGATCCGCGCCGTATTGTAGGCGTCGTCACCGCCGCGGTGATGCGTGCCGTCGAACGGCAGAGCAAGGTGTTCGAGCGCGCTGCGCAGGCCGACTCCTTGCTTGCGTTTGGTCAACCGCGCATAAACGCGCTTGAGGTTGGCGTGATGCGTGCCGAACGGATACGGCACGGCGTCGGCGGTGCACTGGGCCTCGAACAGCTTACGGTCGAAGCTGCCCCAACTGCCCCACATGCGCTCAGCCGAGCAGAACCGCTCGCTCAGCCACGCGCATCCCTCGGCAAGACCCATACCACCGGCAGCCATCTCCGGCGTGATGTGTGTGAGTTCGGTGCAGAAGGCACTGATCTCGCTGGTCGCTGGCTTGATCAGCACCGAATCCCGCGCGGTGATTTCAAACGACGTGAGATCGAGCGCGCTAACGCCGATCTCGATAATCTCGATACGTTGTCCGTCAGGCGGGGGGCCGCGCCAGCATGTCGCTTCGAGATCGACGATCACCAGTTGGTCAAGGAGCAGTGTCATCATTAGCCTGCCAGAATCCGGGCAGACTCTACCACAAGGCGGCGCTGAGAGATACGCCGGCGCGGCTCAATCGTCGAGGATGTCGTGGTTGGTCTCTTCGCCTACAGGTTCAAGCCAGACTTGAAGCGCGTGGTCTTGGCGCGTGAAGTTGCAGCCGTGATTTGGCGGATCCGATATCGGCGCGCCCAGCGGGATCAGGCGCACGCGAAGCTGTTCGGTGCCCGGCTCGCCGATCGCATGCCAACGGTCGAGCATGTCCTGCGCGACCAAGAACGCGTCCGACCCGGCGAAAGTGTGGCACTTGCCGCCACCTTGATACGGGACGAATGCGGCGCTGGCGGGGCTGAGTACGGCATATCCGCCGCCTGCATCCATGCCGTAGGCCTGCTGCCCTTCACTGATGAAGTAGGTCGCCAGAACGATGTCATCGGGGGCGTTGAGCATGGTGTACGGCATGACGCCCGACCAGATTTGTTCGCTGGTCAACGGCTGGCTGAGGAAGTTGATCTCCTGATCTGCGCTGAGCAGCAGATGCAAGCTCGCGCCGTCGATCTCGTCGGCGTCCAGCGACCACATGACCAGCGCGCTGCTGGCGACCTGTCGCACGAAATTCGGCACGGCGGAGGTGCCGCGCATCAGCACGAAGCGGCACGGCAGGTTTTCCGAGCTGTACAGCGAGCCGTCTTTGAGCACGTCGAACGCAGCCGACACCTGCCCGGCGTGGACCTGAATCGGCGTGACGAGCCTCCCGCGTGGCTTAAGCTGGCGCACCCACGCCTGCGGGACATCCCACACGGTTGCCGTACAGATAATGCGATCGTAGGCCGCACGCGGCGCGTAACCCGATGCGCCGTCGCTGGTGACCACCTGCACGCTGCCATACCCTGCGCGGGCCAAGTTCTCGCGCGCCTGCTCCGCGATGTCTTGATCCAGCTCCAACGATGTAACGTGTCCTTCGGTCCCGACAAGCGCCTTCATCAAGGCGGCGTTGTAGCCCGACCCGGTGCCAATCTCCAACACGTTCATGCCGGGCTTCAGCATCAGTTGATTGAGCATCTGCGCCATCATGGTCGGCTGGCTGGACGAGCTGATCGCCGCGCCGGTCGGGTCGCGCTTGATAATGATCGCCCGGTCGGCATACACTTCGTCCGGGTCGAGGTCGGGCAGGAAGTATGCGCGTGACACGGTCTTGAACGCAGCACGAACACGTGCATCGTGCAGCACGCCGCTGTTCTCGAGCTGTTTGATCAGGGCAGCCGTATCCGGCTTAATACCACGCACGGCGCTTCCTTAGGGTGACGCCCGCATCCGCTTGACTGGCCCGACGCGCCGTGCGCACGCGGCCCATCGCGTCGATGTGCACCTGCCCCGCGTTTTGAAGGCGTGCGAATTCATCCGGCGTGATGACCGGCGCAGGCTCGCCGCCCAAACGTTCGAGCCGCGCGCTCATGTCGTCCACCGGCGCTTCAGGCTGCGGGGGCAGCGTGGCGCGGCTTTCGACAGCCGGCGGTTCGGGCATCGCTTGGGGCGCTGCCGGGGGTTGGCTGGCAGCAGAAGGTGTGCCTGTCGGCGGCGTCTCCTCGATGAAGTTGTCATCGAACGCCTCGCCTTCGGGCGGCGTCGGTGGGGTGAGTTCCGGCATGTTATCGGGCATACGGCCTCCTATTCGTCCCGCAGGCGGCGATCCGCCTCGGCCGTTTCGATCGTAATATCGCCTGCCTGTGCGGCCAAATCCTCGAGGCTGAGCGGCGCTTCGCTCACGTCCTGCAAGCGGTCGCCACACACCAGACACTTCGGGTCGCGCGCGATGTTGACCCACAGCGCGCCGTGCGGCAGGGTGGTCTGTCCTTCGATAATCTCGAGCGCGGCGTTTGCCATCACCAGCGTGTTGGCCGGAAGCGGCGGCCGCGACCCGGGAAGCAGCAGCGTCAGCGCCACATCGGCCTGCGCCGCAGCGATCCGCACGACATGGATCCACAACCCCGGCTCCGCCTTGAGCGTGCCGTCCTCGCCGATCTGGCCGTAGTCCAGTTCTTCGACCGGGCCGGCGCTCAGGCCTTCGCGCAGTTCGGCGGCCCAACACGCATAACACGGGCCGTCGTAGGGGCGGATCACGCAGACGTCGCCACCCTCGCCGCGGGCGTAGACCCCGGCATAGACGGCAGGCAGATTGCGCGCCAGCGCCATCTCGTTTAGATGATACTTCATCCCTTCGCCGTCGACACCGACAATCATCAGGTCGGCGCCGTCGAGCGCGTCGGCGTGGTCGGCAATGTCTCCAGCGACGACACGCACCTGCGCATCGGGGTTGCGCTGCGCGATCAGGTCCGCCACCGCCTGCGCCTTGTTGACGCCAAGATAGCGCGCGTCGGCCACGTGCCGCACAACGTTCGGCTGTTCAAGGTCTTCCATGTCGACCAGCGTGAACCGGCCAACACCGCTCATGGCGAGGCTAAGCGCGACGAATCCACCGCCAGACCCGACCCCCACGACCACGACGTGCGCTTGCGCAAGCCGATGTAGGCCATCGCTGCCGATCAATCGCTCGACGCGATCCCACGCGGTCATTCGTCGTCCTCCCCATCGTCGCCGCTGTCCGACACGACCGGATCGGCCCCGGCGGGCGAGCGGCCCATCAACGCAGCGACGTAATCCACCAGATACATCTCCGGCGACCATGTCAGGCCGTCCGGCCACGGCATCGGATCGGCGTCGCGCCACGCCTTCTCGAATGCGTCGTACAGCTCCTCGTCGCGGCCCAATGGCACGAACGGCGCGGAATAGGCGCGCGGCGGCGACTCCGGATAATCGTGTTCGGTCGCCAGCAGCATCAGCGACTCTCCGCCCGCCCGCCCGAGCATGAAGCAGGCCTCCAGCGGCGGCTCGAGGTCGGTATCCCACAGCACCACCTGCGACACCAGCCATCCGTCGTGTTCCAACTGCCCGACTTCGAGGCTCAGGCGCGCGTCGTCGGCTAGGTGCCACGGCGGCGGCGGAAGTACGGGAAGCTGCGCGTTCGGATACACGGACGGAACAATCGGTCGGAACGCCTTGGCGCGCCGGTCGATCAACCAGAAGTCGACGCGCGTCAGCCCGCCGTGGCCGTCGGGAACGGCGACGTAGTTCACCGCAGCGCCGTCGCGCAGTGTCGGCGGATGCCCGAGCGTAACGATCGGCGCCAGCCAAAACGGGATGTCCGGCGCCTCTGCCAGCAGGGTGACCGCCGAGGCCAGATCGCCACCGCTGGGGGCGATCATATAGCCGGGCTGTTTATGCCAATCGCCGATATGCGCCAGCGGCGCTTCGGATTTGAAACCGGCGTCGCGGCGCAGTTCGGCATCGGCCCGCCAATTCTCCAAAAGCCACGTGAACTGATCGTATTGGCTTTCGCCGCCGTGAGCGAAGGCATAGGCCTCGCGCTGCACGTCCTCCTCGTCAGGGGCGATCGTATCCAGCACATACAGGGTCGGCACGCTGCCGGCGGCGCCCGGTTGGTGAATCAGACCAACCAGCGCCTCACCCGTTTCGTCGTGGATGAAGCGTGCGGCACCCTTCGCCATCTTGTCGATGACGCGCTGGGCGATCACGAGATTTGGAAGCTGTCCGTCGCTCATCGGGCTTCCTTTCAGCGGCGCAAGCGCGGATCGATCTGGCTGGGATCGACGGTCTCCTCGATACCCGGCCAGACACCGGTCGCCCGCCACGTGTAATAGGCGTAAATCCACTGCACCGCCCACGCCGCAACGGTCACTGCTGTCGATTTGGCGGGGTTCCAGCCGTAGCTTTCGCCGTCTTTCGGATTGAAAAGGCACAACTGGCCGTCGACATACTGATGCTTGCGGCTGTAGATGCGCGGATGGGTCACGTAGGCCTCGGCAGGCTGATTGGGGTAGTCCGCCGGGTAGACGATCTTCACCGTGTGAATGCGCTCTTTCAACCGCGTCAGGTTGATCTCGATGTCGCCGTGCCAGTACAGCAAGCCGGTTTCCGGCACGTTGAGTTTGAATGTGTTCCCGAACACCGCACGCATGCCTTCGACTTCAAGCCGAAGCCGGGCCGAGACATTCTGCCGTGTACCCCACCAAGCAGGCATCGCACCTGTCGCTTTCCACTGCGTTCGTCGTGCTTAACTTTAGTCTGAAAGCGCGGCGGTGTCTATGTTATCTCATACGGGTGGCGGGGGGATTCGGTTGCGGCGTGCCGGGCAAAACAAAAGCCCCCGCACGGTCGCGTGCGGGGGCTTGACGATATTACGCGGTCAGGCTTAGAAGCCGCCCATCGCACCCATCATGCCCATCAGGTCCATGACAGTCGCAACCGGGGCGCCAGCCGGGGCCGACAACGCCGGAGCGGCGTTGAAGTTGGCGAAGCTGAACCCGCCGGTGATGCTGATGCTGTCCATCGACTCGCCGGTGACGGCCGCGAACGCCGCGCCGTCGAGGGCGATGTTGAACTCGACATCGGTCTGGTAGAAGCTCGCCAGATCGACCTTCTGCGTGACACTGACGTTGATGGCGCTGCCCAGCGCGCTGAGCATCTGCTGCGCTTCGGCCAGTTCCGACTCGCTCAGTTCACCGGCGCCGGCCTGCGACATCACCAGACCCATGAACTCTTCATTGTTGAAGATGGCATTGAAGTCGAGCGTGGTGTTGAAGACCGCCTTGCCGTCCTCATCCGCGCCGCGGGTGATGATGGCCGCACCCATGAGCGAATTCATCAGGGCTTCGGTCTGCGCCGGGTCCATGGCGGCCGCGCCACCGGTATCAGGCATTTCCATACCACCCATCATCGGCCCAAGCATCTCAAGCGCGCCGACCAATTCGAGACCTGCCCAATCCGCCGGCAAGCCCATCGCTCCCAGCGCCTCTGGGCCGCCCAGCAGCGGGGCCAACGCGCCGAAGTTCAGGTAACCGACGCCGTCGATCAGCAGCAGGTTGAGGTCGATCATGCCCATCGCGTTGATGTTCAACTCGCCGTCGAACGCACCGAGCACGCCGCCCAAGGCGCCAAAGACTGCGGTCGGATCAGCGGCGGCCCCGGCCAGCGCGTCCATGTCGATGGCCGCAATGGCAGCGGGATCAATCGCGTACGAGCCGTTGCCCGTCAAGGGAATAATGTCCGATCCCGAGCCGATGTTGAGGGTGAAATCGAACGTGGCCGACGTCAAGCCTTCTTGCGCCGCCGCCGACTGAACCAAAATATCGCAGTCCGCGCCAGTCAGATTGCCGCAGAGCGGATCCTGTGCAAATGCCGAACCGCCAAAGGCCAGCATCGCGAGGATCATGACGAGAATCATCAAGTACTTCCGCATAGTGAGGGGTCTCCGTTCCGTAGCGATAAAGCAGCCAGCAATTCACTGGCCATCCAACCCATTATACGCGAATTCTGTGGCGCGGTAGCGTTGACAGCGAATTCAACCGGAATCAACGCAGCATTTAGGCCTAGACGACCGGGCGAAGCGCAGGCAAACCGTTGGTCAAGCCCAGCCGGAGCGCCCCGACGGTGAGCGACTCGACGTAAATGCACATGTCCCACGGGATCGACACGTCCGCGGCGGAGAGCGCAACCTCCTCGATCGGCACGCCGCTGTTGCGAATCACGGCAAAAGGAGTGGCTTCGTCGCGTTCGCCCATCACCAGCTGCGCGGCAACGCACAGCGAATCCGCCACGCCGCGCTGCGTGACTTGCATGGGGTTACCGAACAGGTCGGCCTTGCCGCGCTCGTCTGCGACTGGGCGGAAGCCCGCCATCGCCAGCGCAATGCCGGTCGTACCCCAGCGCCCCGGCACCAGCCAACTGTCGGTGAGGATCACACCGATATCCACGCCGAAGTGTTGGCGAACCTGCGCCCTGATCCATGCGGCTGTGCCGTACGGGTCGGCCGGGAACAGGACGACCTGCCCGCTGGGGATGTTCGATCGGTCGAGGCCGGCGTTGGGCGAGATGATTCCGTGCACATGCGTGAGCAGAAACCCGAGCTGAATCCCACCAAACACATGCTCGGCGTTCTCCAACACGAGCTGCGCCATCTTGGGGTTCATGTTGTACTGGGCCGCCACACGCTCGGCGTCTTCCGAAACGACAACGTCGGCAAGGTTGACGACGCGGCCTTCGGAAATCGCGGCGTATTTGCTGGACACGGCCAGCACGTCGCCATCGGCCAGCGCGAGATCGGACGCATTAAGCGCGTCCTCGAGGGCGGAGATCAGGTCGAAACGGTGAGTCTGCACGGTAGCGCGTACGGGGAAGATTTGCAGGGGTGTGGGTGTCATCGACGTCGTGAATCCGTTAACGGGAGGTATCCCAATGGTGTAGGCGGTGTGGCGTTCTGTGAAACGTCGTCACACATCCTAACAAAGCCACCAAGAATTGCCAGTGCCGGACTGGTTACGACTGCGTTTCGATTCGCCGCTATCCCGCCGCTCCCCACGCCTCGCGCAGCCACGCAGCCACCTCACCGTCGACGTCGGCTTCATCGTAGAGTTCGATGTGATGCGTGAAACGCCCCGGCCGCGGCTCGACAACCTCTTTCCAGCGTGGTGACGGGTCGTGCCGCCGTAGCCCGATGGTCAGGACCAGCGGGGCGGCGGCGCGCTTCAAGACCTTTGTCGGACACCACGCCCACGCAAATGCGATGCGCCGCCGAAACGCGACCTGACTCTTGCTGACTCGCAGTTCGCAGTCGCCAATCGCGTCAACAGCGCGGCAAACCTCGGCAAAAAGCCGCAGCGCAACAGGCTCACCCGCGAAGTACTGTTCGGGAGTCACTGACCCTCTTCCCAGCTCAGATCAGCGCATCGAGCAGGAGCCACAACAGCCATCCGGCGACCATCAGCAGGCCGAAACGCCCGTGCAAGCGCGCCGTGCGGCCCTGCGCGGGGTGCAGCGTGGCCGGATCGTCCTCCGTGTTGAAGATGCGGATCAGCGCGCGCGCCTCCGGCAGCGTGAGGGCGACCAGCGCGGTGGTGACCGGCACCGCGCCGAACACGATCAAAGCTGCCAGCGCCACATAGGCACCGCCGACCAGCACGACGTACTCGACCCGCGCGGCAGGCCGGCCCAACAGCACGGCCAGCGTTCGCTTGTTGGCGGCACGGTCGGCCTCCATGTCGCGCAGGTTGTTGGCGTGCAGAATTGCCGCTACCATCAGCGCGACCGGAAGCGAAATCCACACCAGATCGGGCGCTAGCTGACCGCGCGCCATGACGTAATACGCCCCGACCACGATCAGCGGTCCCATGAAGATGCCGGCGGCCACTTCGCCGAGGCCGTTGTACGCCAGCGGGAACGGGCCGGCAGTGTAGATCACGGCGACCAGCGCGCCGCCGATGCCGATCGCCCACAGCAGCGGGCCGCTTTGCGACAGCAGGAACAGGCCGATCAGGCAGCCCGCGACCAGCGAGACCACCGCCCCGATACCGACCTCGCGCGGGGTAAGGCCGTACTTCTTGATCGCCATGCCCTGCCCGTCGACTTTGAGGTCGTCGCTGCCGCGGACGAAGTCGTAGTACTCGTTGACGAGGTTGGCGGCGGTCTGCAGCAGCATCACGCCGATCAGCGAGAGCGCGAACAGCAGCACGTCGAATACCCCGTCGCGAATGGCGGCGGCGGCGGCCACGCCCATCGGCACATAGGCGGCGGTGAACACGCGCGGGCGCGTCGCGCGGATCCACGCTTGACGTTTGTTGACCGGCGCGGCCGGGGCGGGCGCAGCAGGTGCGGACATGGACTAGCGTTCCTGCAAGTGACGAGTGGAATGGGGCGCAGTATAGCGTCAATCCGTTAGCCGCGTCTAAGTAGGTGAATTGGGATCGTGATACAATGCTCGTGAACGCCGGGACACAGGATGACTGTGATGCTCAACGCTCCAGCGCGATCCGTACTAGACGTGGTTACCGACTTTCTCGCGGCCAATCCATCAGCCGACGAACTGCTCGCCTACCACCTTCCTGAAGATCTTCAGGCACGCGTTGATGACCTCGTGGAGCGTAACGCCGAGGGTGAGCTGACACCTGCGGAGCAGCAGGAGCTTTTCGACTTCGTGCGCGTGGATGACCTCATCGCATTGCTCAAGGCGAAGGTTAAGCTGCGACAGCGCGATGGTGATGCGTGACAATATCTCAAGCCCTGCGCAGGCAGATCCGATCGCAGGCGGGATACTGCTGTGAATACTGCCGTGTAACTGAAGACAATCGCCTATCAACGTTTCAAGTTGACCATATCATTCCCCTAAAACACGGTGGCACCGACGATCCGTCCAATCTCTGCCTTGCCTGTCTGAAGTGCAACAGTTTCAAGGGGTCAAATGTTGCGGGTCTTGACCCTGCGACCGGAGATCCGACGCGTCTGTTCGATCCACGCAGACAGAGTTGGCGCGATCACTTCGAAATCGAGCCTGACGGCGTGATCAACGGTTTGACTCCGGAAGGTAGGACAACCGTGGACGTGCTGCGTCTGAACGATTTGCCCAGTTTGGTGGCCCGTCGCGTATTGATTCTGACGGGAGAGTATCCATGTTGATGCCGCCACAGTTATCCTAACCCGAGCCTAGCGATGTGCGCCGCGGGCGCGATTACGCGCGGGCGGACTTGAGCAGCATGTCGACCACGCGCATATTCTCGACACCGTCCTGCGGGGCGTAGCGCGGCGGACGCCCGTCGATCAGCGCGAGCGCGAAATCATCGGCCATCAGCGTATAGGAATTAGCCGGCGGTACGGTGATCTCGCGGTAGGTGTCGCCATCGGGGCCGGCCTGCCACCAGCGGATGAACGTCGCGCCGTCGTCTGGCACGACGAACGCTTCTTCAACCGTGATCTTGCCGTTGGTGCCGCGCAGGTGGTAACGGTGATTGTGATGCCCGCGCAGCGAACAGTCGAAGTGCCCGATCACGCCCGATTCGAACTTGAGTACGCCGGCCAGCACCTCGTCCACGCCCGATTCCGCGCCGAAGCGCGCGACGGCATGCCCGGTGATTGGCTCCGCCCCCGCCATCAAGCGCGTGACGTTGACGCAGTAACAGCCGACGTCCATCAGCGCGCCGCCGGCCAGCTCGGCGCTCAGGCGGATGTTGTCCTCACGGGCGATACGAAAGCTGAACGCAGCCTCGACCGCCAGCAGCTCGCCGATGGCCCCGTCGTCGAGCATCTGCTTGACCTGCACGGTCTGCGGATGGAAACGGTACATGAACGCCTCGGCAAACAGGACACCGCGTTCGGCGAAGGCGTCGACCATCGTCTGCGCTTCGGCGGCGTCGGACGCCAGCGGCTTTTCGCACAAAGTCGGCTTGCCGGCCTCGGCGCACTTGATACTCCACTCGGCGTGCAGGCTGTTGGGCAGCGGGTTGTAAATCGCGTCGACGTTCGGGTCGGCGAGCAGCTCTTCGTATGAGCCATAGGCGGTCGGGATGCCAAGCTCGTCGGCGTACTCGCGCGCCGCGTCGCTGTTGCGGCTGGCGACGGCGGTCACGACGCCGTGTGCACTCGCCTGCATGGCCGGGACGACGCGCTTGCGCCCGATGTTGGCGGTGCTGAGAATGCCCCAACGGATTTTGTCGGTCATGGCGGTCGGCTTTCGGTGATCGTGGGCACGGACCGCCGATTATAGCGCGGAGGAGTAGTCTCGCTTATTCAGCGAACTCTGAGCGTCGTTTCTCGGTGAGCTGTCGTCCCCCTCGGCCTCTTCCGGTTCCTGCCGCCAGTCTCGAGGGTTACGGTGGTTCACGGATTGAATCTGCATCATAGTAGTATTGATTGCTCTTTGAGAAAAGAAAGATCGTTTCATGATCAACAGTTGGTCTAGTAGCCACAGATGATGGCATCGCGTTTGGTTTATGCCAGATTACTTCGCTTCGAAGAATCCATCCGACTTCCTGCAGCGCAAATGCAACCCGCCACGGTATTCCCAGAAGCTGACCATTTCGATAGGTATCTCCAAGATTTAGCCATAAGGTACCGTCGTTTTTGAGAGCGGGGTATAGATGTTGGAAGAGGTTCTTCAGCTTCTCAACATACTCAATTGGGGACTGTTCACGTCCGAATTCATGAGCATCGGGATCTCCTTCCTGCGAGTAGACCCTGTGCCCGAAATACGGGGGACTTGTGACAATCATCTGGATGCTTTCGCTGGGCAAGTGCGCGGCAACTGACCAACTGTCACCATTGATGATTGAATCTCGACACTCACTCTCGGTCAAATCACGAGTATGGTCGAAGTGGATTATCTGCACAGATTTCACCTATTCGTTATCACCAGTCTTCTTAGGATGAATGACGCCGTCTAATACATTGGAAACGAATTGGTTAAGTGACTCCTGTTCGCTCGAGCCAAATTCGATGAATTCACTGGGCGAGATTTCAAAATTCACTAGATAGTCAACGGCTTCCTCTATTGCTCGAGCTTCGCGCCGCGACCAATTCTTGGCCACTATGATAACCGCAAGGTAATCATTGCTTCCACTACTTTTCGCTGACGTGATCGCTGACATAATATCACGTGTGAAGAGGTGAGAATGGCCACCACCCTCGGTCTCTCTTGTCTTTATTGGCACAAGCATCCTGCTCACCGTTATACCCTTGCCATCGAGAAGATTGACGCTCACGTCGTAGCTTTCGGAGCCAATGCTGACCTGGGACGCCGGTATTTCCACGCCACCAAATACACCGTAGTGACGGTGTGTTTCGTAATAGCTTTGAATGGCTACCAATAGCGCGGAGCGAACTATAGTCTCTTTCTCGTGACCCTTGATGCTACGCCGAGATCCCTCGAGACGATCAACAATCACCTCACGTATCGCCTCCCAAGAAAACGTCCGCACATGCTTGCGATATTTAGTTATGAGCTGTGCCAACACGTCAATCTCAACGTCGGTGCGAGGCTTCCTCGTAGCTTGGACAATACGCTGGACCATTGGGGCTAATCTCTGTTGAGGCGCATCTCGAATCGTCCATGAGAAAAAATAGTAGCATGCCTTGGAATGCGGGTATGTCCTACCAACCCCATCGAACAAGAAAGGAACGTCGTGCCTATCTTCCACACTGTAACAAGCCCGAATACCCTGCCGAAGGTCATCTAGATCCGAATGGTTGAGTATTTCCGTAAAATTCCGTGTTTCAGAAAGCACATCTTGGAATGTTCGTTCAATCCATTCGTAAAATGGCTTTGCCTGATCTGCAAGTCGTGTAAGGTCGACAAGTCTAGCATGAGATATGTCGACACCAGCCACGATCAGTAGTTCCATAGCGATACTGCCCTGATTTCAGATCTGAACCAACAAACTCGAAAGTGCAACTAAAGACTAACAGATAAAACGGTGTGCAACAGTGCTTGATAGCTGTGATCGTCGTGCCGTATCACCGTTTGAGTCGATATCGACGCGCTGGGATCCCCTCGACAAGGCAGTGAGATATGCATTACCAGTTAACAGTACTAGCTACTTCATTGTCGTAATCGCATCAACCTCTAGCACCGTTCTTTTGGTCAATTGTTCAGTCGTATGAACCTACCGTGACTTGGCTACACGTGATCGTAGCAGTAGAACACGAAGTCCTGCGGGCCGGTCTTGACGCCCAGATCGTGCAGCAGTCTGAGCGTCTGCGCGCGGTGATCGGTGCCGTGGTTGGCGACATGCAGCAGCACCTGCCACAGCACAAGGTCTTTGTCCTCGCCCTCCGACCACGGCTTTTGCAGCAGCATGTCGTCGCGCAACGTGGCCAAATACTCGCGCATGCGCCCCTCGACCTCATCCCAATGCCGGCGGATGACGTCTCGATCCACCACCGCCGCATCCTCAATGTCCTGCGGTTCCACGCCCCGAAGCTGGCTGAACCAGACTTCGTCAACGTTCATCAGATGCACGAGCTGATCCCGTACCGAGCCGATCGAATAGGCGGCTGGCTGGACGAACAGCGCCTGCTCCAGCGGCACGACGCAGGCGTCCCAAATCCTGCGGTTCTCGCTGATGTGGTAGTCGTACAGCATGCGAAACGCGTCGGCGTTCATGGGGTGTCGGGCCTTTCGTGGAAGCGAGGGGCTTGTCGTATTGTAGACCACACCACTGTGCAGCGTGCTGACGGCACTGCAAACGGCCACGGCAGTGCCGTGGCCCTACGAACGCACGTGACCTGACGTCTGACGACTGAAAACTCCCCTACGCCAGCATGTCGCGCACGGTGTCCGCCAGGACCGCCGATGCGACTGTGACTTCCACACCGTCGCGCAGGCGCTTGACCTTGACCTCGCCGCGTGCCGCCTCGTCCGGCCCTTGCAGCACGACCAGCGGGATGCCCTTCTTGTCCGCATAGTTGAACTGCTGGCCGACCTTGCGGTCTTGCAGCATCAGCTCGGCACGAATGCCTGCCTCGCGCAGTTGAGCCGTGAGCGCAGTCGCCGCCGGGCGCAGATCCGGGCTGAACACGCCGACCAGCGCCTGCACGACCGTCCCGCCGATGTGCGCCGGATACAGGCCGAGTTCGTCCATCACGTCGATGATGCGCTCGATGCCGAGGCTGACGCCGGTCGTCGGCAGGCTTTCCTTGCGGAACATGCCGATCAGCCCGTCATAGCGCCCGCCGCCGCTCAAGCTGCCGATCTGCGGCTCGGTCACGACCGTCTCGAAGATCGGGCCCGTGTAGTAGCCCAACCCGCGCACCATCGTGAAGTCGATCTCGACGAACTGGCGGGGCACGCCGGCGTCGTCCAGATGCGCGGTCAGGTCGCGCAGTTCGCGAATGCCTTCCGCCGCCGAGTCGACGCCGCCCATGGCGTCTTCGAGGAGGGCGAGCTTGTCAGCGCTCGGGTGATTGTCGACCAGCAGCGCCATCATGCGCGCAACGGCCTCCGCGTCGATCCCGCGCTGGATCAACTCGTCGCGCACGCCATCGGCGCCGATCTTGTCGTACTTGTCCACGCTGCGGTACAGGTCGCCGAGCTGCGCGTCCGGCACACCGCTGTAATGCCCCATCGCGCTCAGCAACTTGCGGTTGTTGATCTTGACCGTGAAGGTCGGGAAGCCAAGCCGCCGCAGAGTCGAGACGACTACGCCCAGCACTTCGGCGTCGGCGCTGACGTCAGCGACGCCCACGATGTCGACGTCGCACTGGTAGAACTCGCGATAGCGGCCCTTCTGCGGGCGCTCGCCGCGGTACACCGGCGCGAGCTGATAGCGCTTGAACGGCAGCATGATCTCGGCTTCGTGCATGGCAACCACGCGCGCCAGCGGCACGGTTAGGTCGTAGCGCAGCGACAGTTCCTCTTTACCGCCGGGGTGCTGGGCGTTGTAGATCAGTTTCTCGGCGTCTTCGCCGTACTTGCCGTACAGCGTCTCGCGCAGTTCGAGCACCGGCGTGCTGAGCGGCTCGAAGCCGTACAGGTGGAAGACATCGCGGACGACGCCAAACACGTAGTCCCGTTTGATCATGTCGGCGGGCATGAAGTCGCGCATGCCTTTGGGCAGGCGGGGTTGGATGCGATTCGTACTCACTCGAAGCTCCTGTGCGTGCAAGGTCGGACAGGTCGGATGGATGTACTGCGAATTGTGCGCGTTTATGGCGCGATTGGGTAGGGAATGATCTAGCGAATCGAATCAGCCTCGAGGAGAGGCTGGTGTCGACGTTGGGGGAAGCAGGGAATAGTCATAGGCTCACGATAACGCATGCGCCGGATCTGTCGACCGCCGAAAAGCGGGGGTTGTGCGGTACGATTGCCGGGTTCTAATCCGCGCGAGGTTCATCCCATGCCCATCCCCGAATACGTCCGTACGATGCGCGCTCGAATCGGCCATGACCTGCTGGTGATGGTCGGGGCGGCGGCGGTCATCCGCAACGACGCCGGCGAGGTGCTGCTACAGCTCCGGCGTGACAACGGGCGGTGGGGGCTGCCCGGCGGCGCGGTCGATCCCGGCGAAGACCCCGCGGCAGCTGTCATCCGCGAGGTGCTGGAGGAAACCGGCCTCGTCGTCGTGCCGGAGCGGATCGTCGGCGTGTACGGCGGACCGGAGCTGATCTTCCGCTATCCCAACGGCGACGAAATCGCCCTGACCAGCATCACGTTTGCGTGCCGGGTCAGCGGCGGCGCGCTCGGGATCGGCGACGACGAGTCGCTCGATCTGCGCTGGTTCGCGCCCGACGCGCTGCCGGACTCGGTACTGCCCATGCACCGCGAGCGCATCCATCACGCCGTCACGCGCGACACGCCTTATTTCCGAGTAACGTGAGCAGATCGCGTTATAACGTGTAACAGTTTTCCCACAATTGCGGCAGTTTTATTTGGCACAACATACGAAACTTGTAATTCCTCAACATTTCTCAGCAAACGCCGCGGCGTTAAGCCTGCTATCATCCTTGTTGGGATTCTGTGAGGTCCATGTTGGCCCGCGGCACGATCACGCGGGTCAGTGTGATTCTCGCCGAACCCACGTGCTTCCCATACAGACCTTCTGCGAACGCGTGGTTCTGTCGTGGGAAGTTCGTAGTTTCTGTTCTGCGGGCCTCATGGAGGGGTCGAAACTATGAAGTATCGCCGTCTAGTTGTCTTATTGGTCCTTGTGCTTGCGCTGGTCGCCGTTTTACCTGCGGCACAGGCGCAAACCGTCAAACCCAACGTATACGTCAGCGAAGGGGTCGCACAGGCCCTGAAGTCAGGCCCGGCGAACGTGCTGGTCACGCTCGATGTTCCGGTCTCCAGCAACCTCCAACAAGTCCGCGACTCCGTAGCGGCTGCGCAAGCGACTGTGCTGAACGCTCTCAATCCGCGCACGTACGCATTGAGAGCGCAGTACTCGCACGTCGCCGTGCTGTCCATGTCTATCGAGCCTGAGGCGCTCGCGGTCCTGACCGGCTTGCCCAACGTCCGCGCGATCAACCTCGATCAGGAACGGTTCCTCTCCGATCTCGAATCGAACACGATCACGCAGATCTCCGACGTGCACACGTCCGGTTACACCGGTGTCGGAACGCGTGTGGCGGTCGTCGACAGCGGCATCAACGGCACGCATGTCAACCTTAGCGACGACCTTTACTATGAGGCATGCTTCCGGACTGAAGCGGACTGCCCCGCCGGCACGTCCGGCCCGGGCAGCGCACTGGATCAGGATGGCCACGGCACGCATGTCTCGGGTATCGTGACCGGCTCTGGCGGCACCGCCCCGGATGCCGAGATCATCGCCCTCAAGGTGTTCACCCTCGGCAGCACGAGTGACACGAACATCCTCAACGCGCTCAATGCCGTCATCAGCAATGACGCGACGTGGCAGACCAACGTCGTCAACATGAGCCTCGGCGGCGGTAATTATGCCACGCAAGCGGCCTGCGATCTTGACAACGCGTCTTATGTGACGGCGTTTGCCAATCTCAACGCACTCGGGATCGCGGTTTTCGTCTCGACTGGCAACGACGCCTCGATCGTTGACGTGAGCGCCCCGGGCTGCGTCACCGGCGCCATCGGCGTCGGCTCGACCAGTGACGCCGTGTTCACCGCGACCTTTAGTGTCTGCACCGAAAACGGCCAGCCCGACAAGGTCACGTGCTACTCGAACACCACCGCGACTCAAGGTGCCGGCGAGTTGATGGACATCCTTGCGCCCGGCTGTTTGATCACGTCCGAGTGGACCGGCAGCCCGACCGCGATGGACACCATCTGCGGCACGTCGATGGCAAGCCCGACCGCCGCCGGCATCGCGGCCACGCTGCTCTCGCTCGATCCATCGCTCACACCAACCCAGCTTGAGGATCTGATTGAGTCGACCGGCGACCCGATCGTCGATTACCGCAACAGCGTGACGTATCCGCGCATCAACGCGGCTTCGGCCTTCGCCGCACTGGCGATCACGCTGCCGACGCCGACCAATCTGGTCGCGACCCCGATCAACGCCACGCAGATCGACCTGACGTGGGACGACATCGCCGGCGAAGACCAGTACGAAGTGCAGCGTTCGCCGGACGGTGCGGGGTGGGCGCCGCTGGGAACGACCGGCACTGATGTCACGGCACTGTCAGACCTTGCGACGCTGTGCGGCACCAACTACTACCGCGTGCGCGGCGTCGACACGACCGGCCCCGGCTATTCGCAATGGTCCAACGTTGCGACCGCCACGACCCGCGCTTGTCCGCTGGCGCCGACCTCGCTCGCCGCGACGATCTTGACGTCCAGCTCGGTGCAGCTCGACTGGGCCGATAACGCCACCGACGAGACGGCGTACCACGTCGAGCGATCGGACAACGGCGGCCCGTGGGGCAATCTCGTTTCGCTGCCGGCCGACAGCATCACGCACACCGACAGCGGCTTCGCCTGTGGTCAGTACAGCTACCGCGTGCGCGCCGAGCGCAGCGGAGACTTCTCGGCCTACTCTAACGAAGTGACCGTCGGCCCGTGCGCGCCGGACAACGACCTGATTGAGAACGTGGAAGTGGTGACGGGCGACTATCTCGACGTAGAGCCGAACATCCGTTACGCCACGATCAGCCCGAGCGATCCGTCGCCGAGCTGCCGCTTCGCTGGCCCCGCGCAAGGCTCGAACAGCGTGTGGTACAGCATCACGCCGGTCGGCCCGATCAGCCTGTCCGTCGATACGCTGTCGTCCGACATCACCGGCGGTGGTAACCCCGCGTTCAACGACACGATCCTCGCGATCTACACCGGGACTCCGGGGTCGCTCACGCAGGTCGCCTGCAACGACGATTTCAGCGGCGCGAATTTGCTGTCGCAGATCTCGAACTTCACGATGAACGGCGGCACGACGTACTACATCTACGTTACCCGCTGGAGCGTTGTACCGATGTCGTTCGACGGTACCCTGCGCGTCAACTTCGTCATCAATGAAGCGCCGCCGGTGCTGAGCGCGACAGGCGTCGTCGATGGGGTCGACCTGTCATGGACGAGCGTAGCCAGCGCCACCGAATACCGCGTCGAGCGCAAACCTGCGCTGTCCGGCGCGTTCGCCGAAATCGCCACGGTGCCAGCCCCGACGACGACCCACACCGATACACCGATTACACCGTGCGCGGTCTACGATTATCGTGTCCGCAGCTACAACAGCGGCACGGCGAGCTTCGGCGTGTATTCGAACGTCGTGCGCATGGAACCGTCGAACTGTAACCTCGCACCCGACAACGATTTCGCCCAGAACGCGGAAGTCGTGTCGTCCTTCCCGTCGACGGATACCGAGTCGGGCGTGCCGTACGCCACGATCTCCGCGGGCGATCCCACCGTTCAGACGATGGGGGACTGCACGATCGGCTTCCCGCGCACCGGAACGAACTCGATTTGGTATCAGTACACGCCGTCCGGAGATGGTGTGTTCGACATCAATACCAACGGTAGTTCCGGTTCCGCGGCGGATACGATGATCGCCATCTTCACCGGCACGTATTCGGCGCTCACGCAGGTGGCATGCGATGATGAAAGCGGCACAGGCTCGCAGTCGCTCATCAACGACTTCCCGATGTCGGGCGGTACGACCTATCTGGTGCTGGTCGCGCGCTGGTCGAGTACCGCAACAACCTCAGCCGGCACGTTCGTCGTCAACTTCGACTTCGTGCCTGATGCGCCGGGCGACTTCACATTGACCTCGCCGGCGGATGCCTCGGTCTACACGCTGCCGACGGTCCCGACCTCCTTCGAGTGGACGGCGTCGAGCGGCGCAGACACCTACACCTTCACGGTGAACGACGGCGTGAGCGACATCATCACGCAGACCGGCATCGCCAGCACCAGCACGACGCTGGATGCGGGCGAACAGGCGCTGCTGGTCGCGGGCAGCTACACGTGGAGCGTCACGGCGGTCAACATCACTGGAAACACGGCCGCCAGCAACGCGCCGTTCGACTTCACCGTCGATCCGGCCCCCGTGCTGCCGGGCGCCTTCACCCTGACCTCGCCGGCGGATGCGTCGGTCTACACGCTGCCGACGGTCCCGACCTCGTTCGAGTGGACCGCGTCGAGTGACGCCGACACCTACACCTTCACGGTCAATGACGGCGTGTCGGACATCATCACGCAGACTGGCATCGCCGGCACCAGCACGACGCTGGATGCGGGCGAACAGGCTCTGCTGGTCGCGGGCAGCTACACGTGGAGCGTCACGGCGGTCAACACCGACGGCAACACAACCGCCAGCAACGCGCCGTTCGGCTTCACGATCAACCCACCGCTGGTACCTCCGGGCGCCTTCACGCTGACCTCGCCGGCGGATGCCTCGGTCTACAACCTGCCGACCGTCCCGACGACGTTCGAGTGGACCGCCTCGTCGGATGCCGACACCTACACCTTCACGGTCAATGACGGCGCAAGCGACATCATCACCATCGCCAGCCTCGTGACCAACAGCGCGACGCTCGACGCCGGCCAACAGGCCCAGCTCGGAATCGGCAGCTATACGTGGTCGGTCACGGCCTACAACACCGACGGCAATACGACCGCCAGCAACGCGCCGTTCGGCTTCGATGTCACGCCCGAGCAGGCCGAACGTCTGTTGAACGGCAGCTTCGAGACCGCCGGCGCCAGCGAAAGCGAAGCCGCCGACTGGACGGGCAAGCTGCTGACGACGAAGGACAAGCGGGTCTGCGGTAAGCCCAACTTCCCGGCGACCGACGGAAGCTGCGTGTTCCGCTTCAAGTTCGGGGTTGGCGCATCACCCAGCCGCAACCTCTCGCAGACGCATACCGCGCCCGCATGGGGCAACACCGGCGAGCACCTCGATCTCAGCGTGTATGCCGCGGCCAAGAACTTGACGGCCGGCGCGAAGGTGATCTTCAATGTCAAGTACACCGACGACACCAAGTCCAAGGTGACACTCGACCTGCCGACCGGCACGTATGCGGCGACCGAGTTCACCGGTGACATCGACATCCTGCTGCAGGTGGCGAAGGTCAAGGTCAAGATCAAGCCGGGCGCAGCGACCGGCAGCTTCTGGCTCGATGATATGTCGATGCTGTGGACGCAGGCGATCCCGCGCGAGGTCGTTCGCAGCGACGTGCTTCCGGTACCGGTCGCGCCGAACGGTTTCCGCGGCAAGAACTAACCGATCGTCCGCTGACGATCACGACGCCCGGCGCAGCAGTGCGCCGGGCGTTTCTTTTTGGGGGTATCTGCGGGATATTCGCTTGATACCCCCAGTTCTGAACTACCCAAGCCGCGCTGTCGGCCCGTATAATGTGGCGACCTGCATCCCGCAGGATCGTTTATGTTCCGCGCAGCGAAAAGGATCGTTATGGCGCAGCAAGCAGTCACTCCACTCAGCGAAGACGTCTCGAAGTGGTACAACGAGATCATCTACCGCGCGGACATGGCTGCCCCGTCGCCGGTACGCGGATGCGTGATTATCAAGCCGTATGGCTACGAAGTGTGGGAAGCCGTACGCAATGGGCTTGATCGGCGTTTCAAGGCGACAGGCCACCAGAACGCGTACTTCCCGCTGTTCATCCCCGAGAGCTACTTGCGCCGCGAGGCCGAGCACGTCGAAGGCTTCAGCCCCGAGCTGGCGGTCGTCACCATCGGCGGGGGCAAGCAGCTCGAAGAGCCGTTGGTCGTGCGGCCTACCAGCGAGACGATCATCGGCGAGGCGTTCGCGCTGTGGATCCAGTCCTACCGCGATCTGCCGCTGCTGATAAACCAGTGGGCCAATGTCGTTCGCTGGGAACTGCGTACGCGTCCCTTCCTGCGCACGGCGGAATTCTTGTGGCAGGAGGGGCACACCGCCCACGCGACGCACGAGGAAGCCGAGTTCGAGACACTGCAAATGCTCGACATCTACGCCGACTTTGCGATCACCGAGGCGGCGATTCCGGTTATCAAGGGGCTGAAGAGCGAGAACGAGAAGTTCGCCGGCGCCCTGCGGACGTACACGATCGAAGGCATGATGCGCGACGGCAAGGCGCTGCAAAGCGGCACGTCGCACAACCTGGGCCAGAACTTCGCCAAGGTGTTCGACATCAAGTACCTCTCGCGCGACAACGTCGAGGAACTGTGCTGGACGACGAGCTGGGGACTGTCGACCCGTATGGTCGGCGCGATCGTGCTGGCGCACGGCGACGATAAGGGCTTGCGTCTGCCTCCGATGGTCGCGCCTATTCAGGTCGTGCTGCTGCCCATTTACAAGACCGACGAGGAGCGCGTCGCCGTCGAGTCGACGGTCGAGCGAATTGCCAAAGAACTCAAGGCCGCCGGCGTCCGCATCCACGTCGACAACCGCGAGGAGACTCCCGGCTTCAAGTTCAACGACTGGGAGATGCGCGGCGTGCCGGTGCGGATGGAGATCGGCCCTAAGGACGTCGCCAACAACAACGCCGTGCTCGCGCGGCGCGACATCCCCGGCCGTGACGGCAAGCGGTTCGTCTCGCAGGACGGCATCGTGGACGCGGTGCGCGACTTGTTGACCGAAGTGCAGGCCAACCTGCTCGCCGACGCGACCGCCTTCCGCGATAGCCGCATCCACGACGTGTCGACCTACGACGAGTTCAAGCAGGTGATCGAGGCCGACGGCTGGGCGCGTGTGTGGTGGGCTGGCGAAGACGCCCGCGGCAGCGCCGACGAGGCGCGCATCAAGGAGGAGACCGGCGCGAGCCTGCGCTGCTTCCCTCTCGATCAGCCTGGCGGCACCGGTCGGTGCTTCCTGACCGGCAAGACCGCCGACCGCGTCGCGCTGTTCGCGCGGGCGTATTAGGCGGGAAGGTCTCAGGAATCAGGTTTCAGGAGTCAGGATACGGCGTGTGGCGCAGACCACGCGCCGTTTTTTGTCTCCATTCTCTAATCCGCATGTTGTGCGTCCTCAATCCCGCCTCCTGAGGCCTGACGACTGGCGGCGGACAGCCATCTTCTGATACCTGACGACTGAATCCAGACTCCTCCCCTCGTGAAATACCGCACAAACCCGAGCGCATTCTGCTAAAATAGCGGCCGTTCGAAAGGCATCCGCAATGAACTTGCCGATCTTCCTCGCCCACGGCGCGCTCGGCTCTTGGGACGAGATCATCTTCCTTTCCGTATTTGTCGTGTTTCTCGCGATCATGGGCATCGCGTGGGTGCGCAGTCGCGCGATCGGAGACCGCGACATCGACGACGACGAACCGGCGTCTCCGCTCGATGCACCGGCCGACGACTCGCCCGACCGATTCACCCTTCAGTAACGCCCGTGCCGATGTCTCGCCGTACCGTTCTCCTTGCCGTGCTGTTGATCGCCGGCGGCTTGCTCTCCTTCGGGGCGAGCGCGCACGGATTCCTCGTGCGGGCCGTGCCCAACGACCGCGCCGTGCTCGAGCGTTCCCCGGCGCGCGTGCAGTACTGGTTCAGCGAAAGCCTCGAACCGGCCTTCTCCAGCTTGACTGTGCGCACCCCGGCCGGCGAGGTGATCGCTGAAGGTGGAAGCGACCCGGACAACACCGCTCTGTTGAGCGCGACCCTACCGCCCAATCTTCCTGACGGCGCCTACATCGCCGATCTACGCCTCGCGTTTGCCAGCGACGGCCACGTCATCGCCGAGACGCGCGTGTTTTTCGTCGGCGGCGAGGTCGCCGGGGTCGGCAGTGGTGTCGACGCCAGTGTCAACGTGGTCGAGGCCGTGTGGCGTGCCTTAACCGCCATCGGGCTGATCGTGAGCTTCGGCGCGGTCGGGCTGTATGCATGGGTGCTGCGTCCGGCGTGGGGCAGCGCGGCGCATCCTGCCGGTGGACTGCCTCCGCGCGTGATGAATCGGCTGACGCTCGTACTCGCCATCGGCTTGGGCATGACGATCGTCGCGCAGATCGCCGCGCTCTTGCAGCAGTCAGTGACGTTCTTCGGCGTCGATTTCGGGCTGGTGCTGTCCCAATCGCTGTGGGGCGTCGTGCGCAGTTCGACGTTCTTCGGCCAAGTATGGACAGCGCGCATGCTGGTGGTCGGCATCACCGCGGTGATGATCGCAGCAGCGTTCATCAACCGCCGCAGCCAACCCGAGCTCACCCGGCCGATGTGGTCGGCCGCGATGTGGGGGCTGGCGCTCGCGCTCGGCAGCCTTAGCGTGGTGAGCCACGCGCCCGGATCGCGGGCGGCGGCGTGGGCGGCAGTCTTCAACGACTGGACACACCTGCTGACGATTGCGCTGTGGGTCGGCGGATTGGCCGCGCTGGCGGCGGTCCTGCCTGCTGCACTGCGCCCGCTCGATCGTGAGGCTGCGCGCAAGGCACTGCTCGCCGCGCTGCGTCGCTTCTCGCCATTGGCCGCAGCATGTCTGTTCATCGTGATTGCGACCGGCGTGTTCAGCGCGTCGCTGTGGGTTCGCCCGGCCGATCTGGTCACGAGTTCGTACGGCCTGAGCCTGCTGGTCAAGCTGACGCTGGTGGCCGCGCTGGTTGGCGTGGGCGCGCTGCATCACGCGGCGCTCAACCCGCAGCGGTTCGACCGGTGGGCGGGCTGGGTCGAGCGCATCGGCGGGTGGCGCCGCACGCTGCGGATCGAGGCGGCGTTCGGTGTGCTGGCGCTGGCCGGTGCGGGTTGGTTGACTGCGACACCGGTACCGGTACCGTCCGATGCGCTGGTGGCCGTCGCGCCGCTGACCGCCGTGCAGACCGTCGACGATCTCACCGTTTCGCTTTCGATCAGCCCGGGCGGGCCGGGGATTAACACGTTCGACGCGACCGTGACGCGGGCCGGCGAGCCCGTCACCAACGCCCGCGTGACGATGCAAGCCGTCAGCCCCGAGCGCGACGTGCGCGCGCCATGGAGCCACTTCGAACCTCTCGACAGCGGCGGCTACGCCACGGTCAACGCAGACATCGACCGCGAGGGGGCGTGGTGGACGCTGATCGACGTCGCCACACCAGACGGCGAGACGACCCGCGCCGCGTTCACGTTCGATGTCGCGCCGGACGCAGCGGTCGAGGCGACTATCCCGCTCAACCTCGTTCAGGCCGGCGCGCTGGCGCTGGCGATTGCTGCATTGATCGCGGCCCTGCGCCCGGTGTGGCGCGCGCTGTACCGTCGGCTCGACCTTTCGCCGCAGGCAGTGACGATCGTGATCGTCACCGTGTTCGGCTCCGGCGCGGCGCTGGCGGCGGGATACTTGTTCATCGCAGCGGAGAACGAACGCTATTTCGCGACCGTCAATCCGCCGCCGCAGGTCGTCAACCCGACACTGCCTGACGCCGAATCGCTCGCACGTGGCGCGGCGTTGTTCGGGTCGGCGTGCGCGGGCTGGTCGCCCGACTCACCCGGCTGGGAGGCGCTGACGATCCGCCTCGACCGCACGCGGGACGAAGAGCTGTTTGCATTTACCCGCGACGGCTTCCGCGGCCTGCCCCCTTGTGATACCCTGACCGACGCCCAGCGCTGGGACGTCGTGAATTATGCTCGTTTCGCACTCCGTCCCGGATAAGGAATCCGTCCCATGCCCGTGAATCTCGCATTCCATGACACCGATGCTGCGCTCGCCGAAAAGCTCGCTGCCGACTTGAGCGCCGCGAAGATCAAAGGCCCCGGCACCCTCCTAATCGCGCTCATCTCGCGCGCCTCGGCCGCCGACGCCGATGTGCTGCGCCAGATCGACGAGGCCGCAGAACTGCGCCAGCACGTCATCCCGCTGCGGCTGGACGACGCGCCGCTCCCGCGCGTAATCGACCATCTCGACGCACTCGACCTGCGTGAGGGGGCGTACCCGTTCGATCGGATCAAGGCACGCGTGGCGGAGCTCACCGCGCCGAACGCGCCGCGTCCGCTGACGACCCACACGGCGAGCTTGCGCCGGTCGAACCGCCGCGCGGCGATTGTGGTATCGATCATCGCCATCGCTATCTTCGCCATCGGCCTGTACGGGGTCGGCGTGCTGGGCATTCGCGCACCGCAAGACGAGTTCGACGCGGTGGAGACGGCCCGCATGGATCAGCGCAACACGCTCATCGCCCCGACGCTCGAGCCGTTGATTCCAGTCGGGCAGTTCGCTATCAGCCAGTTCGAGCTGACAGTGACCGCTGTGCCGACACGCCTGCGCGAGTATTTGATCGGCACCGTTACGGCCACGTCGCAGGGGACGTACATTCCATCGCCGACACCGCGCATCACCGCCACGCCGGGGGAATAGGCGAGCAGTGGCAAGTGATGAGTGCTGAGAATCCGCCGCATTCCTCGCTCGCTGACCATACTCGTCACTACGCCCCGATCAGGCACAGTTCACGCGGCCGGACCTCTGACTTCTGATTCCTGACTCCTGCCAACTGGCTCCTCCCCACTGCGTTATACTCGGTCGCGCACCTGTTCAATCAGCCGCACCATCGCAACGCCCGGAGATTGCTCTATCGAATAGTCCAGTCACGTGAAAGGATTCCTTATGGCCGTCACAGACCGCCCCGCCGCTTCTTTTAGCCAGAACGTCCACCACATGATCGACCGTGCCCTCACGCACTTCGATCTGCCCCCCGGCCTTGCCGAACTCATCAAGGCCTGCAACAGCGTCCTCGAAGTCCAGTTTCCCGTGCGCCTCGACAGCGGTGAATACCGCATCTTCCGCGGCTGGCGCGCCACGCACAGCGATCACCGCCTGCCGGTCAAGGGCGGCATTCGTTATTCACCTGACGTGCATCAGGACGAAGTCATCGCGCTGGCGACGCTGATGACGTTCAAGTGCGCCATCGTCAACGTGCCGTACGGCGGGTCGAAAGGCGGGCTGGAGATCGACCCGCGCCAGTACAGCGTCGACGAACTCGAGCGCATCACCCGCCGCTTCGCCCGAGAGCTGTACATGAAGGGTTACATTAGCCCGGCAACCAACGTCCCCGCGCCGGACATGGGCACCGGCGGACGCGAGATGGCGTGGATCGCCGATACGTACAAGGCGCTCAACCCGACCGACATCAATTATCTGGCATGCGTGACCGGCAAACCGCCCGAGCACGGCGGCATCCGCGGCCGTGTCGAGGCTACCGGACGCGGCGTGCAGTACGTCATCCGCGAGTTCTTCCGCCACCGCGACGACGTGCAGCTCGCGCGGCTTTCGCCGGGGCTGGCCGGGAAGCGCGCCGTTGTACAGGGACTGGGCAACGTCGGCTATCACGCCGCCAAGTTCCTATCGACCGAGGATGACGTGCGGGTTATCTGCGTGATCGAACGCGATGGCGCCGTGATCAACGAGGACGGCATCGACATCGACCACCTGCGCGCGCACATCGTCGAAACCGGCGGCGTCAAGGACTTCCCCGGCGGGCGCTTCGAATCGGATGGGCGTGGCGGACTGGAGATGGAGTGCGACATCTTGATCCCGGCCGCGATGGAAAGCCAGATCTCGCTCGAAAACGTCGACCGCATCAAAGCGCCGTTGATCGTCGAGGCGGCTAACGGGCCGGTCACGTTCGACGCCGACTCGCGCTTGCGCGCGCGCGGCACGGTCGTGCTGCCGGATACGTACGTCAACGCGGGCGGCGTCACCGTCTCGTACTTCGAGTGGATCAAGAACATCTCGCACATCCGCTTCGGGCGCATGGATCGGCGGTTGGACGAGATGCGCAGCCAGCGGCTGATGGACGCGCTGGAGGTGATGACCGGGCGCGAGCTGCCGGAGTCGCTGCGCAACGGGCTGATCCTCGACTCCGACGAGCTTACGCTGGTGCGCTCCGGCCTCGACGATACGATGCGCTTGGCGTATCAGGAGATCAGCGAAGCGTTCCACCGCAACGAGAAGATCACCGATTTCCGGACGGCGGCGTTCTACGTGGCGATCAAGAAGATCGTGCAGACACACCTTGAAATGGGCGTCTAGCGATGTTAACCGGGATTTTGGCGATCACCCGCCAATGTCTTAAACGTGGCTTAACAACAAAACGCTAATCTTTAACCCGTGATCACCGATCACCTGTACATGGCAAGTGGTCATTCGATCGTAACTCAGGAGGCTGTATGCGTTCTCGTTTTGTGATAGTTGCTATTGTGGCGCTGCTGATCGTTGGCGCCGTCGTTCCGTCCGCGCTGGCGCAGGACGCGCTTGGCTCGGAGGGCAACCCGATTCAGGTGTACTTCGTACCGTCGGTTGAGGCGGGTGTCATCGTTTCCGGTGGCGAGGTCATGGCGCAGGCACTGGAAGCCGCGACTGGCCTGAGCTTCGAGGTGTTCGTGCCGACGTCGTACGCGGCGACGGTCGAGGCCATGTGCGCCGCGCCGGACAGCTCGATGGGCTTCATCCCGGCCGCTGGCTACGTCATCGCCAACAACCGCTGCGGTGTCGAGGTTTCGGCCGCAGCCGTCCGCCGCGGCTGGCCGGTCTACTGGGCCGCCTACATCGCCCGCCGTGATAGCGGAATCCGCACCTTCAACGACCTGGCCGGCAAGAGCTGGGCTTACCCCGATGCCGGTTCGACCTCCGGCTTCATCTTCCCGTCGGTCGAGCTGGGTCTGGCTGGCATCGAGCCGGGCGAGCTGGTTGAGGCCGGTAGCCACAACAACGTCGTCACCGCCGTCTACAACGGCGAGGCCGACTTCGGCACCACGTTCTTCAGCCCGCCGGTCGGCGAATTTGGCGCATGGAGCATCGGCGACAGCCCCGAGCCGTACGACCTGACCGTTGAAGACTCGTACATCGGTGACGACGGCAACCTGTACGTCGGCAACCTGCGTATCCTCGACGCCCGCGCCAACATCCGCGAGACCGCGCCGGACGTGATCGACGCCGTCAAGATCGTGCGCCTCAGCGCCCCGATCCCCAATGACACCCTGAGCTTCGGTCCGGACTTCCCGGCGGAACTCGCCGATCAAATCGTCGACGCGCTGATCGAGTTCTCGGCGACCGAGGAATGGGCGCAGTCGATCGGCAGCGAGGACTTCTACGGCTGGAGCGGCCTCGAGCGCGTTAGCCCCAGCCTGTATGACATCGTGCGCGGTCAGTTCGACGTGCTGGGCCTGACCGAAGAAGACGTCTTCGGCAACTAAGGTCGTTTCGGCCTTAGCACCCGTTGGGTATACTACGGGCAGGGAGGCACCTCCCTGCCCGGTTTTATTTGAGTACATGCGATGCTGATTATCGAAAACCTCACCAAGATCTACGACAACGGCTTCAAAGCGCTGGACAACATCAACCTCGAGATTCCGGACGGCCAGTTCGTCTCGATTATCGGCTTGAGCGGCTCCGGCAAATCGACCCTGCTGCGCTGCATCAACCGACTGATCAAGCCGACCCACGGGCGCATCATTTGGAATGGCATCGATATCACCGCGGCCAACGAGGAAGACGTGCGCGCGATCCGGCGGCGCATCGGCATGATCTTTCAGCAGTTCAACCTCGTCAAACGCTCGTCGGTCATCACCAACGTGCTGCAAGGGCGGCTCGGGTATACCAACCCGCTGTTCAGCTTCATCAATTACTTCCCCAGAAGCGACCGAGACGAGGCGCTGGCAAATCTGCAGCGCGTCGGCATCAAGGAGCAGGCATACAAGCGAGCCAGCGCGCTCAGTGGCGGTCAGCAGCAGCGCGTCGGAATCGCTCGCGCGCTGATGCAGCAGCCCGAGCTGATGCTGGCCGACGAACCGGTCGCCAGCCTCGACCCGGCGACGTCGCACAGCGTGATGAAGTACCTCGAAATCCTGAATCAGGAGGACGGCATCACGGTGTTGTGCAGCCTCCATTTCCTCTCGCTCGCGCGGGCTTACTCCGATCGCGTAATCGCGCTTAAAGACGGCGTGCTGATGTTCGACGGCGGCCCGCAGGAAATCGACAACGTTCGCTTCAAGGAAATCTACGGCGAAGACGCCGTGGAAGTCCAGATCAACTAGGCGTAGGACGGAAAAGCCATCATGCTCACGCCTCCAACCGATTCTCGCAAGGCACTCCGCCGTCTGCTCATGATCGCGGCGATCACGGCTGGGTTCCTGATCTACAGCTACGGCTGGACGATCACCGATATCGACCTCGTCAAGCCACAGGAACTGCCACGGCAGGAAGGCGTCACCCGCGCGCTGCAAGAGCTGCTCAGTCCCAATCTATTCGATCAGGACACCGAGACCGAAATCTTCGGCACAGAGTTCCGCATCGGCTGTGATACCGGCGACCTGCCGGACGTGGCGCAGGCCGCCACGGGCGAACCCGCCCTCACGATCGAACCGGCCTGTGGCGAGCCGGGCGACCGCGTATTCTTCAGCATCGGCAATCTGCCGGTCAACGCGCGCAGCGGCCTGCGCTGGGTGACCGCCTCGGGCGAGGGCCGCCCGCGGGATGTGTTCGTAAGCGAAGATGCACCGCGCGGACGCAATCAGTTCTTTATCCATTCCGACGGCGGCTATTCGGGCTACATCGAAATCCCGCGCATCGCCGGCACGACCGGGGAAGTCCATCGGCTTGAACTGGGCGTCGTCATCCCGATCGGGACGCCGTACGCGAGCCCGACGCTGGAAGAGGTCATTCGCCGTATGATCGAGACGATCTTTATGGCGCTGATGGCGACCACCATCTCGATCCCGATCTCGGTGGCGATCAGCTTCTTCGCCGCGTACAACCTGATGCGCCCGATCAAGATGCAGTTGGGCAGCGCGATGCTGTGGCTGGCGGTGCTGCCGTTCGGTTTCCTGCTTGGGGCATGGCTGCTGACCGAAGTGATGCGATTCACGTTCGAGATCGGCAGTTTCCGCGCCTTCAACGCCACACCTGCCGTCATCGGCTTGAGCCTGCTGGTCGGCGTCACGGCCGCGACGCGCACGACCACGCTGCAACCTGACACGGGCCTCGCCCGACTCCGGCAGATCGCCACGCGGCTTGCTGCAATGGTGGTGGTGGCTGCGGTCATCGGCCTGATTGGCGGGTTCGGAATTGCCGGTCAGGATGGCCTCAGCGACCTCGCGTCGCGCTTCGAGCCGGACGGAAATCTGCTCTCCGGCATCCTGAACAGCATCGGCCGGATGGTCGGCATTCTCGGCGGAATCATTGAGCTGGCAACCCCTCTCATCGCTGGTGCGATCGCGGCGCTCATGCTTCCCGGACTCGTCAACGAACTTGTTAAGCCGATCCTGCGCACCGTGACCGGCGCGGCGAACCATGCCATCGGCGCGGTGCTCGGCGGCATCAGCGGCGCCTTTGCGATGGGTGCCGTCGCCGCGGTTGCGATGGGCGCGGCACTGCTCGGCCTGCTGCCGGTGTTGGTCGGGGCGCTGTTGGGACGCGCTGCCATTACAGGTATCGTGAACCGCTTCTTCCCGCCGCCGCCGGTTTTCCTCGTGACCAACACGGGCCGCACGGTGCGTTCGCTGGTCGGCCTCGCCGGGGCGCTGGTTTCCGGATACGCCACGTTCCTGATCCTCAACGTTGGCCGCACGTTGATCGACGGCACGCTGCCGCCGGTCGAGAACGGCTCACTGCTCGGCCTCGTCACGCTGCCGACCTATATGCTGACTGCGATGACGATCGGCCTCGTGCTGGGCGCCACGGCCGGCGGGTTCAGCGGCGTGCGCGGATCGTTCGCCATCGGCGACGTGCTGTACGGCTTCACGCGCAACATCTTGAACGCCCTGCGCTCGATCGAACCGCTGATCATGGCGCTGATCTTTGTGGTGTGGGTGGGCATCGGCCCGTTCGCCGGCGTGCTCGCGCTGACGCTGCACTCGATCGCCTCGCTTGGCAAGCTGTACAGCGAGCAGATCGAAACGATCGACAACGGCCCGATCGAGGCGCTGCAGTCGACCGGCGCCAATCACCTGCAAACGGTGATCTACGCCGTCGTGCCGCAGATCGTCCCGCCCTACATCGCCTTCACGATGTACCGCTGGGACATCAACGTGCGCATGTCGACGATCATCGGCTTCGTCGGTGGCGGCGGTATCGGCCTGCTGCTCAACCAGTACATCAACCTGCTGCGCTACAGCGACGCGGGCGTGGCAGTGCTGGCGATTGCGCTCGTCGTCTCGGTGCTCGACTACCTCAGCGCGGCCATCCGCGAGCGGTACACGTAGCCACAAGGCCCCTGCAGTGCTGAGTGTGAAGTGATGAGAAACGAGCATAGCCCAACACTTCGAGTCGTATAGGGCTGCCATAGATCGGTGAAGTCAGCCGGGGCATCAGGACAGCGGAAACATGCGCGCATTGGTCATAGCGTTTCTGCTCATTGCTGCGTTTACAGACGGGATCACAGCCCAAGATGACGTCGTGTTCACGTTCGGGCGCGGTGCGCCGGAAGTCATCGTGTGGGACGATTCCGGCGATTCGTTCTATGTGAAGACGAAATCCGGTTCTGTTTGGGCGTATGACGTTGCAACCCTGACCGGACAATCTTCAGATCGGGTCGTGCCGGAGTACGGTTACTACTGGAACGACTCGATGCAAATTGTGGAGGTCGAGTGGCCAAGCAACACCGGGCAGTGGCTCGCGGTGACCCGCGGCGCAGGATACTACGGGGCCGTCGAAATCTATGAGGCAGGGGGAAGTGAGCCGACTGCTGTACTCAGAGGTCATCTGGACGTACAGGGTTTGCGGAGCGTGGCGTGGTCGAATGATGATTCTCGCATCGTTACTTGGGATAGCTACGGCCTCATTCTGGTGTGGGACACAACGAGTTTCTCGTCTCTAGGCAGGATCGAGGATCACGTACTTACGCACACCTATGCGTTTAGTTCAGATTCGCGGTGGATCGCTTTGGGCGACAAATACGGCCGGGCGCGAGTTTTCGATACGACTACTGGCGACCTCGTGCACACGTTCAACAGGGCGCGCTACTACGCCTTGCTGATAACGTGGCAGCCGGATGGCACGTACTTGGCAGTCCACACGTACGGGCGCGCAACAACCAGTAAGGTCTACCGTGAGGAGTGGGTTGTCGACATCTACGACACAGCAACAGGTAAGTTCGCCACCTCCCTAAACTATGCAATTCCTGTAAATAGTGCAGAATGGCATCCCGACGGTGATTACTTGGTGGCGGCGACTCGTGACGACATCCTCATTTGGAAGCCCGGATTCTGGAAGGCGCGGAGACTTCCAATCGAACCGCCATTCAGCGCATTCACGTCGGTTTACTTCTCGACCGACCACAAGAGTCTCGTGGCGAACTTCTCTAACTGCTCACATTCTTCGCATGGCGACATTATCGTTATGGACGCAAAATTGTTCGCGGTCGAGCAGACGATCAGCTGCATTGAGAAACTTCCGCCCGAGCTGCGACAACCGCGGATCAGCCTGATCAATCGGTGGCAGCCCGGGCACAGTCCAGACGGTCAATTTCAGACCGTGAATGACTGGGGCTCAGGATTTCGCTTAGTTCGCGTGGCGGAACATGAGAATTAGCCGCAAGTCCGCGCTATAGTATTGGCATGATCGACATCGATTCGCAGTGGGATTACAACGACCCGGCCGGCTCGGAGATGCGGCTGCGCGCCTTGATTCCGCAGGCCGAGCAGTCCGGCGACCCGGCGCTGGAGGCCGAGCTGCTCACGCAGATTGCGCGGGCGATGGGCCTGCAAATGCGCTTCGACGAAGCCCACGCCCTGCTTGACGACGCGCAGGCGCTGCTCACGCCGGACATGCCGCGGGCGGCGGTTCGTTTGGCCCTCGAGCGCGGACGGCTGATCAACACGGCCGGCGATCCGGGGGCGGCGTTCCCGCACTTCGAATGGGCGTGGGGCTATGCGCGCGATACGCAGCAAGACTTCTACGCCATCGACGCGGCGCACATGCTGGCGATCGTAACAGGTGGCCGCGCGGCGCTCGACTGGAACGCGCAGGCGCTCGACATCGCCGTCAACAGCAGCGACGCTCGGGCGCGCAATTGGGCCGGATCGCTGTACAACAACCTCGGCTGGGCGTATCACGATCTGGGCGACTACAACCTCGCCTTGCAGGTGTTCCTCGACGCCTTGCAGTTCCGCGAGGTGCAGGGCGAGCAGCAGGCGATCCGGATCGCCGCGTGGTGCGTGGGCCGCTGCCTGCGCTCGCTGGAGCTGTACGACGAGGCGCTGACCATGCAGACCGACCTGCTCGTACAGTACGGCGGCAGCGATCCGAACGGGTACACCGAGGAAGAGATCGGCGAGTGCCTGCTGGCGTTAGGGCGCGGGCCGGAAGCGCGCAAGCACTTCGCCGCGGCCTACGGCGTCCTCAGCCACGATCCGTGGCTCACCGCCAGCGACCCGGCGCGCATCGAACGGTTGCGGGCGTTAAGCCGGTAGATAGACATGTCCGCATCTTCTCGAGATCGGACTCTGCACGCGATTTCGAGCTCCATTACTTGGCGGCGAGGTAACTCACGACGCGGTTGATGAACAAGCGTGCTTGACCAAATCTCTCGGGATCGTCGACTTTGCGGAGGGCGTCGGAGATCCATTCCGATTTTGAAGCAGGGAGTCCTCTTTCCCAGCCTTCAAGTTCTCCGACCGGTACTATGAATAGGCCTATCTCTGCAAGCTCTTGGAGGAGCGTTTTGCACGTTTCATGGGCTTGGCCTTTTAGTGCATTGATTCCATGCTGCTTGGGCTGGCTCCACGCGCTTGCTTCCGCGAGTTCGCGATCGATCTTCTTTATAGTCTCAACACTCAGGGATTTACCATTTTCCAGTTCGTCTGCATGTCGTCGCAGGGTCGTAGCGATAGATGACTTGTCGCGTACAGGCGCAACATGCTTGAGATCTGCATTGATGCTCTCGAATTTCGACTGAATCTGCGAAAAATCCTCACCGAGTGACTCGACAACCGACTTGAATCTTGCAGCATCCTGCAATACGTCGAAGTCGGCAATCACGGCCACTGGCACATGCAGCTCTATGTACGAAGCAGCTAGGGCCGGAAGACCCGCGCTACCAGCACCATGCACAAAGTGGATGTCGATCGGTGCGACACCATCTAGTCCGAGTGCGAGACCTTCATAGAATCGACAATCCGCATCTCCTTCGCAAACAATAACACCCTTGTGGAACGCTCCCTGAATTGCATCCGTAGACCTAAGCAACGGCTTTTTCCATAGGTGCCGGAGGTCTTGATTGTCGAGTGTATATATACTAGTGGTATTTCCTATTCGTTCGACTCGGCAAATCTGAACTGCACCATCAGAATCGAGAGCCCCTTTGATGATGTCGCTGCTGTGAGTTGCAACGATTACTTGCCGACCCTCTTGTTGTGCGGTATCGGCCAATAGTCTGCCTAATCTTCGAGCCTGTGGTGGATGCAAAAACGCTTCCGGCTCGTCGACCAAGAACACCTTGTACGGACTACACCTCAATGCGAGTAGACAACCTAAGAAGCTACGTATGCCGTCACCCTCTTGCTCCAACGGCGTAGTGCTGTTTCGTAATGCTTTCAGGTAAGTCATGGAAGTTTTGTCATCGTCTACTGTCCACGGAACCTGTTTTCCGATACGTATGCCGATATCTACCCCAAGCCCCGGATCGAGCATGAGGCTAACATCAAATGCAGCTCCAGTTTCTGAATTGATTGCTTTCAGCACCTGTGAATTAGCTTGTAAGGCGTGAAACTCATGTTTGGGTGCCTCGTTCAGAACATCGATTCTACGCACCGGCCGTGTCAGGTTCAGCCGCGTTTCAGCATTAAGTGAGCGGATCAGGAAATGCGCGAACTTCTCATGAAACAGTCCCGAAGTGTATGTTGAAAATGAGTCAACTGGTTTGACAGTTAAACCAGCATTGATCTCTTCTTCGCTTAGTTTTTCGTCGATCGTGACGAACATCCGCTTACCGCCGTCAATCACGGTCGGGAAGTTCAATCTCATCCAGTCAACCCATTCTCGTGGATTCCCACGCCTAACAGTTTCTGCATCTCCTATCACTAGACCTGACGTGCTCGAACGTGTGTCGTGAGTTTGGATCCGCCGCGTGATCTCGCGCAAAATCGTACTCTTACCGGAGCTATTTGCTCCAATAAGGACAATGAGTGTGTCTGGTGAGAGCGCTATCTCCTTACCATTGAGCAATTTGTGACCTAACCCCGATTCAACGGACGGGCAGAGTGTCAGGGGCAAGTGAGTTGCTCGAATTCAGCAGGGCTGAGATAGCCCAAGGCTGAATGCCGCCGCTGACGGTTGTACCACACCTCGATGTATTCGAAGATCGCCTTGCGAGCTGCCGCGCGTGTCGCAAACGGACGGTCGGCGCACTCGGTTTTCAGCGTTCCCCAGAAGCTCTCCTGCATGGCGTTGTCATAGCAGCGCCCGACATCACTCATGCTGAGGGTCACCTGGTCGTTCTCCAACAGACTCAGGTAGTCGTCGCTGGTGTATTGACTGCCCTGGTCGGAATGGTGCAAGCGCGGTGCACCACGCCGCCCCACCGCCAGCCTCCACGCGTCACAGACCAGTGTTTTGGTCGGGCGGTCACTCATCGCCCACCCCACAATGCGCCGCGAAAACACATCTTGAATGCCTGCCAGATACAGCCATCCCTCGCGGGTCGCGATGTAGGTGATATCCGACAGCCACTTTTCGTTCGACTGCTTGGCCGTGAAGTCGCCTGCCAGCAGGTTCGGAGCGCGGCGGTGGGTCGCATCGCGCTGGGTAGTCGTCTTGGAAGCGCCGTCGCCCTTTGGTCTGTAAGCCCATCTGGCGCATTAGCCGCGCAATCCGGTGCTTGCCCGCCCGCTCGCCATGTGCCCGCAGTTCCGCCTGAACGCGCAGCGTGCCATAGGTCTGGCGGCTCGCCTCATGGACCGCTCGGATCCGTGCGCTCAGCCCGTGATTGGCTTGCGCGCGACGGCTGGGCGTGCGTTTCAGCCAGTCGTAGAACCCGCTCACCGACACCTTCAGCACCGCACACAACCGTCGCAGCGGATACACCCTCCGCTCCTCGGCGATGAACCGGTAGCGGCTCACGACTCCCCCCGCGAGAACACCTGGATGGCTTTTTTTAGGATATCCCGCTCCTGCTTGACGATCTCCAGCTCGCGCTTCAACCGCCGCAGCTCCGCTTGCTCCGCCCGCGCTTCGCTCGGTTCCAGCCGCTCGTCCTGCACCCGGTAGCGCTGCTGCCACTTGTAGATCAGTCCTGGCGTCAGATCCAAGTCGCGTTCGATCTGCGCAATCGTCCGCGTCTTCTCCGCTACCATCGCCAACACGTCCCGCTTGAACTCCTCGGTGTACTTCTTGTAGCGTCCCATCGTCCTCTCCTTACGCTCAGTCTAACGGACATTTTCTCCGTCCGCTAAACTGGGGTAAGGTCATTGAGCTTGCGAATGTAGAACTCTACGCTACTCGACTCTACTTTGGCACGAACCGGAGCCGCATCAGATTCCGACAATTGTTCACCCCCTGCTCTGTCGTTGTGCGAGAATAGTTCGCGGAGAAATCTGCGTATCTTGCTCTCTGTCATGTGCGATCGGACTGCATTCCGCTCAGGCTCTTAAGCCGCAACTCTTGGTTACAATCTGACATTATAGCATTGATAGCAAAGACAAATACGCCCATAATCCTCTACCAACACACTGACACCTTAGCAATCGAAGTGCATCTGCGGCGATACCCCACCCTTGCCGTTGCGCTGCATTTCCATATAATTCGTTCAGCCGCATGACCCATGTCTGCGGCTAATTTCACACGTCTGGACCGGCCTCCGGCGTCGGCACTACGGTGTCGCGGGGGGCGGGATGAAGGGCGTGATCGTCGAAACGCCAACACAAGGAGTAGTACCCATGCCGTCCAAGGTCACGATGCGCGACCTGCTGGAAACTGGCGTCCACTTCGGGCATCGCACCCAGAAGTGGAACCCCAAGATGTCCCCGTTTATCTACACCGCCCGCAATGGCATCCACATCATCGACCTGCGCCAGACGTTGACCAACCTCAACGCCTATTTCGACATGGTCGCGGAAGTTGTGCGTAAGGGCGGCACCATCCTGTTTGTCGGCACCAAGCGGCAGGCGCAGGAGACGGTGTTCAAGGCGGCTGTCGACTGCGGCATGCCGTACATCAACGAGCGTTGGCTCGGCGGCACGCTGACCAACTGGCGCACCATCAAGGAGCGCATCGACACGCTCAAGAAGCTGGAAGCCCGCCGCGACAAGGGCGAGTTCAGCCTGCTGACCAAGCGCGAAGCCCTGATGCTTCAGCGCGAGATCGACATCCTGAATCAGCGCCTCGGCGGCATCAAGGACATGAAGCGCCTGCCCGAGATGCTGGTCATCGTCGACACCAAGCGCGAAGAAACGGCCATCAAGGAAGCCAACGCGCTCAACATCCCGGTGCTTGCGCTGGTCGATACCAACTGCAACCCGGACGTGATCGACTACATCATCCCCGGCAACGATGACGCCATGCGCGCCATCAAGCTGGTGGTCGACGCCATCGCCGATGCCGTGAAGGAAGGCAAGGCGATGCGTAAGGCCGAAGACGAAAGCTTTGACGACGACGCCGTCAGCGCCGCCGCCCCCGTCATCGACTACGAAGAGGAAGACGAGGACGAGGACGACGAGCGGTATCTGGGTAAGTCCACCCTCGCCAAACTTCGTGACGCCAAACTCTTCGACGAAGGCGGAGACGAGGAAAGCGCGGAAAGCGCGGACGACGAATAAGGCACACCCAGCCCACCGCAACCGCGATGGGCTGTTTTACGACAACCAGCCGAACCACAGGCGATAGGAGCAGAAATGGCTGAAATCACCGCACAAATGGTCAAGGACCTGCGTGAAATGACCGGCGCAGGCCCCTTGGACTGCAAGAAGGCGCTCGAACAGTTCGCCGGCGACATGAACAAGGCCGCCGACTTCCTGCGCGAGAAGGGCCTCGCGAAGGCCGCCAAGAAGCTGGGCGCAGGCCGCACCATGAACGAAGGTCTGATCGAGACCTACCTGCACTTCAACAAGCGCCTCGGCGTGATGGTCGAAGTCAACTGCGAGACCGACTTCGTGGCCGCGACCGACGCGTTCAAGAACTTCTGCCGCGAACTGGCGATGCATATCGCGTCGCTGTCGCCGGAATACGTCAGGCGCGAGGACGTGCCCGAGGCGATCGTCGCCAAGGAGCGCGAAATTCAGACCCACCGCGCTGTCGAAGAAGGCAAGCCGCCCGCCATCGCCGAGAAGGTGGCCGAGGGCCGCATGGCCAAGTTCTTCGAGGAGATCGTGCTGATGGAGCAGCAGTACTTCCGCGACGACTCGAAGACGATTCAGCAGTTTCTACAGGAAACGGTGGCCGAGGTCGGCGAGAGCATCCAGATCGCCCGCTTTGTGCGCTTCGCACTCGGACAGGGTGGCGCTGACACCGAATAGTTGTGGTATACTGCGTTCCGATGCGAACGAATTTCCACACCCACTTCGCTGTCCAAACAGCCCACCGCATGGGGATTAGCCAATGTGCTAGTCCCCTTTTTTTGCCTGCCGACCGTGTCAGCATCGTTCGTTGAAGGGGACTCCATGATGATCGAATCGACCACTGAAGCCGCCGTTGACGCCTCTCAGGAAGTGCCGGTAACCCCGCCCGGGCCGTACCGGCGAATTGTGCTTAAGCTGAGCGGTGAAGCGCTCAATGGCCCGCAGGGCTTCGGCATCGACACCAATCGTGCCGAAGTGATCGCCCACAAAATCCGCGAAGTCCACGAGCTGGGCGTACAGATCGGGGTCGTGATCGGTGCAGGCAACCTGTGGCGCGGAACGACCGGCACCAAGCGCGGCATGGAGCAATCGACCGCCGACCACATGGGCATGATCGCCACCGTCATGAACGGGCTGGCGCTGCAAGACGCGCTGGAACGCATCGGCATCGCCACCCGCGTGCAGACCGCCGTCAGTATGAACGCCATCGCCGAGCCGTACATCCGCCTGCGCGCAATCCGCCACATGGAAAAAGGGCGCGTCGTCATCATGACCGGCGGCACCGGCAACCCGTACTTCACCACCGACACCGCTGCCGCCCTGCGCGCTATGGAAATCGACGCCGACATCGTCATCAAGGCAACGAAGGTCAACGGCGTGTACAGCGCCGACCCGAAGAAAGACCCGACCGCCCAGCGATTTACGCATCTCAGCTACGATCAGGTGCTGTCCAGCCGCTTCGAAGTGATGGACATGACCGCCTTCGCGCTGTGCCGCGAAAACGACATGCCGATCCTCGTACTGGACTTTGAGGCCGAGGGCGACCTGGTGCGAGCGATCAAGGGCGATACCTCGGTCGGCACGCTGGTCAGCCACGAGGGCGGGCTGCTGTAGGAAGTTTGCAGACGCCAGTTTCAGTTATCAGGGACACAGTACGGGCGCGGGAGACTGCGCCCGTTTGATTCTGAGGCTACGGCGACGTACTGCGCTGGATCAGTAGTCGCACGGCGCTGTCATCGTAGATCACGAACTGCGTCTCGCCGTTGGCGTGCAGCGCGTCAATGACCTCCGCCTGCGTGATCGGCAGCGGGTCGCCGGCCAACGTCAGCGTCATATCACTGGTCACAAGGCTGATCGCCATGAGGTCGGGGAACACGTCGGCCAGTCGGACGATCAGCGGATCGGGCGGCTCATCAAGTCGAAACTGGCCGGCAGTCCGAACCACTGCAATGCCATCTATCGCGAGCTGATCGACGAGGGTTTGATACTGGTACGCGCCGGATGGGCCGCCTGCGCGCGCACCGCCGGTCAGCGCGAATGCCGCCAAAATCACGACAACATTGACGACGACGAGCGCCAGCGCGCCAAGGGCAATTGGACGCATGCGCCGTATGGGCAGCAGGCCAACCGGACTGGCCGGAATCGGCGAAAACGACACCGCGTAGCCGTTGTCGAAGGCAAAACGCAGCAGCGCGTAGATAAGGATGACCGCGCCGAGCATCTCGAACGTTTCCTCGATCGTCGCGACGATCAGGTACGGGTACGTCACGCCGCTCTCGCCGTACATGCTCGCGCTGATCCCTTCGATGACGAACGCGCCGCCCACATACACCACGGCGGCAACCAGAAACAGCGTCCGTGTCGATGCCGGCAAACGGAGCCAAAAGCGAATGTACACCAGCGCAAAGAGGACCAGCGGCGGCAGCGCGGCGAGCTGCCAGCCAAACGTCAGAAACCCGCTGAGGTCGAAGTCGGTTTGCAACCACTCGGCGAAGATCTCATGGATCGATGCCGCCTCGTCAATCGAGAGATACAGAAACACCAGCGCAAGGCCGAACCACAGCAGTGTCCCCGGCAGACCGGACTTGCGGCGGCTGACGGCGATCCACAGCAGCAGAACCGACGCCCCGAACAGCAGCAGCGCCGAGTACCACGTGGGGATGCTGTTCTCGACATTGACGCTGAACAGGTCGAGGGCGAGCACGAAGTACGGATGCCGGGCTTCGTCCAGTACGACCTCCGCCAAATACTCGGCGACGAGGCTCTGCGCACCGAAGAACACGGCCAGCCCGCCGAGAAGCAGGCCGACCGTGCGCGGCGCCAACCGGAGGTCTAGGCGCACGGTTCGTCTTCCGAGCGCTAGAGCTGCCCCGCCGGACTCCGGTGACGAATCGCCGGCATCCGACGAGGCAGCGTCGATATCCTGCATTCGTTAGGACGATCTGCGGCTGGAACCGCTGCCCCGGCCCGAACCGCTGCCCTTGCCGGAACACTTTAGCTTGAAGCTGCCCCGGCCGTTGCCTGAAATCTTGCACCCGATCGGCACGAAGATCGGGCCGCTGGGCGCGCCGACGAGGATGATGTCGATATCCACGATCACGACGGTGACGGCGACGATGACAATGGTCGTGCTGCCTTCCAGCAGATCGCCTTCGACGCGAATGATGTCACCGATGCGGATAGACGTCAGCACCGGGTCGTTCGCATCGATTTCGATATCGAGGCCGAAGATCGTGATGATGTTGATGTTGATCTCATCGACCGGGCCTTCGATGATGATGACCACACCGGACGTGTCGTCTGAGGTGACGCGGTAGCTGGCCGTGTCGGTATCGCTGACCGTCTGGCCCTCGTATTCTCCGGATGCGGTCGCTGTGTTGGTGTAATCGTCTTCACCGGTTGGGAACGGCCCGATGACGCACTCGTAGGAAGCTCCGGGAGCCAGTTCGACCGGCAGGATGCACGAGGCCGTGCTGTAGGTATCGTCGACCAACGTGAGATTGGTCAGCGGGACGTTGCCGGTGTTGGTCATCGCAAGCTTGTAGACCACGTCGCGCACGCGGCCAACGCGAATCGTATCGGCCCACGTCGAGCCGCCGTTCTTCGAAATCTGCTTCTCGATAGTGATTTCGGGCAGGTTGCCGCTGAAGTAGTGCGCTTCGTCGCTTGTGGTAATCGTGACGCCTTCGTACGCGGCGGACGCCGTGGCGATGTTGGTATGCTGGCCGTCTTCGACCGCGAACGGGCCGATTGTACACTCCGCGAACGCCCCGACAGGAAGGGCCGCCGGCCACGTGCATCCCGACGTATCGAACATGCTGTCGGTCAGTCCGATGCCGGTCACCTCGACGTTGCCGACATTCGTGATGACGAACCGGAACGAGACCTGATCGCCGGCCTGATATTCGGGGCCGGGTGCGTCGTCGGCGTTGTCCCATGTGACGCCGTCGTTCGAGACGAACTTGTCCACGTCGATCGAGGCGGTCTGGCACGACGGACCGGGCAGTGATGCGATCTCAAACCCGTTGCCTGCCTTCACTGCAACCTGTACGTCGCCTTCTGCGACATTCCCGAGGAATGCGATGCTGTACGTGCGTGAAGCGCTGGTAGAAAGCGGCAGGTCCCACTTCATCCCGGACACACCGGTCGTCGGGTCGGTGCCGAATGACACGGCCTCCGATGGAACGGTCTCGACGACCAGAAGCGGCGGCGTACAGCTCGGGATGCCAACGTCGAAGTGGCTGAGATCGGGGGATTGGTCGACGCCCACCACCACATACGAAAAGCTGGTCTGGTTCAATGCGCTGTCGTACACGCGTCCGCCATAACTCACGTTGAAGCTAAGCAGCTGTGTCGCCGAGTCGTTCTGCGCAACACCGATCGAAACGATAAACGTCAATGCCAGCAGCAGCACGATCGCGCATAAGTCCATTCTCCATAATAGATCGATGACTTCAGGTGCGAAGATGCCTTCATCGTACACGTTATACCGTTGAGCATGCGTGAATGTTGCTGGCACCAGTACATAAGTACGCACATCATCATGCAACATCTTTCGCGGTTCCTCGGTTATGCTTTATAGGCCATTCGCTCAATTAATCGTGTTACCCGGGGTCAGCTCATGTTGAAACGTATATTGAAGGCAGCGGCGGTATGGATGATGGTCGCCGCATTGTCTACGGGTATCGCTGCGCAGGATGAACAGGTCGCCGTACCTGACGTTACCGGCCTCACAGTGGCGCAGGCCGCCGCACAGCTCAACGCGGCAGGCCTTGCGCTCGGCCGCGAGGTTGTCGTACCGGTCGATGGACGCACGCCCGACGTCGTCAGCGGCCAGTCGGTCGCTGCCGGCCAATCCGTAGACGCGGGCACCGAAATCAACGTCGAGATCGCGCGCTCGGCCAACATCCGCCTGGTATACGACGATAACGATCTCACGATGGTCAACCTGACCGGCGACGTCCTGCGGCTGAGCGGGCTGTCGTTCGAGACGGTCGACAGCGCCCAACCGGCGGCCTTCAACGCTGGCCGTTGGTCGGACATCGTACGGCCGCGCCAGTGTACGCAGGTATGGTCCGTAGGTCGAAACGGGCCGAAGTCGCTCCCGGAGTGCGAGTTCATCCAGAACTGGCTGACGACCAACAATCGCGGCGAGCATTTCTGGACGACCGTCAGCGGCGCGCGCACGTTTCGCGTGCTGCAAAACGACGTCGAGCGCGCCGTGTGCGAGGCGGCCCCGCCCAGCTCGCAGGATCGCCCGCTGACGTGCGAGCTGTACATCGCCGCCGACGCGCAGGGCGACGACGTGCCGTTCATCTACATCGCCTATACCCGCGACACGCTCGCCATCATCAATATCTCGCCGGACAAGTGGATGCGTGTCAACAGCCCCACGATCATCAACGGCTTGGAGAACCCTGACCCGTTCGGGCGGGAATTCAAGATCAACAACAATCTGTTCGGCCGGCCAGAGATTGTCGCGCGGGTCAACCGCCTCGCGCCCAATCAGTGCGTGCTGTTCGCCACCGACGCCGTAACCCAGCCTGCCGGACTACAGAACTGCAACGTGATCGCCACCTATACCGTGCAAGCCTCGCAGGCGTGGTGGAGCGCCAACTTCGAGGTTCAGGGCCAAGACGGCAAGCGGCGGCTGTGTAATGCCGCGCTGTCCGACCGCACGACGGTTTGCATCATGCCCCGGTAGGGAAAGGAATCAGTTGGCAGGAGTCAGTTGACAGGGGCGCAGGGCGAGGCAGCGTGGTTCACAGTCTCGTAATGACTGACGTGGCTCGATTGTGTCTCATCACTCAGCACTTTCAACTTCTCGCTTAGTCCTCGCCGGCGTACAACTGTTCGACGTAATCCGTGATGGCGCTCAGGCGCGTCTCGGGAAAGTCGAACGCCCACTGGGCGGCGGTCTCCCGCGCGAGCCGCGTATACAGCGCAATCGAGGAGAACAGCGCGCGCCAACTGCTGGGTGCGTCGAAATGCGCAAACACGCTGTGCAGCGCACCCCAGATGTCGTCCCGTACCCAACTGCGCATGAAGTCCCCGCGCGACCACGTATCGATCGGCTCGGCGGCGGTGGCTTGCGCGTGCCAGACCAGCATCGTCAGCAGGCAGTTTTGCTGGTTCTGATCGGCCCACTTGACCTTCCACAGGTTGTGCCGCGCGATCTGCTTGGCGACATACACCGCGCCGTAGAAGTAGGTGTCGACCGCCTGTGAGAATGCGTTGGCGTCCGGCGGCTCGAACGGCGGGACATCGAACGGGCGCGGGGCGGGCAGTCTAGCCGCCAGCCCGTCCTTGTCGAGCAGGATGTCGTAACCGCGCAGGTGACTGTTCCACAGCCGCTGTTCCTCGACCAGCTGGCGCAGTACCGACACCGGCGCGGTCGAGAAGTCGAGCTTCAGACCGCCTTCGTACAGGATCAGCCAGCCGCGCTGCTCGTCCTGCTGTTCCTCGACAACCGCCCACACCGGCGCATAGCCTTTGACCTGCTCAATCCACGCGGCATGGTCTGCGAAGTCGTCCCGGACGAACAGCTCGAGATCGAGGTCGGAATACGCGTCGGCCGGGTTGCGCTGGCGCGCCTGCGATCCGGTGACAAGCACCGCCCGCACGTCGTCCACGCCTGCGGCCCATGCCACAATATCGCGCTTGATGGTATCGAAGAACGCCCCAATGCTGTCCGGATCGGTCGTCATCGCCGCTAATCCGTCAGGCTGGCCGGGCGATGACGACCATACGCGGCGCACCGTCCTCGAACTCACCGCCATCGAGGTCGCCGTAGACCGTAGTCACTTCCCAACCGGTCATCATCAGCAGCAGCTTGATTTCGCTGTAGAAGTAGTAGTACAGGCGCAGCGGCGCAAACGTCCGCTTCACCGTGCCGTCGGCGGTGATCTCGTCGTAAATCCACGTCACTTGAAGCGTCTGCATGGTGCGGTCAAGCGTGCTGATAGACTGCTGCATGACAAGATGGCCGGTCTCTGGCTCAAGGAAGGTGCGCTCGAAGATCAGCCCGTCGGTGTCCTCGGTGGCATACACGTCACCGGCGTTGGGCAAGTCGAGCACGAGCAATCCATCGTCGCGGGTGCATTCGCGCAGGTGGCGCAGCACGGTGATCTGCGAGTCCTGATCGAGGAAGTGCATCAGGCCGTTATACGGGACGAGCGTCAGGCCGAACTTGACGGGGAACTTGAACGTACGCGCATCGCCTTCGTGAAAGTGCATGCGGTCGGTCAGCTCCTGCTCGGCGTCGAGCAGGGCGCGGGCGCGTTCCAGCATGCGCGGCTCGTTGTCGATGCCGTGAACGTCGTAGCCGGCGCGCGCCAGCGGGAACATCACACGGCCGGTGCCACATCCTACGTCGAGGATCGGCCCGTCGATGTCCTGCGCCAGCTCAAGGTAGAACGGCAAGTCGTCGTTCTTGTCGGTGTTCTCGGCGTCGTAGTAGCGTGCAATTTGGGCGTAGAAACCGCTCACGGTGTCGTCCTTGCAGGTGCGATAGTCTGCTGCCTCTATTATACGCCTAGCGGCGGTTCAGGAATGTCTCCACCGCGCGCAAGTGGTCTTCGGCGGCCCACAGCGCTGGGAACAGCTCGCGTTCGGTGCGCAGCGCGTCGGCGTACGGCTGTGTCAACCCCGCCCACAGCACGCGCTTGATCGCCGTAATGACCGCCGGCGGGTGCTGGACGATACGCCGGGCGAGTGTCAGGGCTTCGTCCAGCGCCTGCGCGCGCGGCGCAACATGATGCGCCAGCCCAAAGGCCAACAGCTCGTCCGCGCCCATGGGCCGGCCTTCGAGCAGGATCGACAATGCACGGCTGTAACCGACGATGCGCATGAGCCGCTGGCCGGCGCCCCACCCCGGCGTGAGCGCCATGCGAATCTGCACAAAGCCCATCTGCGCGGCCTCGTCGACAATGCGCAGGTCGCAGGCGACGGCGATTTCGCTTCCGCCGCCCAGCGCGTAACCGTGAATGGCAGCGATGACCGGCACCGGCAGGCGCTCCATGGTTGCCAGCGCATCGCCCATAATGGCGATGAATTCACGCGCATCGGCCTCGGTCGGGCGGCCTTGCAGGTCGATCAAGTCGCCGCCGGAACAGAACGCATCGCGCCCTGCCCCGGTCAGGATCAGGGCGCGCAGCGACAGGTCACCGGCCAGCGACTCAATCAGCCCGTGGAACCGAATCATCGACTCGAGGGTGAGCGCGTTGCGGACGTGGGGCCGATTGAACGTCAGGACGGCGATGCCGTCGGCGTCACGGTCGAGCAGGACATCCCCACTCATCCGACAATTCCAACGTTGGCGTCCGGGTCGGCCGGGGGCGGCAGGGTCACAAAGGCTGGCGCTTCGACCGTTTCAGGATCGCGCTTCGCCTCGCGGTCGGGCCTCAGCACGATCACCGCCAACGGTGGAACGGTCAGCGTCAGGCTGTGTTCCCACTCGTGGTGGCGGTGTTCTTGGCTGTGCAGCGGTTCGGGATTACCGACGTTGCCGCCGCCAAATTCGGACGCGTCACTGTTGAGGACTTCACGGTAGGTGCCGGGCTTCGGCACGCCGATCCGGTAGTCGTGCCTGACGACCGGCGTCCAGCTCGCGACGACGATCAGCATGTCGTCTTTGTCATCGGCGTAGCGGATGTAGCTGTAGACACTGTTCTCGTTGTCGTTGGCGTCGATCCACTTGAACCCGTCGAAATCGTAGTCGTGCTGCCACAGCGACGGTTCGTCACGGTAGAACGCGTTAAGCCGCTTGCACCAGTTCTGCAGCGACTGATGGGTGTCCCACGACAGCAGGTGCCAATCAAGCTGGCGCGCCTCGCTCCACTCGCGCCATTGACCGATCTCCGAGCCCATGAAGTTGAGCTTCTTGCCCGGGTGGGTGTACATATAGCCGAACAGCAGGCGCAGGGTGGCGAACTTCTGCCACCAGTCGCCCGGCACCTTGTTGATCATCGAGCCTTTGAGGTGGACGACCTCGTCATGGCTGAGCGACAGCACGAAGTTTTCGCTGAAGGCGTAGAACAGGCTGAACGTGATTTTGTCGTGCTTCCAGCGCCGGTAGACCGGGTCGGCCTTGAGATACTCGAGCGTGTCGTGCATCCAGCCCATGTTCCACTTGAACGTGAAGCCGAGGCCGCCTACGTAGACCGGTCGCGACACCATCGGCCATGCGGTCGACTCTTCAGCGACGGTGATCGCCCCCGGCGCTTCGCGGTGGACAACCTCGTTGAACTGGCGCAGGAACATGATCGCTTCGAGGTTCTCCCGCCCGCCGTAGCGGTTGGGGATCCACTGCCCGTGCTCGCGCGAGAAGTCGAGATAGATGATCGACGACACGGCGTCCACGCGCAGGCCGTCGATGTGGTACTCCTTGAGCCAGAACAACGCGCTGGCGATCAGGAAATTGCGCACCTCGTTGCGGCCGAAGTTAAAGATCAGCGTCCCCCAGTCGGGGTGTTCGCGCTGCAGCGGATGGTCGTGCTCGTAGAGATGCGTGCCGTCGAAGTAGTTGAGGCCGTGGCCGTCCTTGGGGAAGTGCGCCGGCACCCAGTCGAGGATCACGCCAATGCCGGCCTGATGCGCCGCGTCGATCAGCGCCATAAGCTGATGTGGCGTGCCATAGCGGCTGGTGGCGGCGAAATAGCCGGTCACCTGATAGCCCCAACTGCCGTCGTACGGGTACTCGGTCACCGGCATCAGTTCGATGTGCGTGTAGCCCATGTCCTTGACGTAAGCGATGAGCTTGTCGGCCAGTTCGGCGTAGGTCAGCCACGAACCATCGTCGTGGCGCTGCCAACTCCCCAGATGCACCTCGTAAACAGCCATCGGTTTCTTGAGCGGATCGCCCTGCGCGCGCGCTTCCATCCACGCGCTGTCGCCCCAGCGGTAGCCGGATAGCTCGGTGACGATCGACGCGTTGGCGGGCCGCACCTCGCAGAAGAAGGCGAACGGGTCGGATTTCTGGAAGCGCCAACCCTGATTGTGCGAACGGATTTCGTAGCGGTAAACCTCGCCTTCGGCGATGCCGGGGACGAACAACTCCCATACCCCGCCTGTGCGCATGCGCATCGGCAGGCTGCGCTCGTCCCAACGGTTGAAGTTGCCAATGATGCTGATCCGCAACGCGTTCGGCGCCCAGACTACGAAGTTCACGCCGCGTACGCCCTCGTGTTCGACTATGTGCGCGCCGAACGAGTCGTAGGCGTACAGCAGGTTGCCCTCGCCCCACAGGTAGAGATCGAAGTCGGTCATCAATGGGCCGAAACGGTACGGGTCGTCGACCTCGGTGGTCACACCGTCGAAATCGGCCTGCTTCAGGCGGTATGTGAACCCTTCCGCTACCGCACCGTCAACAACAGCCGAAAACAGCCCATCGGCATGTACTTTTTCCATCGAATGCTGGGTGCCGTCCGGCAGCACGACGGCGAGTTCCTTCGCCCACGGCCGAAATACCCGAACGGCAACGCCGCCATCAACCGCATGCGGGCCAAGGACGTCAAACGGCGCGCCGTGCCGTCCTTCGATGAGCGCCGCCACTGCATCGGGATGAATCTCCGCGTCCAAAGCCATGTATCATAATCCTTTACACGTATCTGCCGTTTGGTCAGAATACGGTCGATTGTAGCGCATGCCGGCTATCGGCCGCGATACGCGCACAATTGCCGCGTTACCCCGCATCCCGTACAATGCGGCACTGTGATACAGCACCCCGTTGAGGACAACCTGTGGCCCGCAAACCCGCCGAACAAGCCGTCAGCCGTGAGGACATCCTCCACGCGGCGGCCGAAGTCTTGCGCCGCAACGGTTACGAAGGCACGACGATGAAGGACATCGCCGCGCAGGTCAACTTGACCGCGGCGAGCCTGTATCATCACTTCGAGAACAAGGACGTGCTGCTGTTGGCTGTGCTGGAGTTAGGCTTGCAGTACGTCGCCCATGAGATCGAGGCCGTCGTCGCTGACGTGTCCATGACCTGCACGGACAAGCTGCGCCGAATCGTCCACATCCACATCGCCAACCAGACCGAGAACCGCCCCGCCGGTGTGGCGATGGTATACGAAGTGCGGCATATCGTGGCGCAGCAGCCGCGCGGGGGTCTATCGGATGAGGCGATCGCCGAGTACAACGCGCGCCGCACCAGCTTTTTCGCCGAACGCCGGCGGTTTGAGGCGTTGTTCCAGCGCGTCGTTCACGAGGGGATCGAAGCGGGCGAGTTTCGGCAGGTCGATGTGCCGGTCGTCGTCAAAACGATCCTCGGCGCGAACAACTGGGTGTCGGTGTGGTACACCGAAGGCGGCCGCCTAAGCGGGGAGCAGATCGCCGAGGAAATTGCCGAATTGTTCGTGAGGGCGCTGCGTCCGTGAAGCCAATTCGCCTAGAACTCAAGAACTTCCTGCCCTATCAAGTCCCCGACCCGCTGCGCTTCGACGGGATTCACCTCGCCTGCCTGACCGGCCCCAACGGCGCCGGCAAATCGTCGGTGCTGGACGCGATCACGTGGGTATTGTGGGGCACCGCGCGGTCCAAGCGCGACGACGAGCTGATTCATCAAGGTCAGACCGAGATGCACGTCCAGTTCGACTTCGAGCAGGACGACGTGCTGTACCGCGTCATCCGGAGGCGGTCCAAGAAGGGCAAGACCGGCAGCACCGAGCTCACGCTGCTGGCGATGAACGACGAGCAGTGGAACTTGATCAGCGAGCCGTCGATTCGCCAGACCGAGAAGAAGATCGTTGACATCCTGCACCTGAGCTACGACACGTTTGTGCATTCGGCGTTCTTGCAGCAGGGCCGGGCCGATGCCTTCACGACCCGCACGCCGGCCGAGCGCAAATCGATCCTCGGCGAAATCCTCGGGCTTGAGCAATGGCTGAAGTACGAGGCGGCGGCAAAGGAACGCTACAACGCGCTCGAACGCGAGGTCGACCTCAACCGCCGCGAGATCGAGTCGATCGAGATCGAACTTGCCCGGCGGCCCAGCCTCGAAGCGGACAAGGCGCTGGCAGAGGCCAGCGTACGCGAGGCGGAAGAAGCGCTGGCGCTGGCGCAGCAGCGGCTCGACGTGGTGCGCGATGCGCCGGACGCGCTGCGACGCGCACAGGCCGACCGCAAGGACCGCGTCGACCGCGAGCTCGACCTCAAACGGCAGCAGGACGAGGCCGAGCACGAGATGGCGCGGTGGGCTGGCGAGATCGACGAGTGCCTGCAGATCGTGGCCCGGCGCGCGGACATCGAGGGCGGCTACGACTCGCTGCAAAGCGCGCGCGAGGCCGACCGGTCGCTGCGCGACAAGCTGGACGCGCTCACCGACATCGATCGTAAGCGTGCGGACCTCAACAGCCAGCTCAACACGATCCGCGCCCGCCTCGACGCTGAGATCGAACGGCTGGAGCGCAGCATCGACGATCAGCAGGCTGTGATCGACGCCGACCCGTCCGCCGAACTCGAGTCGGTGCAGGCGGAGCTGCGCGCGCTCAACGAGGCCGAGGCCCGGCGGGCCGACATGCAGCGCGAGGAGACGCGCATCCGCGAGGAGATTGCAGAACACAAAGCGCGCCTTGAGACCGTTGGCCAAGAAGGCAAGGACATGGTCGAACGGCAGGCGAAACTCGAAGCGACCGATTCCGCAACGTGCCCTTTGTGCGGTCAGGAACTGACACCGGAACATCGCGCCGAGATGCTTGCCCAGCTCGAAGTCGATATTGTCGCGCATCGCGAGCGTTACCGTGCGAGCCGCGACCGTGCCAAGGAACTGGACGACCGGCTGAAGCAGCAGGAGCGCGAACTCAAACAGCTCACCGCGACGTTGGCCGGCATGGCCAAGCTGCAGGAACGCGCCGGCCACCTCTCCGCCAGCGCGGCGGCGGTCGCTCAGGCCGCGGGCCGGAAAGCCGAGGATGCGCAGCAGCTTGAGACACTGATCGCGCAGCGCGACACCGGCGACTATGGCTACGACGTGCGCGAGGCGCTTGCCGCCCTTGACGCCGAGGCCGCGGCGCTCGGCTACGACAAAGGCGAGCACGACGCTACTCGCCGCACGCTCGACGATTACATGCAGTACGAACGGCTGAAGGTGCGCCTCGAGTCGGCGCTGGAACAGCTTCCCAAGTTCGAGCAGTCGCGCGCCAACGCCGAGGCGCGCCGCGACCGTCTCGCGCTCAATCTGTCGACGCTGGCCGGTGAGATCGAGCAGATCGACATTCAGCTTGCCGGGTTGGAGGAGCGCGCCCGCGAATACGCCGAGCGCGAGGCCGAGCGCCGGATGCAGGACAATGTCCGCATTCAGGCGACCGGCCGGCTGGCCAAGATCGAGCAGCAGCTCGATACGCTGGACAGCCGGCTCGAACGGCGCGCGTATCTTGAGGAGAAGCTCGCGGCCGACCAGCACGAGATGGGCCTGTACGCGGAACTGCGTACGGCGTTCGGGCGCAACGGCGTGCCGGCCATGATCATCGAGTCGGCCATCCCCGAGCTTGAGGAACTTTCAAACGACCTACTGCGCCGGATGACCGAGGGCCGCATGGCGCTGCGCCTGATCACGCAGAAGGACAAGGTCACCGGCGGCGTGGCGGAGACGCTCGACATCGAGATCGCCGACGAGCTCGGGACGCGCAGCTACGAGACCTACAGCGGCGGCGAGGCGTTTCGCATCAACTTTGCGCTGCGCGTGGCGCTCAGCAAACTGCTGGCACGGCGGGCTGGGGCACAGCTTCGCACACTGTTCATCGACGAGGGCTTCGGCACGCAGGACGAAACCGGCCGCGCCCGTTTGGTCGAGGCGATCAACACCATTCAGCACGAGTTCGAGCTGATCCTTGTCATCACCCACATCGACGACCTGCGCGACAGTTTCCCCGTGCATATCGTGGTCGACAAGACGTCCGCCGGGAGCCGCATCAGCATCCGGTAGGGCGAGTGATGAGTGATGAGGAAGGACTAGGGCGGGCACAGAGCACACAGAGGACACAGAGCGCACAAAGGCTGTTGTATGGGCGAGCCGGGGGCTCGCCCAGCTTGACACGTAGCAGGCGGAGCAAACTTCACGGTCAAACGATGCTATACTCAATCCATCTGGCTTGAGGTTCCACATGAACGACACCAACCCCAAATCTAGCGCGCACGCGCTGGAGAAGCAGCTAAAACAGCTCACGCCTGTACTGGCGGAAGCACTCGCCGCGGTCAGCGCTGACGAGGACGACGTTGTCTCGCTTCCCGACCGCAAGACGCGACGCGAACTGATCGCCGCATGGATCGGGTCGATTGAGTCTGATGCCAGGGACGCCTCGACGTCGATTGACGAAACACTGAAGCAGGCGTATGGCGACGCAAAACAGCCTGCTGATTGACACCAACATACTCGTTGCGGCGGCATATCCAAAAGACATCAACCATCAGCAGGCCATTGTCTTCTTCGAGGTCTACATTGATCGCGACCTTGTCGTACCTGCTCCCGTACTGAGCGAGTTGTTCCACGTCTTGCTCGTGCGGGAAGGTTATGCGACGGCGCTCGGTGCTGTCGCCCATACCGTTCGCACATTCGAAGTCGTGTCTACACAACGCAGTGACTACATCCGAGCGATCCAGATTATGCGTCAGCACCTCGACGCGCAGCTCGACCTCACCGACGCGACGGTGATGGCGCTGGCCGAACGGCTTAACATCGCGGAGATTGCCACGTTCGACCGGCGCGACTTCTCGATTGTTCGGCCTAAACACAGCGACAGCTTCACGTTGCTTCCGTGATACCTAGCGGCTTGCCCTGAGCCTCACCCCGCGTCGCGTCGCTCCGCCGCCTTATCACTGGCAGCTGCCCCCTGAAACCTGACAACTGACTCCTGGCAACTTCCTACTCACCGCTCGCGCTGCAGCAGGATCAGCGTCTTGTCGTCCAGCAGCTTGCCGTTAAAGCGCGCGTGCAGCGCCTGATTGGCATGCGCGCTGACCGTGTACACCCACCGGCGCGGCGTCGATTCACGCAGCACGGAGCCGCAGTCCTCACAGGTCACACGATGGCGCACGACCGGCACGCCGACATAGCGCCGCCGCACCGCCTTGACGTGCAGATGCGTTGAGCCGCACGCCGGACACCGCTCGATCGGCACACCGGCCCGATAGCGCCCGTTCGAGCGCGCATTGAGCGTGTACAGCGCCCCGTAGGCCAGACCCACGCCGCCCATCAACGCCAACGGAAGCACCGGCAGCGTAAACGGCTCGGACGGCGTCGACGGGGTGTCGGCCGGCGCGTTCGACGCTTGGAGCGGCGGCAGCGCGGCGATCACGGCCTTGGTGGCCGTTGGTTCGGGCTGCGGTTCCGGCGTCAGGCTGGACGGCACCGAAGCGACGACCGGGTTGGCGACGCGTGTCCCGCTGGTGAGCGGCTCGCGGGTCGGTGTGGGGGTTGGCGGGGGAAGCGTCTCCACCGGCGCGCTGCTCTCGTCCGGCACATCGGACGGGAACAGCATGGCGACCGTCGTGCCGCTTGGATCGACCGGCGCGGCCAGTCCCATGTCGGCGCGGCGTGGGATCAGCGCAAGCGCGACGCCCTCGCCGATTTGCGCGCCGCCGTTGACGAAATCGCGCGCGCCGTCCAGCGCCACCGGGAGGCTGCCGCGCGGATCGACCCGCCCGAACAGCACGCCGCATGCCGACGGCACGCTTTCCGGCAGCGGCGAATAGGTCGTGACGTATGCCGACACGCCGGGGAAGGCCGTCCAGTCGAACGGCGAGAACAGCGCGACGGCGATCGTCTTGTCGGTCGGTAGCGCGTTGACAAGCGCCTGCTGCGACCGGTCCGAGCCGGCGTTCAGGGTAAAGACTACGGTCAGGTCGGCGCGGCGCGAGGCGTCGACGGCCCGCGCGATGTCGCTGTTGGACGGGCTTTCGGCCACCCCGACCCAGCGCACGACATCCGACGGCAGCACGTCGCACTCGGTGCGAATCGACGGGCGCGATGCCGGGTAGACCAGCGCGACGGTGCGGTCGCCGATCAGCGGCAGCACGCCGTTCTGGTCGTATGCAATGGTTGTCCCTGCGTCAAATATCTCGCTGACCAATGCCGCGCCCGACGGCGCATCCACGCGCAGTTCGGCCGACTCGGGGGTCAGCGGCTTCCAGTCGAGCAGGCCGTAGCGCGCCTTGGCATCCAGAATCCGGCGCACGGACTCGTCGATGCGTGCCTCGGTCAGGCGGCCCGAGCGCACGGCGTCGGCCGTCGCCTTGATCGCCTCGACCTGCGTGTTGGGGCTGAGGTGCGCGCCGAAGGCGACGAGGTCGACACCCGCTTCAATGGCGCGGATCGACGCTTCGGGGATGCTGTAGGTCGTGTCGATCGCATCCATCTCGATCGCGTCGGTCATAATCAGGCCGGTGAAGCCCATCTCCTCGCGCAGCAGGCCGGTCACCACGTTGCGCGACAGAGACGCCGGCAGCGGGCCGTCGGGATCGAGCGCCGGGTACCAGATATGCGCGACCATCATCGCTTCGACGCCGGCCGCGACCGTCCAACGGAACGGCGCGAACTCGACGGCTTCAAGCTCGTCCACGGCGTAACTGACCACCGGCAGCGAGGTGTGCGAATCGTGCTCGGTGTCGCCGTGGCCGGGAAAATGTTTGGCGGTCGCCATTACGCCGCCGGCCTGCATGCCGCGGATCAGACCAGCCAGCATTTGACCGGTGCGCTGCGGCTCGCTGCCGAAGCTGCGCCGGCCGATCACCGGATTGCGCAAGTTAGTGTACAGGTCGGCCACCGGTGCGAGATTGAGGTTGACACCTACGGCGGACAGCTCACGGGCCATCGCCTCGCCCGTGCGCACGGCCAGCGAGACATCGCCGGTGGCGGTCAGCAGCATCATGGCCGGGAAGGTCGTAAAGCCGTCTTTGAGGCGCGCGATCACGCCACCTTCCTGATCGGTGGCGATGAACATCGGTGTACCGCCGGCATCGACCACCGTTTGCTGCCAGTCGTTGATGAGCGCCGTCACCGCGCGCGGGTTGCCGACGTTGCTGACGAACAGCACCGCCCCGCCGGGCTGCCAGTCTTGCAGCATGCGACGGTTCGGTTCGTTCAGCACCGGGCCGTAGATGCCGACGAGGAACATCTGGGCGACCTTCTGTTCCAGCGTCATCGACGCCATCAGCGCGTCGACGCGCGACTGCCCCAGCGCCGGGGCAGCGGACAGCACGGCGAGGATCAGCGCCATCAGCGCCGCCCATGCCGAGTGAACCGGAACCTGACGCCGTATCGACACGCTAGAAGACTCCGTGCTGCACCATCAGGACATACAAGAAGTTATCGCGCTCTTCGGCCGTCATCAAGCGCGGACGGGTATTGTCCTCGATGATGCCGGGGTAGATGGCGACCGTCGTCAGGCGGCCGTCATAGATGTACAGCTCGTCGAGGCTGAAGCGCACCCCCGCCCACCACGGCTGATCGAACATGAAATTGCCGATGCCATAATGCAGGAACGCCGTCCCTTCGCCGTAGCCGGTGATGACGTTGTACGTCTGCGGGAAGTGCGCCTGCGTGCCGATTACCACGTCCGCGCCGAGACGGGCGTAGTTGGCGAAGTCGACGCGCTGCTGGGCCGTCGGCGCATATTGGTCGAACTCCCAATACTGCACAGAGAGGATCACAATGTCATTCTCGGCCTTGAGCGGCGGCAGCACTACGCGCAGCCACGCCGTGTCGCACGGGGCGGCGCCGGGGCGGTTCTGCGCTTCGCTGACGTGAGCATAATAGGGGCCGGGCAGGTTGCAGCTCACCCACGCGATGCGGTTGCCGTCGCGCTCGATGATCAGCGGGCGCTGCGCGTCGAGGATCGTATCGCCGCCGCCGACGGTCGAGAATCCTTTCTCAGCGAACAAGCGCAGGGTAGCGCGGTACGCATCGTAGCCATAGTCGTTGTTGTGGTTGCCGCTCAGCTCGACCACATCGACACCGAGCCGGTCGAATACGTCGAAGTGCTCCGGCTTGGTGCACATGCTGTTGCCCCCGCCGAGCCGCTCCGTGCCGCCGCGCGGGCAGTCTACGACCGCCGAGACCTCGTTGGAGACATGGAACACGTCGGCGCGGGTGGTGTACGGCGCGATCAGTTCGGCCGCCCAGTCGACGCCGTTTGCATCCATCTCCGGCGTGACGTTGCGCGCAATTGCCGTGACGCCGGACAGCATGACGGTCGTGAGCTTGGCCGGGTCGTAGTTCGGCGTGTAGCTCGCCATCGCCAGTGGATAGGTTTCGAGCGCATACAACGGGTGCTGTTCGTCGATCCACAGCACGCGCAGACGCAGGGACATGGCATCCCACGGCACGATCGCCCAGCGCGTCCGGTCGCGGTACAGGTCGTTGAGGAGCGCCGTATCGTCCTCCACGGTGCGAATGTTCGGATGCAGCGGTTTGCCATAACCGAACAGCCCGTCACGCGTGGCGCGCGTCACCGTGAGTTTGGCGTCGTCCTCACCCCGCAGCACGGCGTCGAACTGCGCTCGCGGCAGGTTGAACACCCGGCTGGGGAACGCGGCGACCGGCACGAACAGCGCCAGACCCACGCCTTGCTGGGGAGGAGGCGTGTTGGTCGCAAACAGTACCGGCGCGGGGGGCGGCGCGAGATGCGCCCCGTAGAACGCCAAGTAGTCGGTCACGTGCGCCGACCAGTACGCGTCGTTGTGCTGGCCCGCCGGGTGGATGATGTAGGTGTGCTCAATCCGCGCTTCCTTGAGCCGCGCGTCCATGATGTCGAGGCCCGGCGCGGCGTAATCGTCGATGCCGCGGTCGAGGTACAGCGGCGGCGGGTTCTGGACGACCAGCGCCAAATCGAGCGGGTTCTGGTCGTCCGGCGCGTGGTACAGGTCGAAGAAGGCCGAATGCCCACCGATCGCCGCGAACTGATCGGGATAGCGCAGGCCGATCTGATACGCCCAGAAACCGCCGCGCGAGATACCGCCGATGGCCCGCCGCCTCGGATCGAGGTTGAACTGTGCCTCGGCCGCGGGGATCAAGTCGTGATAAACGACCTCGCCCCACGAGTCCGGCCCGAACTGGTTAGTATTGGCGAGCTGTTCGCCATAGGGCAGCACGATCGCCATGGGCGGCAGGGTCTTGTCGGCGATGCCGATTTCGAGCTTGCCGGCCACGTCGAGGTCGATCCAGTGGCTGTCGTCGCGGTTCGAGCCGCCGAACAGCACAACGTACGGCAGGGGTGCATTCTGTTCGGCGCACGGCGGCAGGATGACGGTCGCCATGAATCCGCGACCCGCGCGCGGGCTGTCGAGCGTCACGCGCTGGCGGGTGCTTGCGATTTCACTGCACGTCGAGGGTTGTGCGGCGGGTAGGCTGACGGCTAACGAAAAGACGATGAGCGCAAGGACAAGGCGCATCCGTTCGACCTGAGTAGTTCATGGGCATCAACCGCGCGAGTATACCGGTTTCGACGCGCGCGTGTAACGCGCGATTTTGTACCGCGCCGCGATTACAGGTGTGGGTTGTCGACGTGGCGCTAGTAACGAATGGCGACGGTCTTGGCCGGCTTCACACGGACGACCATCGTATCCGTCAGGTCGCCTTCGGGCGGATTCGGATCGCCGTACTTGCCCATTACCAGCGCGACGAGGCGACGCTTTTCCTCAACCTCGGTGACTTCTTCGGCCACCCCTTGCATGCTGACGAACGTGATCGGGTCGTCCGGCTTGCTGACGCACACGGCGATGCGCGGGTCGGCGCGCAAGTTGCGCCCTTTGACCGTGGATACGCCGGTCATGAACACGATCTCGCCCGCATCCATCTCATACCACACCGGCACGAGGTGCGGCTGTCCGCTGCCGTTGACGGTCGCTACGAGCACGTCGCGGCCGCCTTCCGCCAAGAACGCCTGTATCTGTTCCGCCGTCAGGTTCTCCATGATCTCCCCCTGTGTTGGATCGCGCGAGTATACCAACGAGACGTCAGTTCGCGGAGCACGAACGCGCGAATCAAAACGGGGCCGGATCGTGACGACCCGGCCCCGCCAAAAACGTCACGGAGCGACTACATGCCCTGCGGCAGCAACACCGCGTCGATGACGTGGATCACACCGTTGCTGGCGATGATGTCGGTGATGATGACGTTCACCGAACCGTTCAGCACGACACCCGCATCGGTGACTTCGATCGTAATGTCCGAGCCCTGCAGCGTGGTCACGCTGTCGAGCGTCACGACATCGGCGGCCAGCGCCTGACCGGCAACCACATGGTACAGCAGGATGTCGGTCAGCGTCGGGATGTCGTTCAGCAGCGCCTCGACGGTGCCGGCCGGCAGCGCGGCGAACGCATCGTCGGTCGGGGCGAACACGGTCAGCGGGCCTTCGCCGTTGAGCGCGTCGACCAGACCGGCGGCTTGCACCGCAGCGACCAGCGTGGTGAAGCGGCCGTCTGCAACGGCGATTTCAACGATCGTGCCGGCAGCAGGCGCGTCCTCGATCGGCTGTTCCGGAGTCGGCGGCAGCAGCACCGCGTCGATGACGTGGATCACACCGTTGCTGGCGATGATGTCGGTGATGATGACGTTCACCGAACCGTTCAGCACGACACCCGCATCGGTGACTTCGATCGTAATGTCCGAACCCTGCAGTGTGGTCACGCCCTCGAGCGTCACGACGTCCGCGGCCAGTGCCTGACCAGCAACCACGTGGTACAGCAGGATGTCGGTCAGCGTCGGGATGTCGTTCAGAAGCGCCTCGACGGTGCCTTCCGGCAGCGCGGCGAACGCATCGTCGGTCGGGGCGAACACGGTCAGCGGGCCTTCGCCGTTGAGCGCATCGACCAGACCGGCAGCCTGAACCGCAGCGACCAGCGTGGTGAAGCGGCCATCCGCGACGGCGATGTCCACGATGGTGCCCGGCGCAACCGGCAGCGTCTGAACGTCGCCGCTCAGGGTGGTCAGCGGCGCGAACACCCAGCCGAGCTGGCCGTCGAGATCGATCTGAATCCAGTCGCCGGCCGCGTTGCGGGCGACAACCGGAGCGCTCGCACCCGGAACGAAGCTGCCGATGACCGCGTCATCGAGGCTGGGACCCGCACGGAAGTTGATGTTGACGCTGATGTCATTGGCAGCGGTGATCACGACCGGGGTCGTATCCGCAGGCTGAGCGGGCGGCAGCAGGACGGCATCGACCACGTGGATCACGCCGTTGCTGGCGACGATGTCGGTGATGATGACGTTGACCGAACCGTTCAGCACGACGCCGCCATCGACGACTTCGATGGTGATATCCGACCCTGCACGGTGGTGACGCTGTCGAGGCCGACGACATCAGCCGCCAGCGCCTGACCGGCGACCACGTGATACAGCAGGATGTCGGTAAGTGCGGGGATGTCGCCCAACAGGGCCTCGACCGTGCCTTCCGGCAGCGCAGCGAACGCGTCGTCGGTCGGGGCGAATACGGTGAACGGACCTTCGCCGCTCAGGGTGTCGACGAGGTCGGCGGCGGTTACGGCGGCGACCAACGTGGTAAAGCGGCCGTCTGCCACGGCGATGTCGACAATGGTCTGATCCTGAGCCGCGGCGGGCGCGACCAGCAGGCCACCAAGGATGGCTACGACAACTACGATAAGGATCTTGCGCATGTTCCACTCCAGTAAGGTTACACGTCCGGGTCCCAATCTATCGGGATTAAATTGGTCGTGTATTTTCCTGAGGTGAGTGGAATCTCAATCGTAATTGTCCCGAATCTGAGAAGCGAAATTCGCCGTTTTCCCCGTGCTCAGCCGAAGTCAAGAACACGGGTATGCTTCTCATTTTCGGAGCGCGTGCCGCCATCTGGCGGCGGTTTACACCACGCGAATGTGGTCCTTGTCGACGTACAGGAGCGCGATCGGATCGCCAGGATTGGGAAGCACGGATCGAGCAAGATCGTTGCGCGTCTCGGACGCCTCATCTTCGATCACAAGGCCGTCCGGCGCGCGCACGCGGTATTTCAGCGTTACGCGGTAGCTGCGGCTTGTACCGCCTTCGCTGTCCGTGCTGGTATGCCAGCGCCCCCACGCCGCGACCACCTGACCGAGCAGAAGCTGGCCGTTGTTGAGGTAGAATCTGCGCCGCCGCGCGCCAAACACCATCACGAGAAACAGGATCAGGAAGATGAGGCCGAAGACGCCCCCGATAATCAGGACCGGCAGGTTCGTCAGTCCACTGGTATCGAAGAACGGCATCTGCATATCGGTGAAGCCGGTCGCGTTGAACATGAACAAGGTAAAGCCGAGGGCTGCGACGAGAATTACGACCACGAGCAGGATCACGCCGTTGCCGCTGCGGAGGGTGTTGCGCTCGCCGGTGAGATATTTCTCGTCACCGCGGCGCAGCGTGAAGACATTGGCGAGCTGCGGCCCGCGCTGGACAGGACGCCCTGTGCCGCCCGTCAGCTCGACCGGCGCGGCGCTCCCCATCGTGTTCGACCACACGAAGGTCGGGCCGACCGAGACGCTCACGCCTTCGCCTTCAAGCTCGGCCTGCTGATCGGCGCGGGCGTCGGCCGCGAACTGACGCCGCAGGGCGTCTTCTTGCTGGCTGAGCGCGTCGCCGGAGCCGAACCCGCTGATGCCGATCCCGCCCAGCGCCGAACTCGGCTGCGCCGGTGGTGTCGAGGTGTTGAGCGGACGTCCGTCGCCTTGCACCGAGATGCCCGCCTCGCCCAACTCCTTGATCGCTAACGCGCGCAGTTCGGGGTCGGGGTCGTGCTGATAGACGGCCATGAACAGCGGGGCGAGCTGCGATCCGCCGAAGCGGGCCGCCATGCCGAGGATCATCTTGCGCTGCGCCAGCGGCAGCTTGGCGAACTCGTCGTAGTTGGGAATCTGCGCGCTCATCGAACCCCCTCCCTCGGGGTGGACTCGGTCTTGCCGATGCTCACATCAACGCTGAGAACAGCGTACGAGGAATCGCAAAAGCACGCCAGTCGCCTGCGGCGAAGTGCTGAGTGGAAAGTGCTGCGTGATGAGGAAAAGCGGGCACAGAGCCCACGGAGGACACAGAGCGCACAGAAAAGGTTGTAGGGGCGAGCCGGCGGCTCGCCCTTTCGTCTACACCCGGTGCCGGTCGCCCCAGCCGAAACCCTCGGTCGCGGCGTCAAGCTGCGCGATCTCGTCGGCGGACAGGGCAAGCTCGTCCGCTCCGACCACGTCGAGCAGCTGCTGCACGGTGCGCGCCCCGACGATCGGTGCGGTCACGGTCGGCTTCGCCAACAGCCACGCCAACGCCACATGCGCCACCGGATGCCCGTGACCATCCCCGATGCGCGTCGCCAGATCGAGCGCGTCCCATGCCCGCGGATCATTGACGAGCCGGTTGATCAGACCAGAGTCCCCGCGCGACGTGTCGGCCGACTTGGGGCTGGCGTCGCGGGTGTACTTACCGGTCGCGAATCCGGCCGCCAGCGGGCTGTAAGGGATCACGCCGATACCGTGCTGCAAGCACACGTCGGCCAGATCACGCTCGAACTCATCGCGGTGGAAGAGCGAGTAGTGCGGCTGAAGCGTCTCGTAGCGGGCGAGGCCGCGCCGGTCGGACGCCCACAGGCTTTCGACCAACCGCCACGCCGGATAGTTGCTGGCGCCGATGTACAGCACCTTGCCCGACTGCACGAGGTGGTCGAACGCGGCCATCGTCTCGTCGATCGGTGTGGCGGCGTCGAACGCATGCGCCTGATACAGGTCGATGTAGTCGGTTTGGAGCCGGCGCAGGCTGTCCTCGACGGCGTGGATGATGTGATGCCGGCTCAGTCCCTCGCGGTTTTGGCCGGGTTCCATGCGGATGCGGCACTTGGTGGCGATCACGATGTCGCGCCGCGGCTTATGCTTGAGCCACGTGCCGATGATCGTCTCCGACTCGCCGCCCTTGTTGCCATCCACCCAGAAGCTGTAGATGTCGGCGCTGTCGAAGAAGTTGATGCCGTGGTCGACCGCCGCGTCCATGATGGCGTGCGAGGTCGCTTCGTCGGCGCTCCAGCCGAAGGTCATGGTGCCGAGGCACAGCCGGCTGACGGTCAGGCCGGTGCGCCCGAGTTTGGTGGTTTGCATGCGGGTGTCCTGTTCAGTTCAAGCGAGACAATAGTCCCACCTGTTTATACCACGCGCCGCCGGTTATGGCCCGACGCTGAAGGCATTCAGCCGGCTGTAGTTGAGATAGCATGGGAGACCGCCGCCGACGCCTTCGCCGCCATACGACCGGGTGACGAGAAAGCGCGTGCTGTCCGGAAACCAGGTCACACTGCTCACAGACAGCTTACCGGAGATCCGGAAATTCACATCGCTGAGATCGCTCTGACGATTGAGACACCTCGTCGCCGGTTTGGGATCTTCGTACATCGAGAGCACCTCGCTGCTCGTGCCGCTGCGCAGATCAACGACCCAGAGCGTGGACTCCTCGCCATCGGCAGAGCCGGCTTGAGCGACCGCATACCGCCCGTCCGGGCTGACGGTCAGAAAGGGCGAAGGCACCGCATACTCGGCGGTGATTGCCCCATCAGGCAGGCTGTACGCGACGAGTGTCGCATTGAAGTTGTCGAAGTTATCGGGTTCGTCCAGTGTTGCGATGTAGACAGTTGCTGCGTCATCGGAAAACCACGCGTAGGCGCCGAATGACGCCAGATCGGAGTCAATCGTCAGGATTTCTGCGCCGCCACGCAGGTCGAAAATGTGAAACGCCGTATCGCTCGCGGCCACGACGAGCGAATGGTCGGGGCTGTTCACCGCGTATTCCGCGTACTCGGTCACGCTGCGCACAAGGTCCGTTCGCGCTTGGTCGGCCAAGAAGGGAGATACCGGCGCGGCTCCTCCGCTGATGTCGACTTGCAGGCTGCGCAGATCATACGTCTCGCTGTCGCTGTAGCGCACGCTCAGCACTGTGTCGGAGATGAACGCCAATGGCACGACGAACGAATCGACGTATCCAAGTTCCAGCGGCTCGAGCTCGGCAGAGAAGTCGCCGACGTCCAGCGGCGCGCCGTCGCTGACGTTGAACGCACGCAGCGAATAGCGATACCCACCGCAGTTGTCCATCAGAACCCAGAGGCTCTGCCCGTCCGGGGACAGAGCGGCGCTCACCGGGCAATCGAACCCGATGTCGTATTCGGCGTCGGATGTCAGGGTTGGGGCGGAGTTCTGCGCATAGACGGGCAGGCTAAACACGAGAAGCGTCACGAGGCAGAGCGCAATTCGATTGAACATCGTGGACTCAACCGTTCGCAAGGTACCGTCACCGGACCGGCGCATATTCGTATGCGACAGCAATCCGACACCTACAAGCTTACTCTATTCCGCAAGTTCGCAAGGCGAAGTTACAGGTCCGGACGAAATCGCATCCGCAATCGGCTCCAACTCTGCAAATCAGTCGTATGATGACTACACACAATCAGGATTTGCGGGGGTCCGTATGCGGTCATTTGTGACGGTATCAGCACTCGTTCTCTGCGTCTCCGTTTTCACCAGCGCACAAGGCAATCCACAATGTGTGAGCCTCGTCCAGCAGGCGCTCGGACAAGTCGATACGGCTTGCGAGCAGATTGGGCGCAATCAGTTGTGTTACGGCAATGCCCTGCTCGACGTTACGCTGCGCGAGGAAGACCCGGACGTCCCGTTCGCCGAACCGGGAGATTTCGCGGAACTCATCGCTGTCGAGGCGGTCTCTGTCGGTCCGATGATCACGCCGGATCAGTGGGGAATCGCGGTGGTTTCGCTTCAAGCCAACCTCCCCGGCGCACTGCCCGGTCAGAATGTCACTATGGTTCTGATCGGTGATGTGACCATGATCGACAGCAGCAGCGACGTCCCGGAGGTCGCAATGCCTGAAGGAGCCTCCGATGACTTCATATACAGTTCGATGCAGGCAATCACGCTGCGCACGGGGATCGGCCGCCCGCAGTGTGCGGAGGCGCCGCCGGACGGCGTGTTGATCCAGACGCTCGGCGGTTCGGCGCGCGTAAATCTGCTCGTCAATCGAATGCAGGTCGAGCTTGGATCGACGATCTACATGCGGGCGATGTGGGACGATCGGATGGTCCTTGCGACACTGGAGGGCAGCGCGCGCCTCACGGTCGGAGATACAGCCGTCGAGATTCCTGCCGGGTCGATGGCGGAGGTACCGCTCGATGCGGACGGTGCGCCGTCCGGCGAGCCGCAGGTGACAAGCATCGACGCGACCGAGTACGCCGCGCTTATGCCGTTCCTGCAGGACATCCTGCCCGAGCCGGTAGATGCGATTGCGGGAACGGGAGCGCAGGCGGCCCCGCAGGTGAACGAGGGCGCGGGGCAGACGACGTTCGAAGTCACTACGACCAATTTCGAGAGCGAAGTTCTGAACTCCGATCAGCCGGTGTTGGTCGACTTCTCGGCCGAGTGGTGTGGGCCGTGCCGCGCGATCGCGCCGATCGTAGACGAGCTGGCGACGGAATACACCGGCACGATGAAGGTGGGCAAGCTGGACATCGACCAGCAGACGGACTTGGCTGTGCGCTACGACATCACCAGTATCCCGACGCTGATCCTGTTCAAGGGTGGTGAGCCGGTGGCCCGCATCATCGGTCAGCGACCGAAGGACGAGATCGTCAGCGAGCTGGTGCCGCACCTGGATTAGCCCCCGCATGGACGCCAAATCCGCACCCCGACCAGTCGTGGGCACAGAATCAAAACGGCGCGGCCCGAATTGGCCGCGCCGTCTGATTCTCCGTAAAGGTGGAAGCCTAGTCGCCGCTGCCGACCACCGTCAGCTCGCCGATGGCATCCATCATCTCGTGGAACTGGTGGATGTAGAGCTGCTGCTTGCTGTCGCTCATGGCGACCGGCGGGTTGGGATGCACCTCGACCATCAGGCCGTCGACGCCGACCGCCTTGGCCGCCCGCGCCATCGGAATGGCGATATCGCGCCGGCCCGCGCTGTGCGAGATGTCGATGACGACCGGCAGGTGCGTCTCGATCTTGAGGGCTGCCACCGCGCCGATGTCGAGGCCGGCACGTGTCCACTTTTCGAAGCTGCGGATGCCGCGCTCGATCAGGATGACGTTCGGGTTACCGCTGCTCACGATGTACTCGGCGGCGTACAGGAACTCGTCCATCGTCGCGCCGAAGCTGTGCTTGAGGATGACCGGCTTTTGCTGCTGGCCGAGTGCCTTGAGCAGATACGCGTTCTGCATGTTGCGCGCGCCCACCCAGAACACGTCGACGTAGTCGAACATCATCTGAAGCTGGCTCTTGTCCATGATCTCGGACACGACGAACTGACCGTATTTGTCGGCCACCTGCCGCGCGATCTTGAGGCCGGGCTCGCCCAAGCCCTGAAACTCGTACGGCGATGTGCGCGGCTTGAAGGCCATCCCGCGCAGGAACTTGACGCCGCGCTCGGCCAGCGCCGCCGCCGTCTCGTCCATCTGCTCCATGCTCTCGACGGCGCACGGGCCGGCGATGATCTGGAACGTGCTATTGCCGATCTGCGTCACGCCGTCCGACATGGTGATGATCGTGCGCTCGCCGGGGGCCTTGCGCTCGACCTTGATCTTGGCCTTGGTCTGCGACTCTTCGAGGGCCAACGACGCGCGGAAGATTTCTTTGAACAGCGCCTTGATCGCATCGTTGCTGAACGGACCTTGATTGGCCATCTCGAGCGCCTGCAGCATTTGCCCCTCGCGCACGGGATCGTAAAACGTGTTGCCGAGGTGGGTATGCACTTTGCCGATCTCACTGACGACTTTGGCGCGCTGGTTGAGTAAGTCGAGCAGCTTGAGGTTGATGTCGTCAACCTGCCCGCGCAGCTCCTGCAAACGATCTTCGGTCATGGTGTGGTGTCCTGAACGCTGGGCCCTCGATGTTGGCCGGTCATTATAAGCGCGGTCTCACCGTGCGGCAACCGGAGTCAGGCAGATTCGACAAGTGAAGTCGATTACTCCTCCTCGACCATCATGCAGTCGCCCGGCAGGGAGACGCCGAGGACACCGCCGTCGAGGCTGACCCCGCGCACGCGCCACTGACCGATCTCGCGGTGGAAGTAGACCGCCATCACCACGTCCCGCACGGCCACGCGCGCCGTACCGTAAAGGATCTTGAACTGCGCGCCGCCGGCCTCGCACGCCTCGACCGTGCCGTCGAAGCGATACGACTCGGGCAGCGCGGCGGACGCGGTAGTGATCAGCGCCAATGCCTGCGGTGATTCCAACTGCTGCTGCCATCCGCTGTCGAGAAGTGCGAATGTCTCGTCGTACTGCGCCAGTCCGATCGCGCGGAAGAACGTGTCGGCACGGTCGCGCAGTTCGGCGAACTCCGGGTCGGATGGGCCGAAGCGCACGATGGCGAGGATCGACACCACGGCGACAGCGGCGCTCACGACGAGCATGAACAGTGTGCGACGGTTGCGAAAGGGGTTGGTCATGGCGTCCTGAGATTGGGTATTCGACATGCTCAGGATACACCGACACGCATCACCCCGTCACGGTGAACGTCGCCTTGTCGGCGCGGGAGCCGAAGTCGCTGCGGGCCTTGACCTTCACCGAATACGCCTTGCCGGTCTTGAGCGTGATCTCGTCGTCGGCGGCAATGTTCAGGCTGCACGTCGCCGCGCAGTTGGACGCCCCGGGCGTCCGCACCGTGCTGTAGACCTTATCGCCGTTCGACTTCTTGATGATGATCTTGTACGTGTCCGCCCCCGCGGACGGCGTCCACGTGATTATGGGCTGCGTGCCGGCGGTGCCGCCGTCGGTCGGGAACGTGATCGTCACGTCGCCCGGCGCAGTGCCGATCTTCTCGTACGCGCCGATATCGCACGCGTCGCCCTGCGGGCGGCTCACCCCGCGCTGATCGGTGCCCGGGCAGTTGGCTCCGGCATTGTAGGCCGGGCTGCCCGGCAGCGGCACGAGCACCTGCGTCTGGCCGAAGGTCAGGCTGGCGCGCGCAGGCTCGAGCGCCGCGTTCAGCAGGGCGTCCTTGATCGGAATACCCCCGCCGCACGAGTCGCCGGGTGACTGGATATTGTGCCCGCCGTTGGTGATCGCCCCGAAACAGCCGCGGATGCCGTTCCAGCCGCCGGTATTGCCGAGGAAGATCGTGTTCTTGACGGTCGCTTTGGCGTGAATCGCGCCGCCGACGCTCGCGTCGTCGTTGGGCACGGTGTTGAAGGCAAACGTCGCGCTCGTGACCGTCGACCCGGCGGTGCTGAACAGGGCGCCCGCCGACCCGGTCGTCGTCACGCTGTTGTAGGCGAAGGTCGTGTTGACGATCTTGAAATCCTTGCCCGGTCCTGTGCCGGAAATGCCGCCGCCCACATCGGTGGCCGTGTTGTTCGTCACACTGCTGTTCTTCAGCTTGAGGATGTAGAAGCCGCCCTTCCACAGCCCGCCGCCGTGTTCCGCGCTGTTGCCGTCGATCACCGTGTTCTTGATCGTCGTCGGGCCGCTGTAGCTGCCGTTGACGTTGTGCGCCCACGTGAAGATGCCGCCGCCGAGGTTGGCCGACGAGTTGTCGAAGATGTGCGAGTCCTTGATCGTCAGCTTGCCGGCGTCGTTGTAGATCGCACCGCCGCCGCCGGGATCGGGGCTGGTCGACATGTTGGCCTGAAACAGGCTGCGCTCGATGGTCAGCACACTGAGCAGATTGTTGATCGCGCCGCCGTTGGGCGACCGGTTGTCGATGAATGTGCTGTCGGTGATCGTGACGATGCTGGTGGTGTCGATAGCGATCGCGCCGCCGCCGTGATACGGGTGGCGCTCCGCCGTGGCACGGTTATTGACGAACGTGACATTCTCGACCGTCAGCGTATTGCGGTAGCCGCTGTAGATTCCGCCGCCCTGATTGGCTGCCCGCTCGCCGGGGGCGTCGTTCTTGGCGCGCCCGTTGATGATCGACAGGTTGCGCACCGTCAGCGACAAGTGCAGGCCGGACGCCGTGTAGATCACGCGCGTGTCGGTCTGGCCGTCGAGCGTGATCACGCCGCCGCCGTCGATGACGTAATTGGCGTTTGCCGTGTCGAACTTGAGCTGCTTGGTGAGCGGGAACGTATGCGCGCCGCCGCAGTTGAATGTGATTGTGCCACCGTTATTGTTGTTGAGCGATTTGACCGCATTGCGCAGGGCGTCTTCGGTGCAGCTCCCAGCCGTGCCGGTGCCGACGACCTCGTTGACGGCAGCGCGGACGGGCGCGGTCATGGACAGCAGGGCGATCAACAGAATCACAGTCAAGGCGCGCATGACGATCCTTTGTTTTCAGTCTTTCACGGGGCGCGGCGTCCTGCACCCCACTTCATTCTACGCGCACTCGCCAAGTCGTTCCGTCAACGCTACCCTATGGAGCGTAAGGAATTTGTCCTAATCTGTCGGATGCCCTGATGCCGTTATGCGCCGTGTGATCGTTATCGCCGCCGTCGTGCTGGCCGTATTCATCGCGTTCGACCTGTATCCGGGTCTGCGCGGCGGTGCGGGCTGGCAGTGGGCGTACCAGGCCCCGCTGGACGCCGTCACGGTGATCGCGCTGGCCGCGGGGTTGGCGGTATATGTCGTCGTGACCGCCCTGCTGCGAGCGCGCCGCGCCATACGCGCGCTGTTGGCGTGGACGGTGTTCGGCGGCACGGCGCTGGCGTATCTGGTCGTCGGCATTAACGGCGATCCGTTCTTCCTGCTGTTCACGCGCACCGTCTCGCCGGTACAGACCGGTGCGGCATCCCTCCAAGCCAGCATCATGGCGCGCGACGGCGTGCTTCCGACGCTTCAGCGCTGGCCGGAGGTCATGGACGAGGCGTTTGGCCTCAACCTGATCCACTTCACGACCAGTCCGCCGGGGCAGGTGCTGGCGCATCAAGCGGTCGCAGACGTGTTCGACGCGCCAGCCTTGCAAGGATTCGCTGCGCCGGTCAGCCAAGCATGGCGGATGTACCAGTGTCACGATGTCGACGTGATGTGGTACTCGCGCGGCGAGATTACCGCGGCGGGCCTGTTCGCGTTTCTGATGCCGCTGCTGGCTGCGCTCGCGGTGCTGCCGATCTTCAGCATTGCGCGCGACCTGACCGGTGACCGCATGCTAGCCGCGCGACTCGCCGGGTGGTGGGCGCTCGTCCCCGCCGTGCTGATGTTCGCGCCGACGTGGAACACGCTGTATCCGACGTTGTGCGCGCTGGCGTTCTGGCTTCTGCTGCGTGGTCTGCAAACCGGGCACCTGGGTTGGGTGTTGGGCGCAGGGTTGACGACCGCCGTTACGACACTGCTCAACTTCGCGGTGCTGCCGTTTCTGCTGCTGGCGGGGTTGTTTACGTTGGGGTGGTGTGCGTTTGTCCCCTCACCCCCTGGCCCCCTCTCCCTCAAGGGGCGAGGGGAGATGGCCCTCACCCTCAGCCCCTCTCCCTCAGGAAGAGGGGAGAGTGGCCCTCACCCCCCAGCCCCCTCTCCCTCAAGGGGCGAGGGGGAGAAGTATAGTCCGGATTCCAACGCCCCTCTCCTCGGGAGAGGGGTTGGGGGTGAGGTTTCTTCGGGTGAGGGGGAGGAAGAAGGCAGCGGCACCCGCTTAGCACGCATCAGGCATCACTCAGCACGTCTCATTCGCGCGGTGGTTGTCGGAGCAGTGTTCGGGGTCGGGCTGTTCGCGCCGTGGGTGGTCTATACGGTGGTGACGGGCGTGTCGCCGTTGGACATCCTCCGCGTGACGTTTGGCTCGCATGCCGAACTCGTGCAGCGCGCGTACTTGCCGTGGCTGATTCTGCATCCGTACGACGTGCTGTTGTTTACCGGCCTGCCGGCGTCGGTTCTGGCGGTATGGGGCGTCGTGCGCGCGATCCGTCTGCGGCGCTGGGACGGGCTGACCGTGTTTGCCCTCGCGATGGCGATCACGGTGATGGCTGTGAACGTGGCAGGCATCGTGCAAGGCGAGAATGCACGCATCCTCATCTATTACATGCCGTTCCTGCTGCTGATGGGCGCGGTCGTACTGCGCGAGCGAGACAGCCGCTTCGACCTTCCTCTGATCGGCGCACAGGCGGTCGTCGTGCTGGCGATGGCCGCGGTGCTGTACGTCGTGCCGCTCGACCTCGACCCGATGCCGGACGGACCGAGGCAGGACATTGGCGGGCTGGGCGACGTGGCGTGGACGGAGGCGGACGAGCAGGTCTGGTTCACCGTCAGCACGGTCGATCCGGGCGCGTTCGCGCTGGAGCGGTACCGCTGGGTGGGCGATCCGTCGCGGCAGGCGCTGACCTACGAGTTCGAGTTCCGCGGCCTGACCCCCACCGAGCGCCCGTATCAGTTCGAGTTGGTGGCGACCGCGCAGACCGACGAGGGGACGATCGTGAGCGATCCGTTCCGCTGGTGGGCACAGGGCGAGTCGTATCCGCCGACATGCTGGCGCGACGGCGAGATCATCCGCGACACGGTGGTGATGCCGCTGCCGCCGGTGCCGCACCCGGTCGCGTGGCTGGTGACGCTGCGTGCGGTGGACGAACGCACAGGCCGCGTGCTGCCGGTGGTCGGTGAAGACACACTCACGCTTGCTCCGGTGCGCTATCCATAATGGTGTTGAAATGCGGGACAGCGGCCCGAGGGTTCTCTACTCCGCGAAGATAGCCGCGCCGCTGATCGGCTTTTCGGCGCCGAGCGCCGGCGTGGTGAACGTGTCCTCGGGACCAAAGACGCCGTAGCGCTGGTATTTGCCGTCAACGAGCGTGTGTATCTCGATCACCGCACCGTCTGGATCAATCAGCCAGTATTCGCCCACACCAGACGATTCGTATGTCGCGAACTTCTCGCGCCGGTCGCGTCGGCTTGTGCTCGGCGAGGCGATCTCCACGACGAGGTCGGGAGGGCCGTCGAAGTGCGTGCCCCGGTCGACGCAGGCGCTGCCTTCCTTGACCCAGAACACGTCTGGCTGATAGATCCGTCCGCCGAGACGAATGTCCGTCGGTGCGACAAATCGTTTGCCGCTGGGCATCGCCGACTTCAGTACGTCCGCGACGTTCAATACGATGGTCTGATGTTTAGTCGTCGGCATAGGCAGCATGATGACCTCGCCGTCCTCGTACTCCATAGGCAGGTTGGTATCGGGACGGTTGAGGAACTCCTCCAGCGTCATCTGTGCCGCGCGTTCGGACGGTTGGGCTACCATGGCAGTCTCCCGCGTTCTCGGACTCCGATTATACCGCGCATCACGGCGTAGGAGTCGGGTCGGGCGGCCACTTCGGCTGGATGACGTTGCGCGTGCACGCCCACACGCTGTAGGTGTTGCCCACGTAGATCTTGTAGTCGACGGTCCGATTCGGGTCGGGCTGGACGATGACGCCGTCCGCTGTGACGCGGAACAGTCGCATGAACGTTGGGATCGGGCTGTTGCGCTCTTGCCCGGTGTAGTCGTAGATGGCCGTGAAGTCGCGGTAGTGGGTCGGCTCGGTGCCGATGAACGGCGCGAACCCTTCCTGCGAGAGGCGGTCGACGGCGACGGTCGCCATGCCGTTGACCCCGCCGCTGTTGATGACCTCGATACGCAGGCCGGCCAGCGCGATCTGGTTGCGTGTCGGCGGGGTCACGAAATCGACGACCAACTCGCGGATCGCGGCAAGGTCGGCGGGCGCGATCACGGATTGATAATCTGGCGCGGGACCGAGCGCGTTCTTGATGTGCGGCCCCATGCGGAAGCGGTACTGCTCGATGCGGTCGGCGTCGACGTTGAGCGCGAACGGCACGTAGCCAAGCAGGTCGCCCAGCGTGAGGTCGGTGTACAGATAGCGCGACGTGGCGTCCCACAGCGCCGGCAGTCCGGTGAGCATGTCCTCGCTGCGGACTTTGCGCCAGATCGCGCGCAGTACGTCCTGCGTGCGCCGGCCGCGGTCGAGGTCGCTGCTGGTGACGCGGCTGCGGATGTACCACAGCGCGGTGTCGGCATCGAGCGTGTGCACGCCGATCGGCAGCGTGAACAACTCGTAGTTGTCGGCGACGCGCTTGTCCAGCTCGCGCTCCTTCAGCTTCCAGTCCTGAATGATGCAGTCGACCGAAATCCGAATGCCGCCGATCTGGTCGATCACGCCGAGGAAGCCGTTGAAGTCGACTGCCGCGTAGTGATCGACCGGCAGGCCAAAGTTGTACAGGATCGTCTGCTTGAGCAGTGCGATGCCGCCGCCCTCGACCTCGTGCGTTTCGCCGAAGTAGAAGGCCTGATTGATCTTGTGCATGCCGAAACCGGGGATGTTGGCCCAGTAGTCGCGCGGGATGTGCAGCATCGACGCCGTGTTGGCCGCCCGGTTGACAGCCACCAGCATCAGCATGTCGGTCAGGCCGGCCTTCTCTTCGAGGCTGTTGTTGCCCGCGCCGATCAGCAGGAAGATCTCGACATCGTCCGGCACGTCGATCGGCTCCATCGCCGGCGCGATCGTGTCGTCCAAACGCGGCTGAGCAGACACGCCGGTAATGGAAATCGCGATGCAAAGTGCAGCAAAAACGAGGCGGCGCATGGGTGAATCTCACAGCGTTCGTCACGACCAATATCTAGTATTGTAGACGTACGTGACCTCGCACGCCCCACGCGCCGCCTACGGAGCAGGACCCTCATGCCTCTGACCACTCGACTGGCCACCCCCGCTGACGCCGACGCTATCTGCCGCATCTACAATCAGGGCATCGAAGACCGGCTCGGCACGTTCGAGACGCGCCTGCGCACCGTGGACGACATCACGAAATGGTTCGACGGCGTGCATCCGGCCGTGGTGGCCGAGCGCGACGGCGCGATTGTGGCGTTCGCGTCGACCAGCACGTACCGTCCGCGCGAGTGCTACGCGACGATCGCCGAGTATTCGGTGTACGTCGAGCGAACCGCACGCGGGCAGGGGGCGGGGCGTGCCGCGATGGTCGCGCTGATCGACGAGGCGCGCGCGGCGGGGTTCCACAAGTTGATCAGCCGCATCTTCGTGGAAAACGCCACCAGCCGCCGGCTGATGCGGTCGCTGGGATTCCGCGAGGTCGGCACGTACATCCGGCACGGGATGCTGGACGGCGTCTGGCGCGACGTGGTGATCGTCGAACTGCTGTTGTAGGGGAAATCGACTTTAATGCACTGTAGGGTCGTGTTAGCCCAATAGTACCAATCCGATTGACGCGAAGCACAACCCGCATTACGCTTCGATCAAAGTCAGCTAAGAGGCTGTACCAATGCAAGCCACTGCTGCCATCTTGATCGTTATAGTGCTTGTAATACTGGGGGGGGGATAACGCCTGAGTCCGGCGTCGCCCAACCCTACGCCACGGACACACCCCTTGCGCCCAGCGGTTTTTGCGGCATCGATCCGCCGGTCACTCCACAGCCCGGCGTCCCGCGCGGCGAGCCGACTCCCAACCCCACCTCCACGCCAACATCAACGCCCGCTGAGGCCTCTTACACTGGCCCCGACACGCGCAATGAAGCCATTCATGTCATCGCGTCCGGGGATGTCACCGGGCTCCGGGACGCCATCACTGCGTCGAATCAGAACCCGACGGTAGTCTATAAGATCTATCTTGAGGCCGGGGACTACCCGCTCGCGCAAACCCTTGTTATCCTCGGCACGGTTGAGATCTACGGTGCACATGCAGACTCCACCATTCTCCGGCAAGTCGGCATCCCCGGCGCACAGTCCGGCAGCATGAACACCATGATCAAAGTGCCGGGCGTTTCGTTGAAGCTCGACCACATGACATTGAAGGATGGGGCGACAGACGATCCTAATGCGAACAACGACAAGGGCGGCGCAATTCACGTCGAATCGTCAAATGCGACACTAACCGTCACCAACGCGAGGTTCATCGACAACAGCGCGTCCGACCCAGAAAACGGGTATGGCGGAGCCATCTACTCCAATGGAGTCATGACGCTCGAAAAGGTCTACTTTGACGGGAATTCGGCGAGTCAAGGCGGGGCGATTGCCACCAACGCCAGCCCGTTTCTTGTGGGCCATGCAGCGGTCATCAAGTACGTGGATTTTAAGAGCAACAGCGTGACCACGAACAAGGGGGGCGCGATCTACGTCGCGGCCGGGACGATCAAGGTCCGCAATAGCAATTTCCGCAACAATTCGGCCGTTACGAACGGCGCAATCCGCCACCACATCTATAGCTACACGACAGCGACCGCGGTGGCCAACGCAAAGAAGAACTATTGGAACAACCCGACAGTACCGTCATCGGCAAATGAGCAAGGCGTCAACACGCTCGAACAACTCTCGGCTAAAGTCGAGTTTGAATTTGATCCTCCGGCGCAAGTGCCGCCCTGCGGTACACGCGGCCGGCAGCTTTGCATTCCGACTCCAACGCCGACCGGCACTCCCAACTACTCTCTCGCAGACTTTGGAATAATCGTTACTGGCAACTGGTCGCAAGCAGAGCGCGATCTGATCCTGAGTGCAGCCATCAAGACTGGCGACGCCTTGTCAGCAATGGGCGTAGCGGCCAACCCTGTTGATGCATTTCGCGAGGTCTTGCAAGGAGAGTCAAGCAGTGGAGGGTGGCGCAGCCTCGTCTTTAGCCGAGCTGATCTCACGCCAAATGGCTGTAAAACGAGTAAAACACCGGATAATCCGAGCTATTCAGCCAATATCCAGTGTGATCCCTTGGTGTCCTTGATTGAGCATACCGTAGTGCACGAATTCGGTCATGTTCTCGTGTCGACAACAACAGTTAACGGCGTGAGTGATTTTCGGAATGCTGTTGAACATCCAGGCGGGTCGGGTACTCCGCTTCGCGCACCATCGGGCGGATTCGTAATGGGTCCTCGTACACTCATCGTGAACGGCCCAAATCTAGGCGACTGGCAGCGTAGCGATTACATACTAGACAGCGGATGGGGTAGTGGCGCGCGCTGGAGTCCAAACTTATATGACGAGTACCCAGCACCTCCAGTGCCAGCACCAACACCTACGCTCTTTCCAATTCGGATTCCAAAGATCGGGCCGTGTGGAGAGGGAGCACCGTCGGATCTCTATATGCCTATTGAAACGCCGCATACATTCCAACAAAACCCTTGCACGTTCTCTGATTCAACTTCCCTGACCGATGAGGGACTGGCAGCTGAAATTGAAGAAGCAGCTGCGGATATGTTTCTGAATTGGGTGTATTGGAAGCTCAATCCCACTGAAGGATTCAAGGACTTGCGCTGGCGCTACCAGTCCTACACTTCTAGCAATATATGCGACGCCCTTTCTGGTTGCCCCGATCCGGACAATTCCGGCCAAGTACGCGCAGCATGGATGGACGAGACTCTACTTGACATCTTCAGTAGCTTCGGGTGGTAAGGAGCGACGTACCGATGCATCGTCTTAACCTGATTGTTATCCTACTCTCGGTTCTATATACGCTTGAACCCAACGCCAATTTCGCTCAGTCCGCGCGGGTGATCGCAACCACAGCGGCGGCATGGAGTCATTCTGGCGAGCTGATAGCATTTGTCGGCGCCGACTTCTACGAGCGAGACAGGATCCCCGAGGGCTATATCACAATCTATGACCCGCTTCGCAAGGCGACCGTTCTCGCCTTGACGGTAGAATATGGGGGATACACATCGGTCGCGTGGAGTCCCGACGATACACGTATTGCGGTCTCGGGCTACGATCAGACTGTCAGAGTATTCGATGCCGCGCATGGGACGCTTGTCGCGACACTGCCCGAGCATCGCGCTATTGTCACATCCGTTGATTGGAGTCCGGACGGGAATTACATCGTTAGTGCGGCACCTATGGATCCGCGCGTCATACTGTGGGACGCACGCACATACGAAGTCACAATGACCCTAAACGTTAGCGATCCATGGGCCGTAGCGTTCAGTCCCGACGGCGCCTCGCTCGCCATCGGCGGCATAGGGGGTCTGATGCTCATACCGATGAATGACTTGGCCGGGGTTTCCGACGTCTCCAATCTAAGCCAGTATCGCGTCGCCGACGGTTATCTCGGGGCAGTGGCTTGGAGCGCGGACTCCTCGAAGATCGCGTTTGGAAATCATACATTCAGAAGTCTGTCAGATCCGGAGGGACGTACCGACGCTTACTTATGGGTATTCGATGTTTCATCTGGCGAAGAGATCCTCTCAGCAGTGACGGGATTGTGGGGGATTTATGGTAACGCTATACGAGGTGGCGTTGTCGCCACACATAGCATTGATGGAACGGTTCAGGTCTGGAGTCTGAAGTCGGATAAGCTCGTGCGTATTGCCGCGCACTCTGGAACAGCCGAATTCAGTGCGAAGCTAGACCTGAGCAACTACGGTGCTCGCCTAGCCTACGGCAGATCATACGTTGCGGATGTTAATCAGACACAGGAGACGCGGCAGGAAGGCGAGCTGGCGTTCGACGTGGTAGTCCCCGACCCGTCGCTGGAGCGGCTGAACGGCATTGCCGAAGCGTGCGTGCCGGAGTCGGCCGCCCGCGACCCGTTCGTCGCGGACTCGCTCGCGGAGGTCGGCGCGTTCGTAGAGCGCCTCGATGCGCTGCCCGACGACGCCATCCCACCCGCCTGCCGTGCCGATCTGCTGGCGGTGGCCGAGGCGCTGATGGCGGGGGCGGGACAGTAACGCCGGTAGCAGGACACGAGCGCAGATCCATGGTGCTCCCCCTTGACATATTGACATCCGTCGATATATAGTCATGGCATGGACGCGAATCTGATTGCCTTTGCCAAAGCTGTCGCCGACGAGACCCGCCAACAGATCATGACCTGTCTGTGCTGCGAATGGTGCTCGGTCGGCGACGTGGTCGACCGGTTGGACGGGAAGGTCAACCAGCCCACCGTCAGCCACCACCTCAAGACGCTGCACGAGGCGGGCCTGGTCGAGGTGCGTCAGGAGGGGCGCCAGCGCTTCTACACCCTGAACCAGTCGCGGATCACGATGTGCTGCGGGATGCTTGTGCAGCAGTTCGCACCCGAGTACGCCGCACAGGGCGTGATCCCGCTCGATCAGGTGAAGTAGCGCCGGGGTCAGCGGCCCCTTTTTTTGCGTCTATGTATCGATGGCCGTCGATGAAACGCATGCCCGTTTTCGAACTCAAGGAGCCTACGATGAACCTCAACCCCGTCCCGTCCGTGGACATCCCCGACTGCTGTGACGACTCGAGCTGCTGCGGCGGCGATGGATCGTGCTGCTAGGAGCAAAGTGACGAGTCGTGAGTGATGAGTGCTGAGAAATGACGACGCCTCGCCGCTCCCGATACTCCATTAGCGAGGGACAGCAACCACAGTCCAAACAAGTCCCCCTCGCCCCTTGAGGGAGAGGGGGATTTAGGGGGCGCGGGGATCTCGCCCTCAACTCCCGGCGGTCGGATCGCCGTCCTCGGCGTCGGTGCTGTTGTACAGGCTGACGAGCATGTTGGTCATCATGGTCGAGACATAGCGCACGGCGCTGATCGCGCGGCCGTAGTTGAGGTGCGTCGGGCCGATCAGCCCGATCGCGCCGCTGAGCTGGTCGGGCTGGCCGTAGCGGCTGAGCACGAGGCTGAGCTGGCTGATCTCGTCGCGCTTGCCGTCCCCGGCGATGATCACCTGCACGCCGCCGGTCAGCGGGCCGAGGAATTCGTCAAGGATCACGTTCAGGAACTGACGCTCCTCAAACACGCGCACCGCCTGCTGCGCGCCTTCTCCGGCCGGAAACGCTTGTAACACATCGCTCAAGCCGTCGCGGTAGACCGTCTGCGCGGCGGTCGTGCCGGCGCGTTCCATGACCTCGGCGGCCAACTCCAGCACCTCGCGATCCAACAGCGGCAGACCGACCGCCTTGACCGTCAGGTCGCGCGCGGTGAGGTCGTGACACAGCGAGTTGAGCCGGTTCGAGAGGTCGGACAGCGTCGCCTGCGAGACGGTCTCGGCGAGGTTGAGCATGCGCTGATGCACGCCCCCGCCCTGCAAGATCAGCACCATCAGCACGAGCCGGCCCTGCACCGAGATCAGCTCGATGTGCTTGAAGCGGCCGGTTTGCGACGACGGCGCGGTGACGAGGCTGGCGGCCTGCGACGTGCGCGCCAGCGCGTTCGCGGCATAGCGCATCCACTGCTCGGTGCCCATCGGCGCGGTGCGCATCCGCTCGGCGATCTTGCTTTGTTCGGTAGTCGGCAGTTCGATGCTGCTGAGCAGGTTGCTGACGTAATAGCGGTAGCCCGCCTCGGTTGGGACGCGGCCGGCGCTGGTGTGCGGTTGGGCGATGTAGCCGAGCTCCTCCAGCACCACCATTTCGTTGCGGATGGTGGCCGCACTGACCGACAGGTCGAACGTTTCGGCGATGAATTTCGAGCTGACCGGCTCGGCTTTGTCGGTATACGCCCGCACGATTCCGGCCAGAATTTGCTCCTGTCGGCGCGTAAGGGTCGGAAGGGTTGCGGCGTCCATATCTGGCGATGAAAACACATCTGTAATCAACGGTGGAGTTCATGATACCATCGGGTTACAGGCTAGAACACGTAGATCTGAAGGAACCAACAACCATGGGTGACAAGACGTTCGAAGTCACGACGACCAATTTCGAGAGCGAAGTTCTGAAGTCCGATCAGCCGGTGTTGGTCGACTTCTGGGCCGAGTGGTGTGCGCCGTGCCGCGCGATCGCGCCGATCGTGGACGCGCTGGCGACTGAGTACACCGGCAAGATGAAGGTGGGCAAGCTGGATGCCGACCAGCATCAGGACGTGCTGATGCGCTACGGCATCATGGGCATCCCGACACTGATCCTGTTCAAGGGCGGTCAGCCGGTGGCCCGCATCACCGGCGCGCTGCCGAAGGACAAGATCCTCAGCAAGCTGGTGCCGCACCTGAACTAAGCGCCGCACCGACGCTACATCCACACCCCGACCGGTTCGCCGGCCGGGGTGTTTTTTGTTTGCGCGGGGTGGTCAGTGAAGGACGCCCGGCACACGTACGCTGGACGTCGGGCGCGCCACGCCGGCCGGTGTTACGATGGGACAGGACGGGGTCGTGCACATGAACTTGACCCGACACCGCAACACGATGGGACTGATCTTCAATGCGCATGGTTGGCGTATGCCGTAATGTTGGCTCGATTCTCATATGCCTGGTCTGCATGGCCCTGTCGCCACTGATGTCTACCGCGCAGCCGTCAGAATCGAACTGGGTGCGCAGTATGGCCTGGCATCCGGCTGAAGATTGGATCGCGTACTCAACCGAATTTGGCGAGATTCGGGTAGTGGAAGCGTCCTCGGGCATTGTTGTTCATGACCTCAATCCAAGTATGGGTCAAGCAACCTACGTCATTGCCTGGAGTCCCGACGCATCAAAGCTCGCCGCAGGAGGATCCGGAAACGTGATCGATATCTGGACCATGCCTGACGGCCAACTCGTACACACGCTGCTGCATTCTGGCGAAATACGATCTCTGTCGTGGAGTCCGAGCGGGGCTGAACTTGCCGTAGCAGGCCAGAACGGATTCCCTGAGAACGTGCGGGTCTGGGATCTCAACGATCAACAGATCGTGTTTTCTCCTGTGGTGGGGGAAGTACTGAGTGTCGCTTTCAGTCCTGACGGAAAACGTCTGGCGCTGGCTAAGTTCGGCGGAATTCAATTCTGGGATCCACTCGAGCAAGAACTGACGGGCGTAATCGGAACGCCGGAGTATTCGCTTTCGTTGGCGTGGAACCCCGATGGAACACGAATCGCCAGTGCAGACACGTACGTAGCTCAACAGTCAACAATTCGAATATGGGATGCCGAGAGTGGCGCTCTATTCACCACCTTGCACGGGCATGAGAACACCATTCCTTATGTCGCTTGGTACGATGATTCCACGAAAGTCGTGAGCGCGAGCCTTGATGAGACCATCCGAGTCTGGGATGCGGACACCGGTGCAAGTCTGGTAACGTTTCGCACTAACACCCGGGCTTACGCCGCGGCGTTAAGTCCTTTCGGGGGAAGACTTGCGTACGCGGAAGGCGTAGCCGCCAATGCACGACCGACTCTGCGTATCGTCGTCCCCGACCCGTCGCTCGACCGGCTGAACGGCATCGCCGCGGCGTGCGTGCCCGAGACGGCCGCCCGCGACCCGCTCGTCGCCAACTCGCTCGCAGAGGTCGGTGCGTTCGTAGAGCGTCTCGATGCGCTGCCCGATGACACCATCCCGCCCGCCTGCCGCGCCGATCTGCTGGCAGTAGCCGAGGCGCTGCTGGCGCAGTCTCCCAATAGTGACCCCCTCGTGTATATTCGGAACAGATCTGATAAGGAATTCGAGCTGGTCGGTCTCTCAGAGGCAGGGCGGACTGTATTTGAACTCACATCGGATGACTGTTTCAGCATTTCTCCTCGTAATACGTATCTCGCCCTATCCAGCCCCCAAAGCAAAACTATAGGCGTGTTCTTATTGACAACGAGTGAGCGCATACTAGAGATCCCCGCCGACAGCCTGCTCCCTTGCACTTTCGACTGGAGAACTGATACCCGACTTGTATTGACTGCTCGTGAGGATCATACGCCTCAATATAGCCAAGCGGTTGATATATCAAGCGGTGAAGTCAGGCAGATCGAACCCGGCGAACGGTCAGTTGCAGTCATATCACGCGATCAAATCCCGCACTTGCTGCCCGATGATTTCTGGCTGGTCTCGCCCGATCAATCCCTCGTTACGTACAATAAGTGCGTTGGCGCAGTTCTCACGACTGTTTATGGGATACAGACCTGCGGCGCCGCAGGTCAGATCGTCGTTTATGATATCTCATCTGAGCAAGAGATCGCGTTGTTGGCTGATACCTACCAAGAACTGTTCTCCACACAAGGAGGTGATCCGTTTACAGACAATCTTGCTGGCTTTGAATGGTCGCCCGATAGTCGACTTCTCGTATATCGCACAATCAATGATCGGGTAGTTACGGGCCTAAGGATTTTCGACACCGTCACTCGCACATTCACGGATGTAGACCGCCCCCCAGGCACTGACTTGGTTCGCATAAGAGGTTTCGCATGGTCACCGGATGGTGAGCGCGTCGCCTTTTGGCTCCATGATTACGCCGCCAAAGGTATGCGGTTGGGCGTATTCGATATATCGAGTACCGAGTTGGGAACATCGACTCAGCTATTTGATGTTGCACCGTCAAGCTGGGTGTGGCGCAGTGACAATCGGTCCATTATTTTCGTCGACGCCGGATTCAATCTCATTCAATATGATGTGGAGTTAGAGACCACGTCGATCCTAGACACAAATGTCTGGGATATCCTGACCTCGCGGTAATTGACGATCCACAACGATCCCCGCCATCCCGCCGGCCTGCCGCGCCGATCTGCTGGCAGTGGCTGTGGTACTAATGGCTGAACACAGGGGGAATAACTCCGAAATCTCCCCGCCCCCTACGGCCGGTCGCGCATGAGGTCGAGCGTCTGCTGCTCGAAGTCCCACACCGTGCACCGGACAATCATTTCACAGGCCGAAGGTCGCACGTACAGCGCGCGTCATGTGATCCATACCGGCCATCTGCTAGACTCCGACCTATTCGGTGGTGAGAGGCAGTGGTTACCGGAAAATGCGGACGTTTCGGACGAGACTAATTATTATCGTTAGTCTGCATGGTATTTTTCTCACGGCATCTGCCCAATTGCCGATTATCACAGCCCCCACCTCGACCGTACTGAGTATCGCTTTCAGTCCTGATGGGAGCAGATTGGCTCAACTCTCGTCGGATGGCCGTCTCGTTGTTTTCGAAGGCGAGAGCGTTGTGTTTGACGCGTTGAAAGAACAAACGACGACACTGCTTCGTGCAAGAATCGATTGGTCGCCCGATGGCAAGCTCTTGGCTGCTGGCATCGGCCCAGATGTCCATGTTTGGGAGACTGGAACTTGGAACGAGACTGCATGGTATGTCGCTGGTGGATCAGAGGCACTGGTTTACTTCGAGTCCGGGCATCATGTGCCTGAAGGCATCGTCAGCCTCGCATGGAATGACGATTCTAGTCTTCTGCTGGCGAGGAGCGTAAGCTCCCGTACGACGGTTTGGGCTGGGCTGACACAGGCGCTGACATTTGACCAGACGGCGGGCAATAATCCTGTTGCGGTTCATTGGCTAGTGGGTGAATCGAACTTCACAGATGGTGAAGGGTATATCTCATCAAGTGATTCCGGATCTCGGACTCATCCGGTACCTGATCTGTTGGCAGCGGGATGTCTAGGCGGAACCGGTATTGATTTCAGTGCATCTCAGGGAAGTTTGGCGGTCGCGACTTTGAACGGCTGCATCATCGTCGTGGACGCAACGACAGGCATGCAAGAGCGGCACTTTCGATTGCTACCCCAAGGACTGCCTGTCGCAGATGTTGCACTTCGAGACTTGGCATGGTCACCAGATGGAAGCGAGATTGCCGCGATATCAGAAACCGGTTCGTTATATATTGTCAGTGCAAATTCCGGGGATTATTACGTCATCAATCTTCCGAAATCAGCGGTATTGAGCGCTGTGGACTGGTCATCGGACGGCACACTAGCTTATGTAGGTCTAGACGCGGACGGAACATCTCTGCTGGCTACTGTTGGCAACGATGAGCTTTCGGAGTTGATTGGATCTGCCGCCACGCTTTCGTCTGCAACTGTGGTCGTGCGCGGCAACTAGATCAGTCGGCCCCCCACCCCCCTACGGCCGGTCGCGCATGAGGTCGAGCGTCTGCTGTTCGAAGTCCCACACCGTGCACCGGACAATCATTTCACAGGCCGAAGGTCGCACGTACAGCGCGCGTCATGTGATCCATACCGGCCATCTGCTAGACTCCGACCTATTCGGTGGTGAGAGGCAGTGGTTACCGGAAAAATGCGGACGTTTCGGACGAGTTTACTCATCTTCCCGCTGATCTGTTCGGTCTTGATGAATACTCCCACTGCGACCTCCGTACAGTATCTACCGCAGCTTTTCGTGTTATCGCGAACCGACGACGGCTACAGTCTTCGCGTCACGTCATGGGATGACGATCCATCCAGCGAGATTGCTGTATTCCCTCGTTCGTCACAGACTGCGTTTGTCGAAATGATGCCGGCTTACGAGATCGAGTCAGCTAGAGCATTTCTGGTGCGTGCTGGTGCAGCGCTGGAAACGGTTGAGTCTCTTATGCAATCGTATCCCAACATCACTGTCACGCTGCTCGCAACTTCTCCCGACGGGAAGATTCTTGCGGCAGCAGTTCGCTATGAATCCTGCGCGTACAGCCAGCGGACTTGCTTCGGCCGCACCGATGTTGTGCTGCTGTCCACGACAGAACACCGTACCGTCTTTACATTGGGATCTACCGGCAATCCGAGCATCGTGGAGTTCGAGGGGATTTTCACGTCTAACGTCCGAGTAGATGCCGCTGCATGGCTTGCAGAATCTGACACTCTGCTGATCGCCGCAAGCAGCGAAATCAGCCGCCAAAACGCACGCGGTAGTATTCTTGTGACGGTGCCGCTCCATGAGCCGCGGCCACCACAAGGCATCGCTTGGGCACTTAACTGGACCGTCTCGGTTCAAGACAAGCTGCTCGTCACCGTAGAAGATGTCGGCCGTTCCGACACTGTCATCGTACGTGAAGTTACGCCAGATGGCCAGTTGCGAACTATGCGTCTGATTCCGCTTGGAGACACTGTTGTCGATCGACAGCTTCGACTCAGTGTCATGGGCAAACAGGTGCTCATTTGGACGATTGGCAACCGCACAAGCATAACGTCGGTTGGGGGATTGATTGCCCTCGACATTGAAAGCGATGTTCCAGACTTCACCCCTGTTTACTCCCATACGTATGTATCAAGGATCGTCCCACTATCGCAACTCGACGCAGCACTCGTCGAACTGACGGACGGTCATGTGGTTCAAGCAACGTTGAGCAATCGCGTGTTCAGCCTCGTGGATCTTGAATTGCCACAGGTGGCTGACTGGTGGCTCTCGCCAGATCACCGTTCAGTCTTGCTGCAATTTGCGAACGATGCCGGTTTTGCCGTATACGATGTGAATTCGGGAGCGGTCGAAATGGTCGATGAACGTTCCAGACTGTCGATCGATTCAACTACTACGCTAGAGATACTCTGGTAGCTCTCCTTGGCGTTGTCGATGTATCGTTACGGCCGGTCGCGCATGAGGTCGAGCGTCTGCTGCTCGAAGTCCCACACCGTGCGCTGCGACTCCAGCTTGCGCAGCCGGTCGAGGCGCGGCGTGCCTTCCATCAGCTCGCGCGACCACTCGCGGGCAAACGCCCCGCTCACGATCTCGTCGAACGTGTTCTCCATCAGCCGCTCCAGCCGCAGCTCGCTGAAGCGGGCCATGCGGCTCAGCGTCGCGTACTGCGAGGTCAGCGGCGAATCGAGCAGCGTGTTCATCAGGCCGTCGCGGTTGGCGCGGCGCAGATAATCGAAGAACCGGCCGGCGATGTGCAGGTCTGAGATGGCGGCCTCAGGCGGGATGCCCTGATTCACCAGCAGGTCGGCGGCTGCCACCATGATGTGATGGAAGGCCGGGATCACCGCCTGCTGCACGAACAGCGCCAGAAACGCCTCGTGCTCGGGCAGAAGTTCGATCGCGCCCGCGCGCAGCAGTCCGGCCCCGCGCGCCACGGCCAACAGCCGATCGAGTGCCCGCCGCGTCGAATCGGCGGCGACCGAGATGAACGTCAGCGCCCCCTGCCCGCTCAGATACCCGGCGCGGATCGCGTCACCGGCGGGGCGCGGTGCCAGCACACCGACGTCCAGAAACGGCGGCGGCTCGACCGTGCCGAAGGCCATCGCGTAGCCGCTGGTGAACACCATCAGGTCGCCGCGCTTGAGATGCGGGGCAATCGACCCCATGTACAGCGGTGGCAGCGCGTCGTCCGGCGTGGTGATGATGAGGATGTCGCACGACTGCGTGACCTCGGCGGCAGGCAGCGCGGGGATGCTGTCGCTGGCGGCCACTTCGGCCTCGTCCTCATACTCCGGCGCGGCCATCACGCGGATGCCGCTGTCGCGCAGGTTGAGCGCCAGCGCGCGCCCGACCGGCCCATAGCCGAAGATGCCGGCGGTCGCTCCGGCAATGGAATCCAGTGTGGCATCGTCGTCAAAGTAGATCGCAGTCATCGCGCGCGGCATCCATCGGTTGCGGTCGGGTTGCGCCGGCATTATAACTGCTCGGCATGAGACGCTGGATTCCAATTGCCATTTTGCTGCTGGCCGCGCTGACCCGATTCGCGGCGTGGTCGGCGCCCGTGCGCTTCCACGGCGACGAGGCGCTGTTCGCTACGTACGCCCGGAACGCCGCCGTCTACGGCGATTGGATGCTGCCCGGCCCGCTCGACAAGCCGCCGCTGAGCCTGTACGCCATGGCGCTCTCGATGCAGTTCACCGGCATGACGACGCTGCCGGACGGCGTGCTGACGATAGACACGGTCGCAGGCGAGTTCGCGGCGCGTCTGCCGTCGGTCTTCGCCGGGATCGTCACCGTCGCGGCGGTTATGGGATTGGCACAGGCGCTCGGCGGGCCGCGTGCGTCGCTGCTCGCCGGGGTCGTGACGGCGGTCAGCCCGCAGATGACCGCGTTCAGCGCGACTGCGTTTACCGATCCGCTGCTGGTGCTGTTCGGCGCGCTGGCGCTGATGGCGGCGGCGCGCAGGCAGGGGATCGCGTCCGGCGTGTTGATCGCCGCGGCGTTCGCGTCCAAGCAGCAGGCTGTGCTGATCGCGCCGCTGGTCGTGCTGCTCCTGCCCTCGCGCGCGGGGTGGCGCCGGTTTGCGCTTGGCGCGCTCGCCGGTGTGGCGCTGCTGCTGGTGTGGGATGCCGCCCGCCCCGAGGTCAGCATCTTCGCGATAGCTGCCGACAACAACAACCCGTATCGCTGGATCGTCCCGCCGGCGGAGTGGCCTGCCCGCGCCGCGCAGTGGGGACAGTACCTCTCGACCGCGTTCGGCCCGCCGCTGTGGACCGCGCTGATCTGCATCGCCGGTCTGCTGCCGCTGCCCATTGGACGCAACCGCCGGACCGCCGCGCTGCGCGTGCTGACGCTGGCACTGCTGGCCGCGCACGTCGTGCTGCCATTCAACCTGTACGACCGCTATCTGCTGCTGCTGCTGCCGGGGATCGCCGTGCTGGCGGCGCTGCGGCTACGCGTGCTGCTGAATCGGCGCTGGACGGCGGTGCTCGCGCTCGCTGTCATGTTCGTCGGCGGGTCGAGCGTGCCGGCACGCTATCCGACCGACGTGCGCGACCGCGACCCGGGTCTGATCGAACTCGCAGCGTTCGTCAACCGTCAGCCGTTGGGCACGATAGTGTACAACCCGTGGCTGGGCTGGGAGATGGGCTACTACCTCGGCCCGTGGTCGGACAAGCGCGTGGTTTATTACCCGTCGCCGGATGAATTTGCCGCCGACGCACCAACCAATCCGGACACCGCCGACCGCCTGCTGATCGCGCCGGCATGGGCGCCGGTCACGGCATGGCTCGACGCGGCGAGCCCGGCGTTTGACGCGCGGGTCGCGTACCGATCGGCCGACTACGCCGCGTGGTGGCTGACGCCGACAGCGTTACAGCCCGAGTGACGCGCCGCCGTCGACGCGCAGCACCTGCCCGGTGACGAACCGGGCCGCGTCGCTGAGCAGGAACATCGCCGCGCCGACCGCGTCCTCCAACGTACCGGCGCGCGTCGTCGGGCCGTGCGGGATGTCGTCTTCGCCCACCGCGCCGAGCATCACAGCATTACAGCGCACGTTGTAGCGTGCGAGTTCGCGGGCGACCTGCTGGGTCAGCCCGACCACCCCGGCCTTGCTGGCGACGAAGCCGACGCCTTCGGGGCGCGCCCCGGTCGACGCGAGGTTCAGGATCGTGCCGCCGCCCTCGTCGGCCAACACACGGCCGAGCAGTTGGGACATGAAGAACGCGCCACTCAGGTTGACCTCGAGGATGCGCCGCCAGTCCCACTCGTCGAGCAGCAGCAGTTCGCCGCCCTTGAAGATTCCGGCGGCGTTCACGAGCGTGTCGACTCGTCCGAACGCACTGCGGGCGTGCTCGATCGCCGCCGCCGCCTGAAACCGGTTGGAGATGTCGCCATGAAACGCGACGGCCTGTGCCCCGGTGACTTGAATCGCGTCAAGCAGACGGTCGCAGCGGTCGGGGTTGATGTCGACGGCGCACACCGACGCGCCCGCTTTCGCAATCGCCTCGGCTATCGCAAAGCCAAACCCGGCCCCCGCGCCGGTCACGAGCGCGGTACGCCCGCTAAAGTCAAAGGTTACGGTCATCGGTGGTGCTCCCGCTGGTGTTTCGCATCGACAACTGTAACCGTGATCTGGCCGTGGGTCTAGAACTGGTCGATCAGGATGTCGTTGCCGTCGGGGTCTTTGAACGCGATGTGGGCTGGGCCGGTGGCCGCCTCGTCGGCCTCGATCGCCAATGCGACACCGTTAGCCTTGAGCACCTTCTGGATGCTGCGGACATCCGGCGGGTTGAAGGTGAGGATGTTGTTTTCGAACATGCCTTGAAACAGCCCGATCTTGGCGTCGCCGTTCTTGAGAATCAGCCATGACTCATCGTCGCCGTCGAGCTTGGTAAACCCGAGCAGTTCGTAAAATGCGCGCGATGCCTTGATGTCCTTGACCGCCAGACTCACCGAAAAGTGACCGAGATCCATGCGTCGTGCTCCCTTCACCCAACCATCTGAGATCTGTGCCGGGGCGGCGCCCCGCACAGAACAACTTTAGCACGAATGTTCGATTCGGGGCAAACGCCGGGCTTCTAGTTGCGTACGATCGCGCGTTCGCGCCACAGCGACATGACACGCTCGATCGTCTGCTCAGCGTCGAGATAGGTGGTGTCGAGGTCGATCACGCCCGGCAGGCCGCGCACGCCCCACTCCTTCTGCAGTTCGCCAATCTCGATAGCGCGCTCGTTGGGGTCGGCATAGCGGCTGCCCATGGCGATATGCAGTTGGCGCAGTACGGCGTCGAGTGTCGTGACGAGGCAGATGACCGGGCCGGTTTCGGCGAGGCGCGCCAGATGATCGCCGCGCAGCAGCGTCCGTGCGCTGACCCGAATAACTGTTTGCCGGCGCAGGCACGCTTCCTCGATCAGGTCGGCTTCGATGGCGCGCAGGCGTGTCTCGCCGTAGAACTGGCGCACTTCTTCCGGCGGCAGGCCGGCGCGTTCGGTGACCTGTACGTCAATGTTGAGAAACGGCAGGCGCAGGCGTTCGGCCACGATCTGGCCGATACGCGGCGCGTTCGGGCCGGTATAGCCGGTGAGGATGAGGTTGCGGTCGGTGAGCGGTAGGGCGCTGAGCACAGCCCCTCCAGCCTACAGCCACATGGCGATCAAACCGGGCAGTTCGTCGAGGGTTTGGATCGTCGCGTCCGGCTTGATGTCGTACTCTCGCCCGCTGCCGCCGGTGGCCGGCTTGCGCCACACGGCCTTCATGCCCACGCTCTTGGCGCCGAGGATGTCGGCGGTGAGGTTGTCGCCGACGAACACCGCTTCTTTCGGGCCAACGCCGATCTTCATCAGCGCGCGGCGGAAGACTTCCGGGTGCGGTTTGAGGAAACCGGCGTCCGCCGCACTTAGGCGGCAGCGCGGAAAATACTGCGTCAGGTCGTGTGCATCGAGTTCGGCGTCACGCATGCGCATCGGCAAGAACGAGTTGGTGATGATTCCCATCTCGAAGCCGTGGCCGCGCAAGCGGGCAAGCACACGATGCACTTCGGCAAACGGGCGCGTACCTTCGGCCGCACCCCATCCGTAAGCCGTGATGTACTGATCGCGGTCGATGTGCTCGTCCGGCACGCCGAGCGCGGACGCGGTCTCGACCAGCAGCGATCCGATGTGCGGCGCGACCAGCGAGTCGCGGGCGGCGTTCCACAGCAAGCGCGACCGGCGCGCGAACTCCTGCACGAACTTCTCGCTATCGAATTCGACCGGATAAACGTCGGCGATGTGGTCGTAGACGTTGCGCAGGTGGAGCGGTTCAAGCTCCCACCAGTTGCCCCTGAAGTCCGACCAATCGATCAGCGTTTCATCGAGATCGAACAGAATAGCCCGAATTGGCATTACGTTCCCTCAGTGCTTGGCGCAGGCAGGGCGTTACGCCCCGGCGCGCCACCAAAGCAGCGTGTCGGCCAATCCAGCGTGCAGCGAGTAGCCCGGCTTCCAGCCGAGCTTTTCCGCGGCCTTTGCAGAGCTTACCCGCGCCGAGAAACTCAACTGCTCATTGTGAGAGCGCCCTGCCAACACCATATTCAACAGTTTGGGCAGACGGCTCGGCGTTTGCATGCCGGTTTCTTGCGCAAACACGTCGAGGAATTCGGCGCTGGTCATGGGATGCCCGTCGGTCACGTTGAACAGCTCGCCGGCAGGCTGGGCCTCGCATGCGCGGCGAACCGCTTCGGCGGCGTCCTCCACATACACGTAGTTGACCACGCCCTCGCCGGTCGCGATCGGGCGGCCCTGCCGCATGGCGGAGGAGATATCCTTCAACTGCGCCATGTGCGGGCCGTACAGATAGCCAAGCCGTAGCACACATGCCGGCACGCCGCCGTTCAGGACGGCTTTTTCCGCTTTTACGATCGCTTTGAGCAGGGGATGGCCGGACGTCTCAGGCCGGGTGTCTTCGGTGACTTCGTGGCCGTCGGCGGCGCCGTAGACGAATGCATAGCTGGCGGCCACGATGAACTTCGCCCCGCCGTCCTTCGCGGCCTGCACAGTCGCCTTGGCGCGGGCGATCAGCTCGTCGGCGTCCCACTGCACGGGACGCAGGCTCTGATTGAGGTCCTGCCGGCCCAAATCGACCATCACATCGGCCTTCGCCATACGCACGACCGAGGCCAGTTCGCTGCCGCGCAGTTCATCGACGTACACCGGCAGCGCCCCCAAAGCGCGAAGCTGCGCAGCGTCTGCATGGGTGTTTGTAGAACCGGAGACGTGATGCCCCGCCTCTACTAATGCTTTGACGACTGCCAACCCCGGCCCGCGGGTCGCGCCGATGACCACGATCGATAATGCCTTGCGCTCGGTCAGTGCAGTGTCCACGCCCGCCCCCACCTCAAATACCTGTAGCTCGAATGACAACACGGCCGTCGATTATGCCAGAACGCGGCCTAGTTTGCGAGTTCGTTCAGGTAGGCGGTCATACCGGCTTCGTCGAATGGACCGTACTTGACCGATCGCACGATCTGCTCCGAGTCGACCAGATAGGTCGTCGGCATCTGATAGATCCCGAACCAACGGTAAAGCGCGCTGTCGTTGTCCTGCACGAAGAGAATGTCCGGCAAGTCGAGATCGTTCTCGTCGAAGAAGGTGCGGATGGCTTCTGGAGATTCGGTATTGTTGGACGCGATCACCACCGCACCGTCCGGTCCTTGGGCCGCGGCGAAGGCTTGCATTTCGGGCAGCTCGCGCACGCAGGGCGGGCACCACGTGCCCCAGAAATTCACGAACATTGGCCGCCCGGCATACGCAGCGAGATCGACCGGTTGTCCGTCGAGATCGACCAGTTCGAATTCCGGCAGCGGCTGATCGAGCGAGCCGACGCGGCCGACGAGCGGGGTGGAGTCGCCGGTCGATGTATTGGACGACGGCGTATTGGCGAGCAGCATCGCGACCGCACCGAGCACGCCCAGCATGGGAATGATCAGCAAGACAAGCAGCACCGGAGAAAACCGGCGCGAGGGTTTAGCCGAAGGCAGTTCGGGATCGGACATCGTACACTCCTGCATCCATGCCGACTAGCCTACTGCGTTTCCACGCGCTGACAAGGTAGAATCGCACGGCCCCGATCCAGCGACCGGGGCCGTGCGGTTTGATGATCTCGGACTCCGATAGCGCCGCTAGCAGGCGCCAACTTGGTTCGACAATGTATCCGCGATTGCACACACGCCGTTGCGATACAACACGTTGTTGACGGTGTCACCGACCAGCGCAAGCGCGACGATGGCGACGACGGCGACCAGTACAAGGATGAACGCGTATTCGACCAGCCCTTGCCCTGCCTCCACGCGAGTCAGACGGTGCAACACCGCCAGCTGCGCCTGTTCGAGGGTACTGATGATCAGCATAGCTCCCCCACCTCCGAATAAGGCTTTGACGATGACGGGCGAGGGCCTCAGATGCTGGCGGGATGAAGGATAAACGCCAAGCGGGGCTGACATCGCCCCCTACCTTGGTACCACTATACCGCATTTCTGAAAATCGTGATGATAAACGTTGCGATTCTAGTCCGGTTTCGCCAAGCGCGAGACACGGCCAGAGAGGTCGTCGTCGGGTTTGTCGGACGGCTTGCCGGCGGGTTTGTCGGTGGGCTGGGCAGGTTTGCTGGCCGGCGCCGGGGGCACGTCTTCGTCTGAAAGGCCGCCTTCCGCCAACATGCGGTCGAGGTCGTTCATGCGCTGCGTCACGCGCGACTGAATGTCCCGCAGCATGCCTCCCACGTGCTCGACGCCGCCGGTCGTGCGCTCAAGCTGGTCCTCGGCGTCCTCGCGCGCCCACTCGGCCGCCTGTTTTGCCGTCTTGGGCTTGTCCCACGGCTTGCGTTCGGCCTCTTCAGGCTCGGCGGCAGGAGCAGGCTTGGCCGGCGCTGCCGGCTTTTGGGCAGCAGGTTGAGGCGCTTGCTTCGCTGCATCGGCACGCGCTTCGCCCGCCGCCGGCGGCATGAACTGCGTGATCGACCCCGGTGTGGTGTCGTGCGCGGGCGGCGCGCTGGGCTGCGACGCCTTGAGGTCGCCCACGGCCGACTCTAGCGCGTTCACCCGCCCGATCAGGTCGGCCGCCGCGTTCTGATGCTGGCGCAGGTCGGCCTCGGCCATCGCCAGCCGTTTTTGGAGGCGTTGAATCTCTTCGAGCAGGGCGCGTGCGGTGTCTTCTTGACCGGCTTGAATCGCCGCATCGACCCGCGCGTCCAGCCCGGCGATCTCCTGCTGAAGCTGCGCGACTTGCGCCCGCAGCTTGTCCTCGTGTTCCAGCGCCGCAGCGACCCGTTCGCGCAGTTCGATCACCTGCCGGTCGAGATCGGGCTTGCGCTCAAGGTGCGGTAAGCGCGACGTCAAGTCGTTGACCTGCGCAGAGACCAGCGTGTTCAGCTTCTTCAAGAGGTCATACATCGCCCACCTCGGAGAGAACAGTGATGAGTGATGAGTCTCGAGTGACGCGTTCCAGACTCACGCCTTGATTATACCCGTTTAGCCCGCGACACCGACCGAATCCACCCGCCAAGGGGTGTTTTCTCGGCACTCGTCACTCAGCACTCCGCACTTCAGTCCGCAGGACGCCGAGGCGTTCGATCTCCAGTTCGACCACGTCGCCGGGCCGAAGCCACGGCCCCTGTCCCATCGTCAGTTCGAGCAGACACCCGGTGCCGACTGTCCCGCTGCCGATGACGTCGCCGGGATACAGCATCGCGTCGGCGCTGGCGCGGGCGACCATCTCGCCGAAGCTGTAGTGCAGATCGGCCCAGTTTCCGCGCGAACGCTCTACTCCATTTACGCGTGCCGTCATGGTCAGGTTGTAGACACCCGGTCGTCCGGTGGCACGGTCGGCCAGCTCATCCGGCGTCACCAGCCACGGCCCGAGGCTTCCGGCGAAGTCCTTGCCTTTGGCCGGCCCCAGCCCGACGCCGACTTCCTGCCGCTGCACGTCACGCGCCGACCAGTCGTTGAAGATCGTATAGCCGGCAATGTATTGCTCGGCGTCCTCAGCGGCGATGTCCTTGCCCGCGCGGCCGATCACACACGCGACCTCCAACTCGAAGTCGAGCGCCTGCGAGGACTTCGGAATGCGCACGGGGTCGTCCGGGCCGATGATGCTGCCGGGATTGGAGAAGTAAAACACAGGAATCTGGTACCATGCGTCGGGGATGTCACGCCCGCGAATGCGATTGCCCGCTTTGACATGCTGCTCGAAGGCGTAGAAGTCGCGCACCGTCGGGGGCCGGCGCACCGGCGCGAGGAGCTTTACGTCACCAAGCGGAAACGTGCGGCGCTCGTGGCCGCGCAGCACTGGCAGATTGCCCGCCTTCACCGCTGCATCCAGCGCGTGCAGGTCGTCGAGGCCGGGCATCCCGCGTTCGAGCCAGCCTGTGAGCGTCCCGCGCTCGCTCTCGCCGATTTCAACGACGGTGTCGTCCACAAGGAGCCCGAATCGTGGGTACGGGTCCCGGTCCGGCTCGGCGAGCGGCATGAAGTCGACAAGTTTCATTTAAGCGACTCAAGGATCGCGCGGACGTTGTCACGCAGCGGTTTCACCTTGTCCGAGATGGCATCCCAAACTAAGTCAAGGTCGGTGACATAGTACTGGTGGATGAGGACGTCTCGCATACCGGCAGCGCCGCGCCAATCGACATCAGGGTGCATCGCACGGAACTCTGCGGGTATTGCCTTAATCGCCTCACCAATAATCAGCAGGTTGTAAAGTACGGCTTGTACGCGTACACGGTCGTTTTGCAGGTCGGATGCACTCAGGCCGGCTGCGTCCGCGAGGATATACTCGGCGGCCTGCACAATGTCCTTCAGATACAGGCTATAGTCCCGAGACATAGCGTGTCTCGCGCAGCACGCGTTCGCGAATCTCAGGTCGCAGGGATTGGGTCAGCACGACGTCGACTCTCCGGTGAAATGTGTCCTCCAACAGGAATTTGATTCGAAGAAGGTTGTCGAGCGACTTGTGTTGGAGCTCGACAACGAAGTCGAGATCGCTTTCTGCCCGAAGCTCACCCCGAGACGCCGAGCCGAAAAGTCCGAGCTTCTTCACACCCAACTCTCGCAGTTCGTCTCGATGGTGTTCCAGTGCGCTCAATATGTCCTGCGCCGCCACGGTGGATTCCTCGGTGAGTGTGTCTGAATCCATTGTAACCATAAAACTCCCGGGGCGATCGTTTCAACCGCCCTGGGACGAACCAAACTATAGATTTCCGCGGCGTTCCTGTTCGAGTTCGAGTGCCTCGAACAGCGCCTTGAAATTGCCCTTACCGAACCCGCGCGACCCGTGCCGTTCGATCACCTCGATGAACATGGTCGGGCGGTCTTGCAGCGGGCGGCTGAAGATTTGCAGCAGGTAGCCTTCGTCGTCATAGTCGACGAGGATGCCCAACTCGCGGATGGCGTCGAGGTCTTCCTTGACGCCGACGCCGGCGATGCGCTCCGGCAGCACGTCATAATACACTTCCGGCACACGCAGGAACTCGATACCGCGCGCCTTGAGTTCGCGCACCGTCTTGATGATGTCGCCGGTCGCCACTGCGATGTGCTGCACGCCCGGGCCGACGTAGTAGTCGAGGTACTCCTCGATCTGCGACTTCTTCTTGCCTTCGGCCGGCTCGTTGATCGGGAACTTGACGCGGCCGTTGCCGTTGGCCATCACCTTCGACATGAGCGCACTGTATTCGGTGCTGATGTCCTTATCGTCGAACGACAGCAGCTGCCGGAAGCCCATCACGTGATGGTAGTAGTTGACCCAGTAGTTCATCTTGCCCAGCTCGACGTTGCCGACGATGTGGTCGACCGCGGCGAGGCCAGCGCTCTCGGCGGGCAGGTTCAGCGGCTGATAGGTCGGTGCGAACGGTCCGTCATAACCACTGCGATCCACAAACACGTGCAGGGTTTCGCCGTATGCGCGGATGGCGGATGTGCGCAGCACGCCGTGCTCGTCGGACTCTTCGCGCGGTGCCCATGCGCCGACCGCGCCCCGCGACGTGGTCGCCTTGTATGCCTCTTCCACATCGTCGACGCCAAGCGCGATGATTTTCACGCCGTCGCCGTGCAGCATGTGATGGGCGGACATCTCGTCAGAGGGCTTGTATGCGGCGCTCACGACAAGGCGGATTTTCCCGCTTTCCAGCACGTAGCTGGCGAAACGGCGGTTGCCGGTCTCAAGGCCGGAGTAGGCGACCGGCTTGAAACCGAATCCCTTCCACCACCAGTACATCGCTTGCTTGGCATTCCCCACCCACAGATGCAGGTGGTCGATGCTGTTGATCTTGAGATGATCGGCTTCCTCGGTCATCGGACGATTGTCTACTGCGGGCGCAACCATGATTCTCTTCTCCTCAATTCCCTCGGTTGGTGCTGAAATGGCTCAGACCCCGGGGGGGGGGGCCCGCCCCCCCCCCCCCCCCCCGCCCGGCCGCGGGGGGGGGGGGGGGGAGTCACAGAGGGCGTAAGCCTTCTGGCGGGGTTTGGGGGGGCGCCCCAATCGGTTATGCGAAAACGTCGCGCAGGCGAGCGACACCCTCCCGAATCTGCTCGGACGTACTGGCGCTGAAGTTCAGCCGTATCGTGTTCGATCCGCCGCCTTCGACGCTGAACGCGCTCCCCGGCACGTAGGCGACGCCGTGCTGATCGATGGCGTCCGGCAGGTGCGCCATCGTATCGATCGACTCGTCGTGCAGCGTCAGCCACGCGAACAGGCCGCCAGTCGGGCGCGTCCAGTCCGCGATACCGCCGAAATGGGTGTCCAGCGCATCCAGCATGGCGGCGCAGCGTTCACGGTTTGCGGCATTGAGCTGGCGAAGATGACCCGGCAGCAGCCCGCGTGCGAGATAGTCGTGGACAGCCCGCTGCATCAACGCAGACGACTCAAGGTCGATCGACTCGCGCAGGGTGACAATGCGCGGGCCCAGCGCGGGCGGCGCGACAATCCAGCCCAGTCGCAGCCCGGGCGCCAGCATCTTGCTGAACGAACCGAGATAGAACACCCATCCCTCGTCGTCGTAGGCTTTGATCGGCCTGGGAGGCTGCCCGTCAAACGCCAGCAGGCTGTACGGATCGTCCTCGACCAGCGGGACGCGATAGCGCGCAGCGAGTTCGGCGACGGCACGGCGCTTATCGTCGCTGAGCGTGACGCCCAGCGGGTTCTGGTAGGACGGGATCAGCACGGCGAGGCTAGGCTGCCGCGCGAACGCCGCCTCGAGCGCATCCAGTTCGACTCCGTCCGGCTCGACCGGCACGCCGATCACACGCGCGCCGCGCCCCTGCGTAATCTGCCGGACGCCGGTAAACGTGTACGCTTCGGTCACAGCCAAATCGCTGGGCGAAATGAACAGGCGCGACAGGATCGTCAGGCCCTGCTGGTTGCCACTGGTGATGAAGATGTTTTCCGGTTGGACATCGACCCCGCGCCGGCGCATGTGGTCGGCGATCCACGCGCGCAGTGGCTCGAACATCGGACGGTACTGGAGCGCAGCCCCGCCCTCGCGACGCAGCACAGCAGCCACACAGTCGGCGATGTCCGCCGCGGGCAGCAGTGCCGAGTCCGGCAAGCCGCCGGCCAGCGAGATCACGCCGGGGATGGACGCGCGCTTGAGCAGATCGCGCATGACGGAACGCTCGAGGGTGTGGGCTTCGGCGGACAGCGTGTAGGCGTCCGCGATTGGAGCAGTCATCGTCGCTTGTCTCCTCACTCGGTACGGGCAGGCGGCCTAATCGCCCTTGAGTGCCCGTTTTACAACGGCAGCGCGGTCGTGCTCTTGACCTCGTCGAGCACAACGCGCGTGTGCAGACGCGCCACCGCCTCAATCGGCGTGAGCACGTCCATCAGAAAGCGCTGCAAGTCCTGCCGGCCGCGCAAGGCAACCTTCAGGATGTAGTCGTGGTCGCCGGTGACGTGGTGACATTCGAGCACCTCCGGCGCATTGATGACTGTCTCTCGAAAGCGTGCGACCTCGTCCGGCTTGTGCATTTGCAGCGCTACGGTGATGAAGCACAACAGATCGAAGCCGAGCTTCTCGCGGTCGAGCACAGCCTTGGTGGTTTTCAGGTATCCCAACGCTTCGAGCCGCTTGACGCGCGCGTGAGTCGCCGGCGCGGACAAGTTAATGCGGCGTGCAAGCTCGACGTTGGTGATCGTGTTGCTCTGGAGCTCGCGCAGGATGATGAGGTCTTGCGCATCGATCTCGTCAGAATATTGTTTCATGGTCAATTTGTGATGTCAAACGATATTCGTGATTGTAACGTACAATCAGAATATCCGTAAATAATTCTGATGAAGATCTGAATAATGTTCCAATGAAAACGCCGGTGCGATGTGCGCGCCGGCGTTGAGACTGTCTCGCTTTGGTCCTGCAGCCCGATTACTGGTTGCGCGCTGCCTCGGCGATCTCGTCCATCGTCATCTGCTTGACCGTCTTACACAGGCTGATGTAGTAGCCGTCGATGTCGCGCACGCTGAACACGCGATCGCCCCAATATTCCGTCTTGATGTCACTCTCGATCTTCGCGTCGCGCGCCTTTACGTCGGCATAATAGGCGTCGATGTCCATGTCGTCAGGGACGTACACCATGAACATCACACCCTCCCCACCCTTGGCACTTTCGGGATCGTACGCGAGGCCAAATCCCGAGTTGCCGAGACTTACGCCTGCCATTTGGGCCTTGCCCTCCGGTCCAGCCATGTTGAAGTCGACCCGGAAGCCCAGCTTGTCCACGTAATACGCAATACTCTCGTCAACATCCTTCACGGACAGGAACGGCATAATCATGTGCGAGTCTCCCGGTGTCTCACCGACGGTATTGAGTTGCCAAACGACGTATCAAGTATAGCACATTTGTTCTGAATACACAACGCGTTTGGCACGGTGTTCCGAGCGCTCCACACAAGCAGCGCGGTGGTGCGGTGTATTGTGGCTGGCTAGTGCATCAGGATGGGCAGCAGACCGGGCCGCAGCGTAAACAGCCAATCGCTGCCCTGAAAGTGCTCGCCATCGAGGTCGCCATCGATGACCTGCCCGCCCGTCTCGATGCGCACTTCGCGGGCGCGGCTCGACATGACGGCCGGATGCGACAGATGTGCACCGGTATACACCTGTTTCAACGCCTTGAGCGTGCTGATCCGTCCGGCATCGCGCAGGATGACGACGTCGAGCAAGCCGTCGTCGATCTTCGCGTTCGGCGCGGCGATCATGCCGTGACCGAAGGTCGTGCTGTTGGCGCACGTCACGAGGATCGCCTCACCGCGGAAGAACTCCTGGCCGTCCAGCTTGACGTCGACAAACGAGGGCCTGTAGGACAGAACTGAGGCCAGAGTCGCCGCCAAATACGTCCACGGGCGCTTGACGAGCGCGGTATTCACGCGGCGGCTGACATCGCCGCTGGCCCCGCCGCTGGCGATATTGAGGTAGCAGCGGCGGCCAGTCGCCCCGTCCTTGTGGGTGAACTGCACCACGCCGATATCGACGGGTGCCGGTTTCGCCGCAGCCAGCCACGCGACCGTCTCCGACGAGCCTTTCGGGATACCACGCGCCGTGGCGAAGTCGCATCCGGTGCCGATCGGGAATGTGCCGTACACCGGCATGCTCCGGTTCGGGTTCTGGTCGTGCAAGTGGACCAGCGCGTTGACCATCGCGTAGTTGGTGCCATCGCCACCGACGGCAATCACCCGCTCTACGCCGCGGTCGATCGCGCCGCCGAGCACGTCGGGCAGGTCGCGCTCGCTTTGTGTCACCGCCACCTGCATACCGGGAAACGCAGCCGCCATCGCCGGCTCGAACGATCGCCATAGTTTTGCCGCGCGGCCGGCCGAAGCGTTCGGGTTCACAACAACCAACGTCGACATCTTCTAAACGTCCTAGTCCCAATGCAAAGGCTTTGCCTCCGCACCTCTACGACCAAAGGGCTTTCGCCCTCTGGACTCCCATTACTGCGGAAACACTTCACATGCGGCATGTTTCCGCGAGAAATGAGGTGTAGGAGTGCAAACTCCTGCCGGGGTACGGGGCAGCGCCCCGAAACTCGGGAAATAAGCTCGCAATTCTACTCGTTCGACGCGGCGCGGAACACATACGATAGGTCCACACCGTCTGCGCTGGTCCCATCAGGCAAAACGCCGGGGACACGCGCGCTGTCGGCGAAGAAGTCGTACCAGCCGATGCGCAGGGTATAGTCGGCGCCGGGTTCGAGCGCGACATCCGGCGGCAGCGTGAGCGTCGCTGTGTGCGAGACGACCTCGTCAGGCTCCCAAAGGCGTGTCGAGTACCACGCGTACTCGCCGAACGCCGGGAACGAATCCCACGTCGTCACGAGGTTGCCATTTTCATCCAGCAGGTGGATGTACAGCGTGTATTCCAGCGGTGCTGGCCCGCTGGCGACGAAAAAGATCCGCACCTGCGGCGGAGTCGAGCCGCCGAGCATCGGTTCACCGTTGAGCCGCGTACCAAGCAGTGACCCGAACGGCCACGTGATCTCGACCTCCGGCACGTCGATGTTGTTCGGGATTCGAAAGCGCCGTTCGACGCCACGCACATAATATACTTGCCCGAAAAACGACCCGTCACGGAAACTGGCGACCGGCGTCATCAGTTCGGAGCGGTACATCGCCCCGGTGACTTGGTTGACCTCGGGCTGTGCAAATTCCGCGTACAGCCAACGCGCCTCTTGCGTGTAGACGTAGTAGTCGACGCCGACGAGCTGGTCAAGGTCGCTCGGCGCTTCATCGATCCGCACGTCGTCAAGCGGGAAGAAGAACGGCAGGCGCTGTAGTCCCGGCGCGAAGATCACCGGGTCTTCGATGCCCCGGTCGCGAATGTCGTTCTTGAGCGCTTGCACCGTCCGCCACAGCGCATAGTTGGTCGAGTCCATCTTGCGCCAGTCGTCGGGGTACTTCTCCGACCACAGGTAGTCCCACTCGCCGTTGTTGTTCTGCAGCGGCGCGACCAGTCCCGGCAGCGCGGCAAACAGCAGCGGAATACCGACCAGCGGCGCAATCTTGCGGACGTTGATCTGCGGCGGGATCCAACGCGCGGCGATCACCGCGACCGGCGCGATCATCAGCGGGACGATCGCAAAACTGAGCCGGTAGTGGTAGCTGTACGACATAAACCACACGACGAAATAGGGGACGGCCAGCAGCAGCCCCCACAACACGGCACGTACGGTCGTCTGCGCCTGCGCGGTCGCGTGATGGCGCAGGATCGGCAGCAGATGGATGGCAAGCACACCGGCCCCGGCCCCGAATAGCACCCACTCGAGCAAACCCATGCGGTGCGGCGACAGGATACTCGGCAGTACCCCCACGCCGATCAGCAGCCATCCGGCGATCAGCTCGCGGCGGTTCGGACGGCGGCGCAGGCCCGGACTCCATAACAGCCACGCGCACAACAGCCCAGCGGCCAACAGCGGCCAGCCGAATTCCGCGCCCGACCGCTGCGCCTGAGTCAACCAGAACGGGTGCGGAAAGTCGATCGCGCGGTGGCCAAGCAGCACGTTGCGCGCATACCACAGCGCGCCAATCGGGACCGTGGCGACGCCGCACCACAGCGCGACCTGAAAGCGCGGCCACAATCGGCGCAGGTCGAGGCGCACACGCACAGCTTCGACCGCTACCAGCGCCCCGACACCGAGGATGAACGCGCCGGCCGTGGGCTTGGTCCACATGGCGATGCCGAGGAACAGCCCCGCGATGACGGCATACGACCGCGCAGCAGTGTCCCCGCTGCGTGCGTCAAGCCATGCGCGCAGGAAGAATGCCGCCGCGCCGGTAAAGGCGAACGCCTGCGGAATCTCGAGGTCGCCGGTCGTCGCCCACTGGCCGACATGCGGATACAATGCCCAGATCGCGGCAAGGTAGATGCCGGTGCGACGGCCGACGGCCAATCGCCCAAGCGCATGCGCGGCCAGTATGCTGCCCCAGTGATACAGCGGAAACGCGGCCCGTGCGACGTGATCGTCGAGCACGCCGGTCATGATCTGCGCGTAGGCGTATTGCAGCGGCAGAAACTGCGGGTAGTAGCCGATGTCCTGCGGGATATACCCGAGCAGCGTATACAGCTTGCCTTCGTAGCCGTAAACCCAGATCGGGTCGTACTGCCAGAACGGGAACCAGACGGCGGCGATCCAGCGCAGCACACACGCCGCCACTATCAGGATCACCAGCATGCGCTCGTCTAGAGCCAGCGGCGCGCGCTCGGTGTGCGTTGCCGGCATCGTCCGCCGGCGCTTGATCCACGCAACCACGAGGCCAGCAGCAGCGATCACAGCCGTCCCAGCAAAAATCGCCGGCGCCGTCAGGGCGGCGGTCTCGGATGCGCCGCCGATCGTCCCCAACACGAACATCCACGCGGTCACGGCCATCGGGCCGAGCGCGAGGCTGAGCAGCAGCACCAGCGGCAAGCTGCGCCAATGTCGGCGCGGCAGGGCGGCATACGCCCACGGCAGCCCGACACCGAAGACCATCCACAACAGCGCCCACTGCGGGCGCAGCGCTAATTCAAACCAGTACGGAAACATCGTTCAATCACGTCTGCCGACGGCAGTGACCACCATTGGGGCGCTGCCCCATACCCCGCCAGAAGGCTTCCGCCCTCTGGACTCCCCTTCGCAGAGATGGGGTCAAGGGGTGCAAACCCCCTGTGGAGGTGGGGAGGCGAAGCCTCTACGACCCGCGTCAGCATCACCAAAACGAAAACGGACACCTGTTTTCAGGTGCCCGTTACGATACCACACGGCCGGTCGCGCGGCCCATTGCGTGTTGCCCACGCTGAGCCGCCGGCAGGCAGTCGGCTAGCTGTTGCCTAACTCGGGCGGCAGGGCTTCGCCGGGATCGGACGACGCAGGCGCCGCTTTGCTGGCGTTCGGTATGCCCGGGGCAGTCATGCTGCCACTGATCAGGCCGCCGAGGTCCTTCATCATCGACGTAACTTCCATCGGGACGACGAACTTGGTCGCCGGGCTGGAGCCAATTGTGCGCAGCGCATCGAGGTATTGCAGCAGCATCGTGTTACCGTCGAGGTTGCGTGCCTCAGCGTAGATCGCTTCCAGCGCCTTGGCATACCCTTGCGCCCGCAGCAGCTGCGACTGGCGCTCGCCCTCGGCGCGCAGGATGGCCGATTCCCGGTCACCTTGTGCGCGCAAGATCTGCGACTGCTTGTCGCCTTCGGCGGTGGCGATGGCAGCTTCACGCTCGCCGCTTGCACGGGTGACGACGGCACGGCGTTCGCGCTCGGCGGTCATCTGACGGTTCATCGCGTCCTGCACTTCGCGCGGCGGCTTGATCTCACGGATTTCGACGTTGGTGATTTTGAGGCCCCACCGCTCGGTGATCTCGTCCAGCTTGGTGCGCAGCGTGTTGTTGATGCGCTCGCGCTGGGACAGCACCGAGTCAAGCTCGATATCGCCGATCACCGCGCGCAAGATGGTGGTCGCCATGTTGAGCGATGCGCTCACCACATCGCTGACCTCGAGCACCGCTTTGCGCGGGTCGGTCACGCGGTAGTAGATCAGGAAGTCGATGTCGATCGGCGCGTTGTCGAGCGTGATCGCCGTCTGTGCCGGGATGTCGAGGAAGCGTTCGCGCATGTCCACGCGCACCGCCGACTCGAGCAGCGGGATCACGATGCTGATGCCCGGGCCGCGCGTGCCGGCGTAACGGCCAAGCGCGAGGATCACCAGACGTTCGTATTCCGGCACGATCCGGAACGTGCGGAACAAGATCCAGAAGACGACGATGACAAGTACAAGAATAATCCCAATGGTGATGTCACCCATTTGCCCCTCCTAAAGGCGGCCTGTAGCCTGATGCAAGTGTACGCGATTTTCTAGCTTGCCGTGCCCGCTGGAGACACCGTCGGTTCAACTTCGTCTTCATCCTCTTCGGATGCGGCGAGGAATTCGTCGCGCTTGACCTTGTCCAGCTCGACGATCAATTTGAGGCCCTCGCGCTCGACGACGATGATCGGCATACCGACCTCGATCTTTCGGTTCGCCTCGGCGGTCCACGTCTCGTTGTTGACCAGCACCGAGCCGATCGGGTTGAGCGTTTCGATCACCCGGCCTTTCTTGCCAACGAGGTCGCTGTCACGGTCGGTGACGGGGCGCTGGTTGCGCTGGCGGCTGAGCATCGGCATGAGCACCAGCGTGTGATAGGCCAGCGGCAGTGCAAGCGTCACGGCAATGAGCAGCGGGCTGACCGATACGCCGTCGTTGAACAGCGCGATCGACCCGCCGGCCTGTAAAACAAGGCCCGCCAGCGCCATCCACAGTGGGCGGACGCGCAGGAACGGCAGCACGGCAAACCCGAGCACGCCTACCATCAGGATCAGCAGTGCGCCGAGATTGGTGGGCAGAGCGGCGATCATCGCGAGCGCGCCGATCAGCGCAGCGCCGCCAGCCAGCTCAACGACTCCGGTACCGGGGATATAGGCGGCCGTGACACTGAGCCACAGCCCGAAGATCAACAGAAAGTAGGCGACATTGGGGTCATGCGCAAGCGGAGGCATGGCTCATCCTTTCTCAACGCCTTCCCTATTATCCGGGAATTTATTCCGCCGCAGATGAAGGCAAGCGGCGCATCCCCAATCGTTGGGGGCCTTTCGAGAACAGTGCTTCACGCATATAATACTCCGGCAAGCGTGATTGCGCCTTGTCACTTACGGAATCAGACTTGCCCCCACATGGACATCGCAGACCTGCGAATTGACGCCGAGCGGCTGCGCGCGGACTTTGACGCACTGACCGAAATCGGCGCAACCGTTGCGGGTGGTGTCAGCCGGCTGGCCCTCTCCAACGAAGACCTCGAAGCTCGGGCATGGTTCGCCAATCGCCTCGATGATGCGGGACTCGCCGTGCGCGACGACGATGTCGGCAACATCAGCGGCGTGCTGGTGATGAACGGCACCGCCGCCGATCGCACGGTACTGTTGGGCGCGCACCTCGATACCGCGCTCAACGCCGGGCGTTATGACGGCTCGGTCGGTATTCTCGCCGCGCTCGAATGCCTGCGCACCATTCACGAGTCCGGCATTCGCCTGCCGGTCAACCTCGAAGTTATTAACTTCACCGATCAGGAAGGCAGTTGGCATTCGATGCTGGGAAGCCGCGGGCTGACCGGCCGCCTGCCCGATTTCACCATGCGCGACGGCGACGACCAAAGCGCCTTTCGCGCGGCGCTCTTCCGCGCAGGAATTTTCCTCAACGATATGCACCGGGCCGCGCGCCAGCGTTCGGACGTTGCCGGCTACCTCGAACTGCACATCGAGCAGGGCGGCCGGCTCTGGGCGGCCGGCAAGCGCATCGGAGTTGTCGAGGGCATCGTCGGCCGTACAACCTACAGCATCACGTTTCACGGCGAAGCGGGCCACAGCGGCACGACCGCGCCAGAGCAGCGGCGCGATGCCCTGCAAGGCGCCGCGCAGTTCATCATCGAGGCGCATCGTTGGGTGCGCGAATCGATCCCTGACGGCCTGTTCAACGCCGGCAACATCGTCACCGAGCCGGGGGCGTTCAACACTATCCCCGAAAAGGCCGTGCTGACGGTCGAGGTGCGCAATCCCGACCAGAGCGCCCTACTCGTGATGGAAGACCAGATGCTGGTGCTGGCCGCGTCTTGTGCCGAACGGTACGGCTTGCGCATGACGTCACGGCGGTTGGTCAACATGCCCGCCGCCAAAATGGACGCCGCTGTGATCGCAGACATCGAAGCCGCGTGCGGCGACATCGGCGTGACCGATACCGCGCGTGTCGTGAGCTACGCCGGCCACGACGCACAGATGCTCAGCGGATTCACGCCCACGGGCCTGATCTTCATCCCGTCGGTCGACGGTATCAGCCACAACCCGCGCGAGTTCACCGAGTGGGACGACGTCGTGCTAGGCGCAAACGTGCTGCTGCACAGCACGATCCGTTTGGCACAGCGGGTTTGACCCGCATACAGCGAATCATAGGAGGGCGCGATGGCCAGCAAAGTTGTCGTCGTTGGTAGTTTCAACATGGATTTGACGACCACCGTCGACCGTATGCCCCGCCCCGGCGAGACCGTGTTGGGGGACGTATTCACGACCGGCCCGGGCGGCAAAGGCTCGAATCAGGCGATTGCTGCGGCACGTTTAGGCGCACATGTCACGTTTGTCGGGCGCATCGGCACCGACGCATTCGGACAGGCCGCGCTGGCGATTTGGGCGCAGGACGGTGTCGACACACGCCACATCATCCGCGATCCGGACCACGCAACCGGCGTCGCCCCGATCTTCGTCGACAAGGACGGTGAAAACATGATCGTCGTCGCGCTGGGGGCCAACCTCGCCCTCAGTCCGGCCGACGTGGACGCCGCCGCCGATGCGATCCGCACGGCCGACATCTTGCTCACCGGGCTGGAGATTCCGATCGAGACGGCGGCCCACGCCCTCAAGATTGCAAAAGCGGCAGGCGTGCGGACGATCCTCAACCCGGCGCCCGCCCAACCACTCACCCACGACATGCTGCTCAGCGCCGACGTGCTCACGCCCAATGAGAGCGAGCTTGAAGTGCTGTCCGGCCTAGCGATCGACGATGTCGAACAGGCCGCACAGTTGGTGAAGGCGCACGACAATCAGCATATCGTGGTAACGTTAGGCGGTCAGGGCGCAGCATACTACGGCCCGGGCGGCCACGGCGTCGTGCCGGTGTTCCCGGTCAGCGTCGTCGATACGACCGGCGCGGGCGACGCCTTCAACGGCGGATTGGCCGTGGCGCTGTCCGACGGGCTAGACATGCCGGAGGCCGTCCGCTTCGCCGGGGCGACAGCGGCGCTGTGCGTCACCAAGCGCGGCACCGCGGCCAGTATGCCGACCCGTGCCGAGGTCGACACGCTATTGAAGGGATCAACCGGATGACCGATCAAGTGACCCTGCGGCCCATGACCGACGACGACGGCGAGGCCGTGCGGCACTTGATGGAGGACGATCCGCCCGGGCAAGGGATGCGCATGACGACGCGCTTTCTCGTCAACCCGGTTGTGGCATGGCGTACGCTCAAACCGGATATGACCGGAGTGGTCGCCGTTGCCCCAGACGACGGGCGTGTTGTCGGGGTCGCCAGCGTCAGCTTCGAGGACGTGCTGTACAACGGTCAGGTCGTTCCGTCCGCCTTTCTCGGCAACCTCAAGGTGCATCATGACTTTCGGCGGCAGGGCATCGCTAAGGCACTCGCGGCGTGGCGGGTTCGCACTGCAGAGGAGCGCATCGGCCCGTACGGCGTCATCCTCACCGGCACGTCGAAAGACAACGTGGCGTCGCAAAATACGATGAAAACGTGGGGCGCGGAACTGCACGACCAGCAGATGCTCCGCCCGCGGCCCCCGATCCACCGTCAGCCCACCACGGCGGGACTGCGCGTCATCGCACCGGAACCGACGCACGACGAGGAAATCATCGAGAAGGCCAACCGTTTCTACGCCGACTATCAGCTTTACACGCCGCTGACCCCCCGTAGGCTGGCCGAGATTCGCGATTCGGGCGCACCGGTCGCGCACTATCGCATTGTGACCGACGGCGGCGGGGCGGTCGTCGCCGGAATCATGCTGTCGCTGCGCGGGCTGCTCATGGTCGAGGACGTCTCCAACGTGCCGCCGCCGCTGCGCGTGATGAACGTGTTCCTGCGCGTGCTACCTTCGGACGGGCGCATCCGGCTGTGCGAAGCAGCATATCTATGGTACGACAACCCCGATGCCGCGCGCCTGCTGTGGCAGCATATCCGCTGGGAGTTCCGCGACCGCGCAAGTGCGTTTGGGTATCCGCTCGATCCGCGCTCGCCGCTGATAGACCTTTTCAACTTCAAGCCGTGGCACGTCCCGATCGTGAACCTCGTTATAGCGACGCGCGGCCCGCAGCCCATGGACGTCAGCAAGTACATCTGCGGTACACTACGAGGGTAGTTCGCCTGCGTGCTGGACCGGGGGATTCCGCGTGGACATCGGCGACGTCATCAACAAGAGTTATCAGGTTGTTGAACATATCGGGCGCGGCGGCATGGCCGACGTGTGGTCCGCCCGCGACAGCAAGCTCAACCGCATGGTCGCGGTCAAGACGATCCTGCACGGCTTATCACCGGACAGCGACCCGCTCGGCATGTTCAAACGCGAGGCACAGACCATCGCCGCGCTGGAACACCCGCACATCCTGCCGGTGTACGACTTTGGCGAATATCAGAACAGCCTGTTCATCGTCATGCGCTACGTATCGGGCGGGTCGCTGGCGGCGTGGATGGAGCGCGGCAAGCTGCCGGTTGAGGAAGCAGTGCGCGTGCTGGCGGCGGTCGCGCAGGCGCTCGACTACGCCCACGCGCGCAACGTTATCCACCTCGACCTCAAACCGCAGAACATCCTCCTCGATACGCACTTGTCGCCCTATCTCGGCGACTTCGGCCTAGCGACGGCGCTCGACGTGTCCGGCCGTGCCCAGAACCCGGGCAGCGGCACGCTGCTCTACATGGCGCCCGAACAGCTCACGTCCGACACGCTCGACAAGCGCGCCGACATCTACAGCTTCGCCATCATGGCATTCCACATCCTCAACGGCCGGCTACCCTACGACGGCGCCTCGCCGATGGTGATGAAACAGCTCCAGCTGCAGTCCGAACTGCCGGAAATCCCGCACCTGACGCCTACGGTGAGCACCGTGCTGCGCAAAAGCGCATCGCTCGACCTCGACGGCCGGCACGGCACGACGACCGATCTGGTCGAGGAACTGCGCGCGGCGCTTAACTTGACTGGCCCGCTTCGGCTGGCGGACGGCGGCGAGCCGATCCCCAACGTGCCACCCGAATTGCAGGAACCGGCGGGGCTGTATCAACGCGCTCGGACGGCGTGGGACGGCGGTCAGGGCCGCTTCGTGCTGAGCGTCACCGACTTCATGGTGATGGAGACGGCCTACGCGGCGGCCGAACAGCACGGCCTCGAACTGGACGACCTCGGCCGGCAGATGCTGCTGCGCGGCGCGCTCGAATACGGGATCAACGTCGACCGCTGGTGGGATGCGCTGGACGACGCCAACCGGCGCTGGGTGTGCTTGCACGCCGTGCGCAGCGCCAACGCACCAGCCCGCGTGCGCGCCATGGAACGCCTCGAAGACCTGCCCGACGACGAGCCGCCGCGCATCCCGCGTTTGATCGCCCAAGCCTTGCAGGCCGAAATCGACGACGCAGCCAAGCTTGCCGCGCTGCGCCTGCTGGGCAAGCGCGCCCGCGAGCACGTCCGGCCCGTGCCAATCATGCCGGAACTTACGCAGACCATGACGCGCGTGATGATGACCGTCGCCCGCGTCGAGCAGCTCGAGGTCGAACCGGACGAGTGGCTTCCGACGACGTTCGGCCCCGAGGTCGATCTGCTGATCGCGGAGATGGCGCTCGACCGCTCCCAGCCCAAGATCAGCGAAGCGGCCGCGCGCACGGTCGCCAACATGCACAGCCGCGCGGCGGTCAAGTATCTGGCCGATCAGCAGCGCACGGGCCGGCGCGGGGCGCTGCGGGCGCTGGCGATCGTCCGCGATGAAGTGCCCAGCCTGCCGGACGTGGTCAGTCCGCTGGGGCGCAGCTACGCATGGATCGCCAACACGATGCGCCGCCTGACGGCCAATCCGCTCTCGCTGACGTGGCGCTTCCTGTTCGCTATGCTGGGCGGGGCACTCGGCCGCGGCTTCTTGCTGTGGACGACATTCGATCTGCCATTTGCCGTGCTCGATCCGTGGCGATATGCGAACACCATCGCGTATGGGTTGTCGTATGGCGTCGTATTCGGGCTAGTCGTGGTCGTCGCCGACGAGTTTTCGGCGCGGTTGAGGGGGTTCTGGAAATGGCCTATGCGGGCCGGCGCCGCGTTCATTGCTGGCACCCTCATGGGGATGCTTCTGTGGGCATCCGATCACTACCTGTATCTAGGCCGGACGGTCGACTTGCAGTGGGATTTGATGCTGTTCGGCGGGTTCGGCGTGGCGCTGGGGCTGGTCTTCAACGGCCTGCTGCGCCTGCGCGCATGGATCGCCGTCGCACTCACCGCCGTCTCGATTTACCTCCCGGTCTACATCTCGTGGAGCAACTACTGCACACCCTACGGCCTGTGCCCCGACAGCCCGCCGTTTTCGGTCGGGCCGGTCGCCCTTGTCGGCCTGCTGATCGGTCTGTTCTGCGGGCTGATCCTGCGCGTTCAGACCGGGCGCTTCGGCATTCAAACGCCTTTCAAGTTTACCCCGCCGATCTCTGCCGCGTTGGGCCTCGCGCTCGGGTTGGCATGGGCGGTCATCGCGCCGCTGATCTACGACCTCGGCCTGAGCAATCCGCCGCTCGATTGGGTTGGGATGCTCGGCTTCGTGCTGGTCGGGTTGGTCCCCGGTATGCTGGCCGGCTATCTGTTCAGCGGGCCGGGGCGGTTTGCGTTCAGCATCGCGTCGGTGCTGGCGTTCGTCGTGCTGCTGCCGAGCGTGCAGCCTGCCCTGCAATCCAACGGCCCGTTCCCGATTGCAATTGACGCGCTCGTGTATCCGCGCGCGTTTGCCGATTTCACGTTCGACAACTCGCACATCTTCACCGCAGCGATCCCGTTCGCGATCTTGATGGCGCTGGGCGCGCACGCACAGTTGATCGCCCGTGAAGTGCGCGTGTTCGTGCAGTCGCGACGGCCGGTACGCGCAAGCAGTGAGCCGGGCGGGTTGACCGAATTCCTCAACAAGCCAAGGGCCGCGCTTCCCGACACCGCGACGATCATCGAGGCAGTAAAGGACGCGCGCGAGGAGTTGAGTGCCAGCGGCGTGTTGGACGCCAACACCGTCCGTGACGCACGGGCAGACGCCTTTAGCCCGACAATGCCGTTGGACGATGACGCGACAGATCAGCTCAAGCCGCCAAGCGGCGCAGGCGACGACTCGGAAATCCGCCGCGCACGCGAATCTGACACTTAACCGGACAGTGGAAGCAGTTTGCACTCCGCAACTCGTGGTTTGATGCTGCAAGCGGCATCAAACCGCAGATACGGGAGTCCAGAGGGCGCAAGCCCTTTGGTGGAGGTGCGGAGGCGAAGCCTCTGCGCGCGGTTCAGACCGCGTGCAGCAGGTCGTCCAGCGTGATATGGGTAAGGTTCGGCACGATGGTGTCCGCCTGCCCCACCAGCGCCGGATCGCCGATGCCGACGACGCGCATGCCCGCGTCATGCGCGGCACGCACGCCAGCCTCGGCGTCCTCGAATACGACGCAGTGCATCGGCTTGGCGCGCAGCGCGCCGGCGGTCCACAGGAACACGTCAGGGTAGGGTTTGGCGCGCGCGACGGTGGTGCCGTCGGCGATGACGTCGAAGCGCTCGCTCAGGCCAAGCTTGTCGAGTACGGTCCGCGCGCTGAGCGACGACGACGCGACGCCCAGCCCCAGCCCGCGGGTACGGGCTTCGTCCAGCAGCGGGATGACGCCGGGCAGGATGTGATCGTCGGTCATTGCGGCCACGAACGCGTCGTAGTGCTCTTCCTTGACGACCATCGCCGATTCGATCTCGCTGTCGGTCAGGACACGCCCCAACATGGCGCGCAGGATGTCCCCGCGCCGCTTGCCGCGAAAGCTCTCCAGCATGCTTGGGCTGAGTTCCACGCCGAGATGCTGCGCCACAAGGCGCCAGCCTACGTCATGAGCACGCACTGTATCGGCGATCACGCCGTCGAGGTCGAAGATCAGAGCATGCACCGTCATGGCGGGTTGCGATTCCCGGCTATTCGGCGAGTGCAGCGCGGACTTCATCGGGGGTCGGTGTACCTTCGATTGCGAAGCGGGTAACGCTCTCGGCGGCCAGTTCTGCAGCAACTTCGGTCGCGGTGCGGATGCTGCCGGTGATATACAGCGCGCACAGCAGCGAACTGGCGAACACATCGCCAGCCCCGGTCGGGTTGACGACCTTGCGGATCGGCGTTTCATAACGCGAGGGCACGCCGTACTCGTAGTGGATGCCACCGCGTTCCGCCTGCGTAAAGAATAGGCTGTGGGTCTGCGGGGCAAGCTCGTCGATGAGTTCCGGTGCCTCGACGATATCCTCTTCGCTGAAGACGAGGATGTTTAGGCGGCGCAGCGTCTCGGCGCGGTTCCAGCGGCGAAAATGCACGCGCCCGTCGTCGTCCCAGCGGCGCAGCCAGCCTTGCAGCGTCGCCATGATGGTCGAGTCGGGGAACAGCTCGAGCATCGCGGGGTCGTCGGCCTCGCCCGCAATCGGTGCAAAATGAATCAGCGGGGCGGAGCGCCATACCTCGGGGATATCGGCCGGCGCAATATCGGCGGCGACCCCACGAATGTACTGCACGCGTCCTTGGTCGCTGTACAGGTTCTCGTATGTGGTGGTGTTAGGCCCGGGTACGACGACGATTTGCCCGAACGGAGACAGGTCGTTAAGCAGGGGCTCGGCGGGCAGCGCGCTGGTGACCAGCCCGACCCGCAGTCCGAAGGCGTGCGCGGTGCGAATCGCATACGAGACCGTCCCGCCGACCGTGCGCCCCTGTGGGGTCAGATCGGCGGTCATGTGCCCGATCAGCAGATAATCGATCGGCTCCGCGCCCGCCGGGTTGACAATCACTCGAAGCTGTCCTCGTCGGCATCGGCTTCGTCGTCAGGGATGTCCTCGGCTTCGTTGACGGCGCCCGCGACCGGCACGATCGTCACCTTGCGGTTGTCGCCCTCGCCGATCGACTTGGTTTCGACCTGCGGGTGACTGCGCAGCGCGATGTGGATCAGGCGGCGCTCGTGGGCCGGCATCGGTTCGAGAACGACCGTGCGCGCCTCGTTGATGGCCTGCTCGGCCATCCGTGCCGCAAGGCTGCGCAGGCGTTCTGCGCGGCGAGCCTTATAGCCGTCGACGTCCACTATCAGGTTCACGCGATGCTGCAGGCGGTGGCTGACCATCAAGCGCAAGATGTACTGCAGCGCGGCCAGCGTATCGCCGCGGCGGCCGATCAGTGCGTTGATCTGGCGACCTTGCCCCTGCACGTTCAGGATCCACGGCCCGCCACCTTGCGAGGCGTCGACACGACTGACCTGCACGCTGCCGCCGATGTCCATCGCCTTGAGCACGTCGACCAGCATTTCGCGGGCAGCCGCCACATCGGCATCGTAGTCGGCCTCTTCGACGGGTGTATAGCCGGCGAACAGCGATTCGCCCTCGGCTTCGAGGTCGTCGTACAGGCTGTCGTCGTCGAAGGCGCTGGATTGCTTGCGCACCATTTCGCTGTCTAGCAGGCGTGATACGGGCCGGCGATCCCGGTCGCCCCTGCCCCGCCCGCCGCGGCCGCCCCGGTCACCCCGGTCGCCGCGATTCTGCGGACGATCGCCGCGCTGGCCTTCGCGGCGCTGCTGGCCGCCGCCATAGCCGGAGCGCTCCTGACCGCCGCGGCCCCCGCCCTGCTGGCGGTTGCCGGACTGCTGGCGGCGCGCTGCTTCGGCATCGGGCTGCGCCAAACGCGGGAAGCTCGGCGGCGGAGAGGTCGGCCCGACGCGCAGAAGCTGAAGGCGCACCTTCGCCTGCCGCGGCGGTGAACCGAACAGGCCGAGTGTCGGCTCTTCGACGACCTCGACCATGACGTCCCACGGGTTGACACCCAATTCGGCCAGTCCGCGCTGGATGGCCTCATCGACGGTGTCGGCTGAGATTTCGATCGATCGACGTTCAGACATAAGCTCTACTTCTTTTTCCTCGTGGGCCGAACACGCGACGACGGCGTGGCGGGCCCCGGCTTGGTCTTCAAAACGGTTTGCGATGCGCCCCGGCTTCCGCCGCTAGCAGCGCGCGCCGCAAGGGCGGGGTTGCGCGGCGAAGATTCAACCTTGGCGATCACACGGGACAGAATTGCTTCGGCCTCTGCTCGCTCCTCGGCCGTCTGTTCGCGCTTGGGGCCGGGGCCGGACGGGCCGCGGCCGATCACTTGATTCCAATGCGCTTTGCCGAGCATGGTGTACTGCACGATGCCGACCACGTTGCTGACGATGAAATAGATCGACAGACCGACCGAGAAGGTCAGCGCGAAGAAGCCGAACATGAGCGGCATGATGGTGGTCATCGACCGCGTCATCGAGGCCGTCGGATTGTTCTTATCGTCCGGGTTCATCGGAGGCAGCGTCAGCTTGCTCTGCAGCCATGTCGTTGCCAGCACCAGCAGCGGAAGGATGACGGCGGCAGGTGAGAACCCCGCGACCGTCGGCGGCTGCGTGAGATCAAGGCCGAGCCACAGTTTGTCCAGCGGCACGAGGCTGTCGAGGCCCGGGATCAGCAGCCGACCAGATAGGTCGACCACCTGAAACGGCGTCGCGCCGAGGCCGTAGTTGATCGCACCGTACAGCGCAAACAGGATCGGAAGCTGGATCAGAAGCGGCAAGCACCCGCTGAGCGGGTTGATCTTGTACTCCTTGTACAGCTCCATCTGTGCGGCCGCAGTACGCTCGCGGTCGCCCTTGTACTTCTCCTGCAGTTTCTTGAGCTGCGGCTGCAGAAGCTGCATGCCCTCGGTCGATTTCTGCTGCTGCAGAAGCAGCGGCGAGGTCGCCAGCCGGATGATGACGGTCAGCGCGACGATCGCCAGCACGATGTTGTTGCCGAACACCGAATACAACAGCGTCAGGATGGTGATGAAGGGATTGAGCAGAAAATCCATACGGCGTTTCCCTCCGGCGGCCTAGCGCCGATATTCCCACAGGAGTTGACCGTCACGCGCGCCAAAAGCGACCAGCGGCCGGTCGGCCTGCACCGTGGCAACGACAATGATGTCTTGGCTGACGTTAGGGCCGGCCGGGATGTACAACATCTCGCTCAGCACTTCGGTCTGCAGTTCGCGCGTGATGGCGATGCTGCCGTCGTTCTTGTCCAGCCACGTGACGCGCCCCGTCCGTGAGGCGGTTACAACGAAGTCGCCGGCCAGCAGCGCCGAGGGGCGGATGCCGCTTTCGGCAGCCTGCACCGACCAAATCTGCTCAAGCCCGGGGACGCTCAGGGCGTACACGTATCCGGTCAGGTCGGTCACGTAGGCCGTTCCGCCTTCGATCACCGGCGTGCCCCACACCCAGTTGTTGGCGGTGAACGTCGCGGTAATCTCGCCGTCAAGGTTGACCTCGACGACTGTACGCGCGAACGTGCCGACGTACAGACGGCCGTTGGCGATCACCGGCGAAGCGGCCGCCGCGCCTTGCAAGTCGACGCGCCACAGCTCCGAGCCATCGGCGCTGTCGATCGCATACAGGTTGTGATCCATCGAGGTGACGTACAGCACGCCTTCGTGCAGCAGCGGCTTGGACCAAATACCGCTGGTCGTCTCGAAGGCCCAAAGCACGTTCAGGCTCTCAAGGTCGAACGCTTCGAGGTTCTGGCTGTTGTAGCCGACATACAGCCGGTCGTCGTCCACGGCGACATCGGCGACCACCTGTCCGCTGACCGGACGCCCGGCGGGGTTGTTGATGCGTGCGGCGGCGTAGTCAATCTCAATGAACCGGCCGTTGTATTCGGCAGCGAGCAGGGTGTCTTCGCTGAGGCGTAGCGGCGTGCTGTAGAACGCCTGCTGGCCGCTGGACTCAGCCACGTCCCACGTGCGCGCCTCGCCCGTCTGCGGGTCGATACGCACGTTGCCGTCCGAGTCGCGCAGCTTGACTTCTTCGCCGGTCGCCGGCTCGATCAGCACGAGATAGTTGTTGTAGGCAAGCAGAATATGCTGATCGTCAATAATCGAGATCGACGGCCAACTCACGCCGAGGCGCGTACTGACGCAGCCAGCCGCCACCAGCACGGTAAGCGCCAGCAGCACGGGAAGGGAAACGCGCCTGCGAAGGGTTCCGATCATGTTTTGGCGTGCTCTTTCTTTGGGGGGACGGGGTCAAAGCCGCCGGGATTGAACGGATTACAGCGGCCGATGCGCTTCAGGCCCATCCAGCCGCCGCGGAACAGCCCGTGCACTTGAATGGCCTCGTACATGTATTCCGAGCATGTCGGATAAAACCGGCATGACGGCGGCAGCATCGGCGAAATCCGTCGTTTGTAGAAACGAATTGCTGCGAGTGCCAGAAATTTCATGGGTTAGAGACCACGCGAATCATCTTCGTCATGCAGCAGGCCGGCCTGTACGATCAGTGTGCGGTACGCCCCGTGCAGTTCGGAAAGCGGCTGCCCGACGGCGGCAGGATGCGCGACAACCACGACATCCCACCCCCGCTGCAGTGCCGCATCTTCGGCGCGGATGGCCTCGCGCAGGAGCCGGCGAACCCGGTTCCGCACGACTGCCCCGCCCAACCGCTTGCTCGTCACAATTCCGTACCGGTTGGATTGCAGCCCATTCGGCGCGGTGTTAATCAGCAGCAGCCGGCCGCGCTCCGTACGTCCTTGCGCCCGGACACGGGCGAAGTCGTGCGTATGCGTCAGCCGGAGCGGGCGCGGCAGGCCCATTCCGCCCCCGGCGGTTAATGGGCGTTCCAGTTGATCTTCTTGACGTGCACCGGCGTAACGGCGAGGCTGTGACGGCCCCGGGCGCGACGCCGCTTCAACACGTCACGGCCGCCGCGTGACGACATCCGCGAACGGAAGCCATGCACGCGCTGACGACGACGAATCTTCGGTTGGTAGGTACGCTTGGTCGACATTGTTTCGTCCTTGACTGGCCAAACACTACGCGGGTCAAGCCCACGTATGCGCTCACGAAAAACATTCCCGCTTCATCTTCAGTGGCTGGCACACGCTGTGCCTGACTGGGTTGGGCGAGGGGTGGGCTTGGCTGACGCGCAGCCCACTTTGCCGTCCCTTGTGGACCGACTCGGTGTCCAGTATAATTCCACACGGGGAAGGCGCAACGAGCAGTATTTTACATCGTTGAACGCCGATTTCAATTGCCAACCCCCGCCCGCACTCGCAGCGTCTCATCGGCTTAGTCTTTTGGAGAGTCCCGGTTTTGCCGTCAAAGCCGCACTGGTCTACGCAATTTTCCCTCACCCCCTCTGACATCGACGCCCTGATCGCTGATTTGCTTGAAGGCGAAACCCCACTCCCGGCCGATGTCCTAGCCCGCCGCGTGATCGAACTTCGTCTGGAACGTGACGCACAGGCTCTTGCCGACCGTTACGCCGACCTGCTTGCCTACGATCCGACGCAATCCTACAAGAAGGGCCAGACGATCGCGTTTCAGGGCGAGCTGCTCGCTACCGGCGTCGTCACTGCGGTTGAGAACGGGTTGGATCCGGCAGGGTTCTGCGGGCGCAGCTACGGCAAGTTCAAACGCGTCACCGTCGATATCGACGGCGACAAAGCGACCTTTGCTGCCGGAATCGCGGAGGGTGTGGTCGAGCCGATCGTATCGGACCTGCTGACCGCACTCCCCGGCGCCGAGACGATGAGCCTCGACGACATCATGGAGGCCAGCGGCGACACCATTCTGGAGGCCGTTAACGAGGCGCTCCAATCCAACCCGACCTTGGTGCGGTTGGCTGGCAAGTGGTTCGTCCGCGACTTGATGCAGGATGTGACGGTCGGGCACCTGAATTTGGCCGAAGCGGTGCTCGACATCGCGGAAGGCGGCCCGCTGACACCGGTGGAGATCCTCGAACAGATCGGCGGCTTGGGCGACTCTCCGCAGGAATTGCAGGAGTTCTCGCTGAATTACGCCATGAACGAGGACGAGCGATTTGACGAAGTCGGCCCTGCGGGCGAAGTGCTGTGGTACCTCAAGCGGCAGGAACCGGCGGAAGTTCGCGAGAAGCCTGCACTGCTGCGCTACACCCGTATCGACTATGACCGCGACCTGCTGACGGCGGACATGCTGGCGCTCGAAGCCGAGGTCGATGACGAACTGTCGCCCTTCGACACGGTCAAGGACATTACCGAAGCGACCGTGCGTTTGATCTACTCGCACCGCCGCCTCGGCACGATTCCGCTTAACAGCCACACCCGCGCGATCTTCCCGACCGCGCGGCGCGCGCCGCGCATCAACATCACGCTGGTCGACGCCCGCGACGGCGAAGCCTACAGCGGATGGGTCGTCAACGACGAGCAGTACGTGTACGGCGCGGCCGAGATTTACCGCAAGCATCATCTGCCGCTGGGCGCACAGTTCACCGTACGCCGTGACAAAACGCCGGGGCACATCATCGTTGACGTGCCGACCTTCCGGCCCCGTGTCGAGTACGTCCCACTGATGAGCGCCAAGGACGATCGGTTGCAGTTCGACTTGCAGACGCGCCAGATCGGCGCGAAGTTCGACGAACAGATGATCCTCGGCATTGATGAGCTCGCCCCGATCGAAGCGCTGGCGAAGTCGCTCACGCAGCAGAAGAGGAACCTGAGCGCCGTGCTCAAGCTGGTGATCCCGGCCCTCGCGCGGCTCAGCCCGCAGGGCGCTGCCCATGCCAAAACGATCTACAGCGCGGTAAACGTCTTGCGGCGCTGCCCGCCGGGCGTCGTGCTGGCAACGCTGGAGGCCAACCCGGACTTTGAGAACGTCGCCGACCAGTATTGGAAGTTGAGCGACACCTAAGCAATCGCATTGGAAATGAGTCATCTATGACCCCGCCTAAGCCCAGCGCGCTGGCAAAGCCCACGCTGGACACCCCTTACCATATCGACTACGACTGGTGGCCGACATCCGGCGAAGACCTGCGCGTGGTGCTGCTGCGCCATGTGCCGGCCGAATTTCACGATATGGTGGCCGCCGAACCGGCCGACCGGCAGATCGACTATATCGACCCGCACACGGGCCGCGTAAGCCGCGTTGACCCGCTGCATTTCGCGCTCAAGGTTGCCGCCGAAGACCCCGCTTTCATCAACCGCGAGATTTCGGTCATCGACTGCGTTCTACGCGTTCTGTTGATGAACGACAACCGGCCGATCACCCCGCGTGAACTGGCCGATCTCACCGGCTACGACGGACAGCAGATCTTGCGCTTGTTGAGCGGCGCGCGCGTCTATTACGGAATCAGACCGTTCATCACCTAAACTCCAGAGGGAACGACACGCGATGGGACGTGTGGTCAACACCGACAACCCGGGCAAGCGTCGCAGTGCTTTGATGCGCACGGTTGCCGAACTACTGCGCCAACTTGTGCTGCAGCCTGCTATCAACGACGACGCCAAGGACATGGTCGCACAGATGGTGTTCTGCCTGCGCGAAATCGACGAAGGCATTGACGAGTCGGCGCGGGCGTGGGAAAAGCGTGGCTACTGGATGAAGTCCGAGGAGTTTCGCAGCAATTGGATGTGGGTATCCAACGCGGCCCAAGACCTCGCCCGCGTGGCTGCAGCCGAAGACTGGCCACAGCTCGCGCCCATGCTGATCCGCCTGATGCCCAAGTTCAGCGACATCAACATCACAAAGTTCACCCGCGACTCCAGCGTGTGGACGGGAGCATACGCCCGCCTGCTCAAGGAGCAGCGATGAGCGCCGGTTCGGCTACGCTGCTAATCTCCTGCCCCGATCAGCGCGGGTTGGTCGCCGCCGTAACCCAGTTCATCTTCCAACACAACGGCAACATCCTGCACCTCGACCAGCACGTCGATCAGGAAGCGGCTGTGTTCTTCATGCGTGTCGAGTGGGACTTGGCCGGTTTCGGCATGGAGCGCAGCGACATCCCGACCGCCTTTGGCCTGACGGTCGGCAACCGCTTCAAGATGAACTGGACACTGCGCTTCAGCGACGAGACGCCGCGCATGGCCCTGTTCGTCAGCAAGCAGTCACACTGCCTGTACGACATCCTCGGCCGCTGGCAGGCCGGCGAGTGGCGAGTCAGCATTCCTCTAATTGTCAGCAACCACGAGACGCTCAAGCCGGTCGCCGACTCGTTCGGCATCCCATTCCATCACTTCGCCGTCACGGCGGACACAAAGGCTAAGCAAGAGCGCGCGCAGATCGACCTGCTTAAAGCGCACGGTGTCGAGTTCGTGGTGCTGGCGCGCTACATGCAAATCTTGACCGAGCAGTTCATCGCCGCGTTTCCAAACCGGATCATCAACATCCATCACAGCTTTCTGCCCGCGTTTGCCGGCGCCAAGCCGTATCACGCGGCGTATGCGCGCGGCGTCAAACTGATCGGCGCGACGAGCCATTACGTCACCGCCGAGCTGGACGCTGGGCCGATCATCGCACAGGACGTTATCCCAGTGAATCATAAGGACTCGGTGTCCGACCTTGTGCGCAAGGGGCAGGACATCGAAAAGCTCGTACTGGCGCAGGCGGTGTGGCACCATCTGCAGAATCGTGTGCTGGTCTATAACAACAAGACGGTGGTATTCCAATGAGCGATCTTCTCAAGCGGTTGTGCGAAACATGGGGTCCGTCGGGCTATGAGCACCACGTGCGGCGGCTGATCGAAACCGAAGTCGCGGCGTATGCCGACGAGGTCCGCGTCGATGGAATAGGCAACCTGATCGTGCGTGTCGGCAATCGTGGCCCGAAGGTCATGGTCGTCGTGCACATGGACGAGATCGGCGTGATGGCCACGTTCGCGGAACCGTCGAGCGGCGTGCTGCGCTTCGCGGCCATCGGCGGACTGACCGTGCACGACCTCGTCGGTCAGCGCGTGCAGTTCGAGGACGGCACACTCGGGGTGATCGGCGCGCACCAACCGTACAAGAATTCCAACCCCAAGCTCGACGAGCTGTACATCGACACGGGCGGCGTACCGGTCGCGATCGGCCAGCCTGCGGCGTTCGTGCATACCTACGCCGAACAGGGCGATGTCCGCTTGAGCAAGGCGATGGACGACCGGGCAGGGTGCGCCATCGTCATCGAGGCGATTCACAAGCTGAACAAGAAGACGCCGAATCAGGTGTACTTCGTGTTCTCAGTGCAGGAAGAAGTCGGCCTGCGCGGGGCGGGTCCGGCGGCATATGGCATCGCGCCTGATGTGGCGATCGCCGTCGACGTGACCGACACGGGCGACATGCCGAAGGGCGAAAAGACGGTCGTCAAGCTCGGGCAAGGGGCCGGCATCAAGGTTTACGACCCCGGCTTGGTCGTGCCGCGCGCCGTGATCGACTGGATGGTCTCAGCCGCTGAGAAGGCCAAGATTCCGTATCAGATCGACATGATCGAAGCCGGGACGACCGACGCCGCGCGCGTGCAGTTGGCCGGTTCCGGCGTGCCATCCGGCGCATTGACGATCCCGACCCGGTACATCCACAGCCAGAGTGAAATGGTACACGCCCGCGATTTGCAGGCGTGTACGGATTTGCTGGTGGCGCTGTTGAAGTCGAAAGCTGAGATCAGCGTTTAGCGCCTGCTGACGTTCAGTGTAAATTCGCCGGTGCCGCTGTCCCCAAACGAGGCTACCACGATCAAGAACTGACGGCTGGAACGCGGCAGGTTCGCGTCGATGCGCGAATTGGTGTTGACGTCGAAGTTGTCGTCGTCATTGTAGGCCAGCGAGATGCCGCCCACCGTCGTCAATTCGAGCGTCGTGTCGAAGTCGTCGCTGGCGGCCGTGATCACGACGGACGACACACCTTCCGGCACGGTCAGCGCGTAGGTGATCGGCTCGCCGCCGCGCAGGGTTCCCACGACCGAGCCGGGCAGCTCGATACCGGGGTAATCGGACAGATCAACCGGCGCGCTGGTCGGCAGCGGAATCGCCGCGGCGGTCGCCAAGGCATCGGCCACCGCGGACGGGTCGTGCGATGGCTCCTCGGTCACGTCCACTTCGATGATCATCGGTCCGGTAACCAACGCCGTCAGCCCTTCAATCGTGCGATCCGAGACTTGCGCCGTACGGCCATCGGCGTAACGCACGATCAGGTACGGCGTTCCATTAGCACCGACCTCATTGGCATAGCTCCGGTCGGCTTCAACCTGCCCGGATCGCGCGATGCATTGGTTGATTGCGCTGCGGTCGACGTCCAACAAATCGGTGACCAGCGCCGTTACCGAAAGGGCCGAATAGCTGTCAGGGCGGTTGATCGCGAGGTCGTATAACTGCCGGCTGACCTCCCAGAACGAACCCGGCACCAATTCTTCGGCGCACGCGGCGACCTTGCCCACGGCCACGGTCGCCTGACCCCCTGCCGTCGCGAATGTGCGATGCTCGAGGTTGGCCTGACCCGTCACGACGTGCTGCGCAATGAACTGCTGGACGGTCGGTTCGAAGTTCTGGCAGTGCGGGCATGCCCAGTCGGAAAACACGACCAGCGTGACCGGGGCGTCGGGGCTGCCGAGCGTGAACGCGCCGTCTGGGCCGCGGAACGAAACGGTGTTGTACCCCAGCGCGTCGGTGACAACAGGCTGGTCGTTGAGCGCCAGAGGCGTTGGCGTCGGGAACGCAGTCGGGGTGTAAGTCGGGGTCATGGGCGGCGGCAGAGTGGGCTGCAGGTCGACGGTCGCGACTACGGTCGGCGGCGGCGCGATTGTGGGGACGGGCGCCGGTGTATCGACTGGCTCGCGGGTTGCGCGCACGGCGGGCGCGAGTGTCGGGCGGAACATCACCGTCTCCATCTCGCCGGCCGTCGCCAGATCGATCGCGAACCGTGCGACGACCGAACCGTCAGGCTGGGTCACCGTGCTGATCAGCATGGTGTTGAGCTTGGCGAGGACTGTCCGAATCATTTCGGATTCGTCGTCGGCGCGGCCTGCCCATGCCGTGATGTACGGGACGAGCTGCGACGGCTGCAGGTACAAGTTCTGCCCGCCGATCAGCCCGATGGCCTGCGCCTCGGTCAGCCACGCGTCCGGATCGACGTCACGCGTGAAGAGGTCGGCTAGCGCGGTGCGTGCCGCGCGCTGCGTTCCGAGGATCGCGACCTCGCCGCTCACGATCAGCGAAATCCTGAACGACTCTTCCGGATCGCCGTCGGGCCGGATGGTCACCGCCAGTTCGGTCGCGGCCTCGGCGCGGAACACCTCAACATCGGCATACGCCCACGACCGGGTGCTGTCGCGCAGGAGGGTCAGCGCGCGGGCAAGCCGTTCAAGCGCGTCGAGGCTTTGCTGCGGGTCGCCCACGGTGAAGACGCCCGCGCCTTCGATCGGAGGTTCGATGGCCTGCGAGTCCGCCGGCCACTCCGGGTTCACCATCAGGAACATGATGTAGTCGCCAGCGGTCCAGTTGCGCAGGTCGTCCATCGTGACGCCAAGCAAGGCGCTCAGGCCAAGGTCGGCCAACTGATCCGCCTCAAGCCGGCCGAGGATGGAATACAGAAGCGCGCTCTCGGTGCCAAAGTCGTACAACATGCGGCCGAACTGCTGCTGCACGAGCGCGTCCTTGACCCACGGTCCGTAGGCTTCCCACAGCGCATCGTAGTTGTGCAGCAGGTCGGCGCCATGAACGACAGCGAACGCCTCGGACGGGGCCAGCGCCAGCGCGGCAGGATCGGTCACAGGATTGGGCCCGACCGGCAGGTCGAGCAGGCGCGGGAGCGTCAGGTTGCCGCCGGCGATCGCGACGTCCATTACCAGCACGCCGGACTCACGTGTGAAACCGATCATGGCCGGGCCGAAAACTTGTCCGATCGCCGCAATGAACGGCGCCTGATTCATCATCTCGCGGCGGCTGCTTCGATCGGCGAAGTCAATAGCATAGAGCCGCGGCAGGTCAAGGTACGCGACCGCCGGATACGCGCCGGGAAGATGCCCGCGCGCCGACTGGTACGCAGGTTCGGTGCTAAGTGTAGGCTGGCCAGCCTGAATGGGCAGCAGGTCGTAGCGGCTCGTGATCACCATCACGTCAGGCGAGACCATCGCACCGCCCTCGTCGTCAACGCGATAGTACGTGGTATCGCCGCGCACTTCGGACTCGCTCGAAAAATCGCCGATGAGCAGGTCAAGGAATAGCTTCGCTCCGTCAGGATCGGTGATCTCGGCAGCGATGACAACCTCTGAGGTGAAGTATTCGCGCCGGCTTGACAGGCTGACGCCAATCGCCAACGTGTCGCCCAGCCATGTCATCGACTCGAGGTCGGTGTCGAATTCGGAGCGCAGCAGTTCGTCGAACAGCCCGACAATCGAGGGCGCTTGAGGCACACCGGGAATCCCCGTCAAAACCTCAGCGACGAGCGCATCGTACGCGCTGAGTGCGTCATCGCTGACCGACAGCGCGGCATAGGCCAGCGCGTCCGCGGGCATGTATGCGGCCAGCGCGTCCGATACTGAAATCGGCGTTTCGGGCGCGTCTTGAGCGGCAATCGCGGGGGCAAGTAGGACGACTAGAACGGCAACGATCAATAAACGGGTTACGCGGTAGGAAAGCATCAAACCTCCGTGTTTCAGGTCGATAGTTCTTCCAACATGATAATACGCTTTGCACGCCCGTGTGGTGAGCGGAGGGCGGACACAACGCGCATTGCCCAGTGTAAATGACGTTCATCGGACGCCGCAGGTTCCAATTCTGTGCATGTTTAGCGGAACCGCGCCACAATCAAATGCCGTCGTCACTAGCGTTTCCACAACTGGATAGGTGTTCATGGCTCCCATTTTTGTGCTTGCTGGCGCGCCTGCGGTCGGCAAGAGCACGACCAGCCGGGCGTTGGCACTCCGCTTCTCTAAAAGCCTATACGTCCCAGTCGATGACATCCGTATGATGGTCGTGTCGGGACTGATGCTGCCCGGTGCGCAGTGGGGTGACGAATTGACGCAGCAGGTCCGCCTCGCCCGATCGAGTGTGACTCACATGGCGCTTACATATCAGGCGGCCGGCTTCGCCGTCGTGATCGACGACTTCTACGACTCGAACTTCATGCCGGACTATCAGACACTGTTCGAACGCACGCCTGTCCACAAAGTACTGCTTTTCCCGAGTCAGGACACAGCCCACCAGCGCAACTACCAGCGTTCGGGAGAAAGTCCGGCTCGTCACTATATCGATGAGGGTATTCGGCTCGTGTATCAGGCGCTGAGGGCTGATGTGCGGCGCTTGGCACAGACCGGCTGGTCGATCGTGGACACCACGCTGTTGGGTGTCGATGCGGCGGTCGACGCCATACAACGGCAGGCAGCGCTCGCTCCGTAACGCCCGCGGTTATGCGCTGAGACCGGCCCCTCCGCCGCCCCTCATATACAGCTCTGATACGCATTTTACGATCCTCTGACACACGCTATACGATCCTCTTACATGGCGGTTCTACGATAAGGTCAAAAGCGGAGAACGGGAGAAACCCGGCCGCTGACCTGAAACGATGGAACATAAGAGGCAATACAAGGAGAATCGATCATGTCGACCATCACTCGTTGGAACCCCATCCGTGACATGAACGCCATGTCGAACTTCATGAACCGCCTGATGGAAGAGACCATCCGCCCGATGCGCCCGCTGGAGTCCTACGAAGGCGTGACCGGCGCGCTGGCGCTGGACGTGGTGGAGGAGAACAACAACTACGTCGTCACCACGTCGCTGCCGGGCGTCAAGGCCGACGACATCAAGGTGAACCTGCACGACGATCTGCTCACGATCGAAGCCGAGATCCCGGCCAAGACGACCGAGAAGACCGAGGAAGGCAACGGCGGCAAGGTCCTGCTGCAGGAGCGCAGCTGGGGCAAGTTCAGCCGCAGCATCCGCCTGCCGCAGCCGGTCAACAGCGAGAAGGTCGCAGCCGAGTTCGACAACGGCGTCCTGACCCTCACCCTGCCGAAGGCCGACCACGTGCTCCCGCGCACGATCCCGGTCAAGATGCTGCACAGCAACAACTAAAGCAGCACGCACACCAAGACATTCTAGAGAGGCTCCCCCTCCGTTCCACGCCCCCTGCCGGTTGATCCGACAGGGGGCGTGCTTTTTCGCCTGACTCTCGGGTGCAGCGCCAGCGTGCCTGCTTGCGCGATTCGCAAACTGCGCGACAATGAAAGAAACACTTTCGTTCCGTTTGGCAGAAAGGATCGCAGTCATGCGCCGCTGGCACCTCCTTTTCGTTCTCGGCGTGCTGGCACTTGCGGTCAGCCCCGTGCACGCCATCCCCGCGGAATTCACCGCGTGGTTGTACACCCCCGATACCGGCGAGATGACGCTGGTCGACCTGTCCGGCGAGCGCGACACGTTCGAACTGCCGATCGCCCCGCCGTACACGATTCGCCCGCTGTCCAACGTCGGCGTGTCGCCCAATGGCCGGTTGATCGCCTATGTGCTCGCTCAGCCGGATTCGACCAATCAGCAGTTGATGATCTACGACTACAACACCCGCACCGTGATCGCACAGTATCCGGTGTCGTCGGTGGCGTATAACAGCATCGACTTCAACCCGCGTTTCGCCTTCAGCCCGGACTCACGGCGCGTGGCGCTGGGTTACAGCGTCGACCCGTCGGGCTGGGAACTGGTTGTGATCGATCTCGACAGCTTCAGCATCGCCGGCACGCTCTCGAGCGGCGACCCGGCCTTCGCAGGCATCCCGGCGACCTACGGCATCACGCCGACGGTCACCTACTTCCGCTCGCCCACCGAACTGGCGATCGCGCTGATCCGCGGCGGCACTGAAGCCAGCGAGCCTGCGGGCAGCTACTTGTGGGACACCGTGACCGCGTCCGTCACGCCGCACATCGGTTACGGGTCGGCCAGCGACGTGTTCGCGCCGACTGGCGAGGCCGTTATGGCGCTGCCGGACGACCGCTTCCCGATGATGCCGGACCGCTTCATGTTCGGCCAGTTCAACACCATCCAGGTTTACGACGCCGCGCGCGGCGAACGATGGCCGGTCTTCCAGCGGTCCGACTGGACGATCTACGGGCCGAAGTTCGTGTTCAACGCGCAGTTGGTCGCATTTGTGGCGTATGACGGCACCAGCGAGCGCGTTTACCTGCTCAACCGTGACGGCGCGATCGCCGGCGCCCTGCCGCCCGGCGTAAACGCGTACGAGATGGCGGGCGTGCCGGACGGCTTTATCTACGCCAAGCCTGACGGGGGCGTCCCCGGACTATACAGCATCAATCTGCGCGCCGGTGACTCGGACGGGTCGCGCGTGTGGAGCGGCGTGCCAAACACCTACCCGCGCATCGCGTGGGTCGGGTCGCTCGGGAGCAGTTCGTTCATGTTCCTCGAACCGCCGTATGCTAACTGGCCGGTATTGGCCGATCCGATCGCCGATGCCAGCGGCCCGGGTCCGACCGAACCCGGCGGCCTGACGCTGCGTGTCGGAGAGCGCGCCATCGTCCGCACGACCGAAGGCGACGCGCTGCGCGTCCGCTCCGGCCCCGGCACGAACTTCGTCGTCGTGCGCAGTATTCCCCCGGGTTCGACCGTCGACCTGATCGGCGGGCCGACCAGCTCCGGCGGCTTCAACTGGTGGAACATCCGCCTCGACGACGGCACGACAGGCTGGGCGGTCGACTTTGCCGATGGCGAGCAGACGCTTGTGCCGATCGGCGCTGAAGAAGCGCCGCCGACGCTTGCGCCAACCGCCACGCCGGGCGCCGACCCGAGCGTACCGACGCAGCTTCGTGTTGGCGACAACGCGCTGGTAACGACTGGCGCCCTACGCCTGCGCAGCGTGCCGGGTTTGGGCGGCGCGCTCGTGCGCGAAATGCCGCGCGACACCTACGTGCGCGTCATCGGCGGGCCTACGCCGATCGACAACTACTTGTGGTGGCAACTTCAGCTCCTCGACGGCACGACGGGCTGGGCGGCGGAGATCGTCGGCACCGAGCGCGTACTGACGTACACTACGCAGCCACCGCCAACCGCGACACCCGCGCCATCGGTAACGCCGGTCGGCGGACCGTCGCCGACACCGCTGATCTTCGTCCCACTGCCGATCACGACGCCGTTGATCGTCGTCCCGCTGTTGGTCGCGCCGAATCAGGTGTCGCCAGCGGACGGACACACGTTCGACATCTTCCCGCGTACGACGACGCTGTCATGGTCGGCGGTCGCCGCGGCCAGCGGTGGCTACGAACTGCAGCGCCAATGGTGCAGCAGCACCGGCACCAACTGCTCCGACTACCCGCTGGTATCGACGGGCGCGACGTCATACACGTTCGACTTCATCGGCGCGCAGGTCGGGCGCTGGCGTGTGCGGTCGGTCGGGTCGGGCGGCGCCAAGAGCGACTGGTCGCCGTGGCGCACGTTCCGGCATCTGCGGTAATGCCAGAATAGTCAGGGGCGCAGCGTGCTGCGCCCCTGACTTTCGCCCTCTGGACTCCCTGCCGCGAAATGACCGCGCGAGCGCGGTCATTTCGCAGAGATGGGGTCAAGGGGTGTAAACCCCTTGAATTTCGTTTTGTGTGTGCCGCTATTCGCCCACTTCGCCGCTGCCGACCGGTTCTTTGTTGGTCGTCACGCTCACCCAGTCAGGCCGGTCGTCGTAGAGATGGCCGAAGATCGGCTTTTCGTTGCGCAGGATTTCGACAAACGCGCCGAGGTCCGCGATCGGCAGATACATCGCGCCTTTACGTTCGCCGGGGTTGAACGACGGCGGCGGGAACGGGCTCTCAGGCGCGAGGAACAGCACGTCGAGCGTGTACTCGACTTTCGTCTGCGGCTCGGCACCGGTGCAGCGCACCAGACCACGGATCAGCACCTGCGCGCCGCCGATGTCGCGTCGTTCCAACTGCCGCCACGATACTTGATAGTGTTTGATCTCGAAGATGACGGACGCCATAGCCGGCCTTGCCTCCGCTGCTGATCTCGTTGGGTAGGTTACTAGCATAGCGCGCCGGCTCGTGTTTTGCTCATACGGGACGTGCGCTCCATGCTGTTCGAGCGACGGCGGCCGCTATGCGCGCGCCACGGGTTCGACCGGCAGATTGACCGTAAACGTCGTGCCGGAGCCGACCGCGCTGATAAAGTCGATATCCCCACCCAACTGAGTCACGCTTTGCTTGACGATCGCCAACCCGAGTCCGGTGCCTTCGATGCCGGATGCGTTGTCGGCACGGTGGAATGCGTCGAAGATGCGATGCTGCTCGTCCTCGGGGATACCGATACCCTGATCGCTGATCCGCAGCGTAATGTGATCGGCGTCGGCACAGATTTCGGCCGAGACGGTCGTACCGCTGGGAGAATACTTCACCGCGTTGGTGAGCAGGTTAATGAGCACCTGTTCGAATAGACGACGGTCGGTTGTCAGCGGAGCCGCGCTGCACACCGGGTTGATGACAAAGGTGTGGCGCCCGTGGTCGGCCATGCTCAGGTTTTCCACGACGCCGCGCAGCACGTCGAGAGCGTCGAACGACTCTGGCATCACGGACACGCGCCCTGCGGATGCACGGCTGATGCTCAGAACGTCGTCGAGCAGCTTCGACATGCGCCGCGCTTCGTTGGTCACGATGTCCAGCTTGCGGCCGATATCGTCTTTACTGAGCCGGTCGATGTAGCTCT